>JAIBBS010000211.1 GCA_019694555.1 Nannocystaceae bacterium
GCGATCGCGCGCCACGGCCCCCTGCGACCCCACAGAGGCGCTTTCGCGATGGGGCCGCAATCGCCGCACGCGGTCGAGCATCAGCCCGGGCATGAAGCGTCTCGCCCTCCACGCCTGCGGGCTCGCGGCACTCGCCCTCGCCGGCTGCAACAACGGCTCCGCCACGATCTCGCGCGAGCGCGCAGGCCAGCTCGTCGTCGACCAGCTCGTCGACGCGAACGACCCGACCATCGTCTTCTCTCACCCCGAGCCGGTGACGCCCGACTCGGCACTGCTGGTGGGTTCGCCCACGCGCATGGGCGAGCGCACCGCGATCGCGATCGAGTCGAACGCGTGGCTGTTCTGGATCGACGACGAACCCGGCGCCCGCTTCGACCACGCGACGCGCTTCGTGCTCGTCGACCGCAACAGCGGCGAGATCACGGTGCACGACGCCAACTGGTGGCCGATCCTCGACGGCACGCCGCTGTGGATCGACACCGCCGAGTACTGGGACGACGACAACTGGGTCTGGGGCTCGGAGTCGCCGCGGCGCGGATCGTTGGCGCTGCCCGAGCCGAGCCTCGAGGGCGCGTGCCAGCCCGGCTTCGGCACGGCGCTGGTCTACAACGGTTGGGAGGAGGACGAAAGCGGCGAGGAGTCCTTTGCGTTCGACGCCGCGAACATGGGCCAGACGCTCGAGGGCTTGGGCTTCACCGTGACCCACGGCAGCACCGCCGGCGCGGGCGCGGGCGAGATCAGCAAGAACGGTCTCGACGCATGGTTCACGCAGAAGGCGAAGGAACTCGGACCCGGCGACAACCTCGTCATCTACATCACCGGGCACGGCAGCCAGGTGTCGGAGATGTTCGCCGGCACGCTGGGTCACGGTGACGCGGGCGGCATCTACTCGGGCGTGCTCGCGCAACAGCTCGCGCGGTTCGACCCCGGCGTCGAGATCATCGTGATCGTCGACACCTGCGCGTCCGAGGCGATGCTCGGCGATCTGCAATGCGTCGCGGATCTCGGGCTGTCGGCCGCGCGGTCGGATCAACCGTCGTTCGGTGACCTCGATCTCGCGTTCCTCGAGCTGTTCGGTGGGGCCGACCCCGATGTGGACGACGAGGGCGGCGAGTTCACCAGCGCGCTCGCACGTTCGATGCGCGAGCTCGTCGAGGATCCCGACGAGTTCGCCCGTCTGGAGACCGTCGCGCAGGAGGGCGGCGGCAGCTTCATGAGCACGCTCGTCGCCGAATCCACGATCCGTCAGCGCATGTACAACCTCGCCGAGATCCGCGGGCTCGCCGACGCGCAGCTGCGCATGGGCGCAGCGAAGACACGGCCCGTCGCCGCCGATCCGACGCCGCCGCAGTGCACCGGCGATCCCGGCGGCAGCAGCAGCAGCAGCACCGACGGCACGACCGACACCGACGGCACCACCGGCGACACCGACGGCACCACCGGCGACACCGATCCCACCGGTGGCTGCGCCGATCCGGACCTCGAGCACATCGCACAGGCACTCGCCGCCGCGCTCGGCACCGACGTCGATGAACCCGTGTGCAGCGGCGGCCAGTCGTTGCCCGCCGGCAACCAGACGCTGCACCCCGACGGCATCAAGACCAGCGATGCGACCGAGGAGGTCGACTGGATCAGCGGCGGTTCGATCCTCGGCGTCGACCTGCCGTCCGACGTTCCCTGCGGCCCCGGTGCGGGCTACACCGTGTTGTGCACCGGCATGTCGCTGCCGATCGATGGGCCGGCCGCGATCTTCTACGGGCGCGTCGCGGCACCCATCGACATCGACGAACCCGACTTCAGCTATCAGTACGCCTTCGTGTTCGACACCGACGGCGATCCGAGCAACGACTACGTGCCGGGGCCGCAATACCCCGCGGACTTCTTCGCGGGCTCGGACCTGTGGCTGTACACGCTGCACAACGCGGGCGAGGGCTGGTACACCTGGGGCGCCAGCGCAGCGGTGGGCTTCGCCAACGTGCCCTCGAGCGAACGCATCCTCATCGCCGACGACGTCGTCGCGCTCATCGTCGACCAGGACGAGATCGGCGGCGACGCGGCCTCGTGGCGCATGACCGCGTTCCGTCACCTCGGCGACGGCGGCGCGGCGATGCCGTGGAGCGGCGACGTGGTACCGCCGGTCGGCGACCCGCTCACGCCCTTGCCGTAGTCGCCATCACTCGACAGCCTGCGGGACCTCCTGCTCGCTGGCGACGACCAGCGGAGCGATCGCGGGATCCAAACCGCCCGCGATCATCTGCTGGCGCGCTGCCTCGGTCTGCTCCAGCGTCAGCCAACCCTGCGCGGCGACCTCGTCGAGCAGGCCCAGGGTCAGCACCGCGTCGCGCTCGAAGTGCGTCGCAGCGTCGCCGAAGCCCAGCGTGTACATGCCTTCCATCAAGCACTCGGTGAGGGCGTCGGGGTGCTCGAGCGGACCGGAGACGGCGACGCTTTCGACCATCGTTCCGACCTCGGGGGCGCCGATCAGGCGCGCGGTGACGCGGACCGGCGTGGGCTTGCCTTCGATGAGCTCCTCACAGCCCCGCACGAGTGTCGTCGTTTCTTCGTTGAAGGCTGCGAACACCGCGTCGCCGCCGTGCTCGGCTGCCGCAGGTGAATCGTCGCGCACGTCGGTGTCCGGCGCAGGCGGTGGCTGCGGTGCCGGCTCGGGCGATCGCCTCGTGCGCGCGGTGTGGATCTCGGCGCGACGCTGCTCCCAGCGTGCGCGAGCGGCTCGGAGCTCGGCTTCGTCGCGCGTTCGCGTGGCCGCTGGCGCCGCTTCGCGCACGACCGGCACCGTCACGTGATCTCGCGCCGCACCCGTCGCGGGCTGCGGCCGAGAGCGCGACACGCTCACCCACGCGGCAACCAGCAGCGCCATCGCGACGAGCGCGAGCACAAGCTTTCGTGGCAACGCCATCCGTGTCGCTTTCGAGGACGACTGTGGCACGGCGTCGGTTCGGATCTGACGCGCGGCCCCGGTCCCGCTGATGGCGCCGGCGTTTGCGGCTAAGCTGGTCCGGGTGTCCTCGACCACCACCATGCACACCATGGCGTTGGGCGCGACCACCGAGGGCGGCGTGCCGTGTCAGCTGGTCGTGGTCGAAGGACCCGACATGGGCCGCGCGATCGAGCTGGGCGCGACGGACGTGATCGTCGGCACCGATCCGGCGTGCGACCTGGTGCTGCACGATCCCGCGGTGTCGCGACGTCACCTGTCGATCCGCGACGAGGGCGGTCGCTACGCGGTGGTCGATCTCGACAGCCGCAATCACACGCTGTACCAGGGCTCGCAGGTCGGCGCCGCGAGCCTGCCTGCGGGTGCGACGCTGAAGCTCGGGCACACGTTCGTGCGCATCCAGCCGCGACCGCGGCCGCTCGAGGTGACGCCGAGTCAGGCGCGGCGCTTCGGCGAGCTCGTCGGCGAGAGCCTGGCGATGCGCGAGGTCTTCGCCGTGCTCGAGCTCGCAGCCGCGAGCGACGTGTCGGTGCTGCTCGAGGGCGAGACCGGCGTCGGCAAGGAGCTGGCCGCGCGGGCGATCCACGAGCACGGCGAGCGCCGAGCCCGTCCCTTCGTCGCGCTCGATTGCGGCGCGCTGCCGGAGAACCTGCTCGACAGCGAGCTGTTCGGTCACGTGCGCGGCGCGTTCACCGGTGCCACGAATGCGCGGCGCGGCGCGTTCGCCCGCGCCGAGGGCGGCACGATCTTCCTCGACGAGCTCGACACCATGCCGCCATCGACGCAGGCTCGCTTCCTGCGCGTGCTCGAGGAGCGACGGGTGCAGGCGCTGGGGGCGGATCGCGACGAGGCGATCGACGTGCGCGTGATCGGGGCGTCGCGCAGGGACCTGCGCGAGCTGGTGGCCGAGGGCCGCTTCCGTCCTGATCTGCTGTTCCGTCTGTCGGTCGTGCGCGTGGTGTTGCCGCCGCTGCGCGAGCGCCGAGAGGACCTCGCGCCGGTGGTCGCGGCGTTGCTGCAGCGCCGCGGCTTCACGCCGGGCCCGATCGAGGGCGACAACCTCGATCGCTTGTTCGTGCACGACTGGCCCGGCAACGTCCGCGAGCTGCGCAATGCGATCGATCGCGCGCTGGCGCTCTCGCCGGGCGCGCGCGGCTTCGCCGAGCTGCGGCTGGCGACCGACGGTGTCGCCGCGCCATCGGAGCCACTCGCGGTGCGCTGCGACCTGCCGTTCGCCCAGGCCAAGGCGCAGGTGATCGAGGCGTTCGAGCGCCGCTACCTGCGGGACCTGCTCGCGCGCTGCGACGGCAACGTCTCCGCGGCCGCGCGCGAGGCCGAGCTCGATCGCAAGCACCTGCGCAGCCTGCTGGTGCGTCACGGGTTGCTGCCCGGCGACTGAATCTCCACCACCACCGCGCTGATGTTGTCGGTGCTGCCACCGGCGTAGGCGGCGTCGATCAGGCACTGCGCGGCCTCGGCCGGGGCCTCGATCGCGAGCAGCGTCGCGAGCGAATCGTGGGACAGCGCGCCCCACAATCCGTCGGAGCACAGCAGCAGTCGATCGCCGGCGCACAGCGGCTCGACCCTCACGTCGACCGCGAACGGATCGGGCATGCCGATCGCGCGCGTGAGGCAATTCGCGAACTGCTCGGCGACGACGTCCTGCGCGCCCGAGCGCACGAGCTCGGCCGCGACCGAGTGATCGTCGGTCAGCTGCTCGAGCGCGCCGCGCAGCCGATACACCCGCGAGTCACCGACGTGGCCGATCGCGAGTCGATCGCCGGCGAGCAACACCGCGGTCGCGGTCGAACCCATGCGCGACAGCCGACCCGTGCGCAGCGCCTTCACGTCGCGATCGGCCGCACGCACCGCCGCGTCGAGCAGCGCGCCCATCGGCCCCACCGCCCGGCGCGGTCGCACCGGCCACGTGCCCTCGGGATCCGCAGCGATGCGCGCGACGAAGTCCTCGATCGCACGCACGACCGCTGCGCTCGCGACCTCGCCGCCCTCGTAGCCGCCCATGCCGTCGGCGACCGCGAAGAGCCCGAGCTCGGGGCGCAGCAGCAGCGCGTCTTGGTTGTTGCTACGGCGACCGACGACCGACACGCCGGCGCAGCGAAGGAGAAACCGCGGGTGCATGGGCTCGCACGGCTGCCAGCGCTGCGCCACGCGCAAGCCCGCGTGGCGGCGTGGTTGCGTCGGGGGTCGACCCCTCGGCGGCACGCGGGCGAGCGCCGGTTGCTGTGGGGTCGACACCCCGGCGCGGTGATCATCGCGTGCGAACGCTGCATTGACGGCGCGAAGGGCTTGTCCCTACCCTCGCGCGATGCAACCGCAGGGTGCACCGCTGTCCGTGCGCGAGGGCTACGATCGCTGGGCGCCGAGCTACGATGCCTACGACAACCCGTTGGTGTTGCTCGAGGAGCCGGTCGTGGTCGAGCTCGCCGGCGACGTGCGCGGCCGGACGGTCGCGGATGTCGGCTGTGGCACCGGACGCCACGCGATTCGCATGCATCGCGCGGGCGCGCGTGTCACCGGCGTCGACGGATCGCCGCGCATGCTCACCGAGCTGCGGCGCAAGGCGCCGGAGATCGAGTGCGCGGAGCAGGACCTCCGCGGCGGCATCGCGCTTCCGGACGCGGGCTTCGAGATCGTGCTGTGTTGCCTCGTGCTCGAGCACGTCGGCGAGCTCGATCGCGCGCTGGCCGAGCTGGCGCGCATCACCGCGCCGGGGGGCATGGTCATCGTCAGCGATCTGCACCCCGAGCAGACCCGGCGCGGCGTGCACGCCCGGTTCCGCGAGTCGCCCGAGGTCAAGCGCGAGATCGTCGGCTTCCACCACACGATCTCCGACTACGTCATGGCGGCGCAGCGCGCGGGACTGCGGATCGACGCGCTGCACGAGCGCGTGATGGACGAGGCCAGCGCGGGCACGTCGGCGAGCGCGGGCAAGTACGTCGGCGAGCCGTTGTTGTTCGCGATGCGGGCGTTGCGGAGCTGATCGCACGCGCGCGCGGCGACGGTCGATCGTCCGGTCCCGCGGTGTCGTGGACGACCTCGCGTCGTGCGATGCCCTGCTCGGTGTACGCGTCGATGGACGCGTGACCGGATCGCTCGTGGTTCGACGAATCGAGGGAACCCGACGACGCATCTGGGCACGCAGCGAACCAAGAGTGTCGCAGGACGGTGTCGACCGTGCCCGAGATGTGGACACGGCGATGCATCCGTCGAATGGTGGCGGCACGTCACGTGGATAGGAAACGATACGATGGAACCCCTCGATGACGATGAAATGCTCGCGACCGGTGCGGGCCAGGACGATCTCGGCGCGAAGATCGGCGACTACCTCGCCATCTTCTGGAACTTCACCGCGGCGGTCTGGTCCGACACCCCGCCCAACTACTGCGAAGTGATCAACTGAGGAGAACGAACGATGATCGACACCAATGACATCCAACTGCTCAGCGACGCCGAGCTCGAGGCGTGCAACGGTGGGTTCTGGGACGGGATCGCCGGCGCCATCGCCGTGGCCTACTTCGCCTACGACGTGGTCATGGGCTTCGTCAACCACGAGCCCTCGGTGCCCTACGTGACGTCGAGCGTCTCGTACCCTTCGTGCGAGTGCACCTCGCAGTAGTCGGCAGCGTCCGCGCGGCGCGACCTCGATCGTTGGCGCAATCGAGGTCGCGTCGGGCTCATCCTGGGATCAGCCCGTCCCAGAAATCGCACTGCGCGGTGCGTACGCCATCGCCCGTGGCCGGCGGCACGTCGAGCTGCGCGAAGGGATCGTCGCCGCTGCTGTATTCGGGCCACTGCAGCGACGCCGTCGACGGTGATCCGGTGTCCGCGAATGCGGCCCACGCTCCGCCCAGCAGTGCTGCCATGGTCTCGTCGTCGGCGTTGGGCTGGTAGACGAGCGGTGGCGGGAACAGCGACGCGAAGTTGCCGAACACGTAGACCAGCTCCAGGCCGTGGAAGGCAGCGGGGACGCTGCCCCGCGGCGCTTCGTAGCCGTCGTAGCTGAAGTGATAGCGGAACACCGAGCTGCCGCCACCGTCGCGCGCGGCGGCGACGGCTCGACGCGCACCGCAGACGAACTTCGCGTCGGACGAGAGGGCGACGTAGGCCGCGGTCGGATCGGCGTAGTCGGCGACCGGATACTGCGCGAGCACGAGCTCGGCGTACGGGCCGAAGCTGGCCTGCACGAGCGCGACGTAGGCGTCCTCGGTCAGCGTGGGCACGTCGCGTGCGGTCTCCTGGGCGTTGGAGCCGACCACCAGCGGCAGCTGTGCGAGTGCACCGCTGCGCAGGCGATCGAGCGTGCTCGCAGGCAGCGTGACGCCGTCGACGAACGCGCTCCACGTCTGCCCCAGCGCGGAGACGCTGGGGAAGCCGACCGGCGGTGTCGTCAGCACGTCCTGGACCGACATCGCGCGCAAACACGCGGCGACGTCCGCGTCATCGGCACAACCCGAGGCTGCGATCCACGGCGCCGTGACGTCCGCTTCGTAGCTCGCCGCGGTGCGGAACGAGCACGTGCCGCTCTCCACCAACGCGCGCGTGTACAGGCCGTCGGCGTCGGGCGAGCCCACGACCGCGCAGGTGCTCACGGCCCCGGCGGACTCGCCGAACAACAGCGTGCGCTCGGGATCGCCGCCGAACGCGGCGATGTTGCCGTCGACCCAGCGCAGCGCGTGGATCTGATCGAGCAATCCATAGTTGCCCGACACGCCGCGCGGATCGTCGACCGCGAGGCTGGCATCCGCGAGGTAGCCCAGCGCGCCGAGACGATAGTTGAGCGTGACCACGACGACCGATCGCTCGCGCGCGAGCAACGTGCCGTCGAACAGTGGATCGCTGCCGGAGCCGATCGTGTGCCCGCCGCCGTGCAGGAACACCATCACCGGATGCGGCCCTGCGGCCTGCGGTGCCCACACGTTGAGCGTGAGGCAGTCCTCGTCGCCGAGCAGCGGCCCGTCCTCGCTCTGCAGCTGCGCGCACTCGGGCCCGAACGCGTCGGCGACCAGCGGTTGCGACCAACACTGCGGATCGATCGGCGGCTGCCACCGCAGTGCGCCCAGCGGCGGCGTTGCGTACGGGATCCCCAGGAAGCTGTCGACGCCGTCACCCGCGGTGCCGACCACGGGACCGAAGGCGGTGAGCACCGCGCCGTCGCCCGGCTCGCTGGTGCCGCACCCGTGGGCGCCGGTGCCCGAGCTGCTGTCGTCGGCGGCGCTCGAGCTGCCCGCGTCGGCGGCGCTCGAGCTGCCCTCGCTGGTCGCATCGCCGCTGCCTTCGGCGACGGGTGTTGGGGATCCGGAATCGTCGCCGCATGCGAGCCACGCAGCCAACGACAACAGGACGCGGTGACGCGGCGTTCGCATGGTGGACCGAGTTGCAAACGCGGCGCCGTGACGAGGATCGCACGGACTGCGGGGTGGGACGCGACCGACGGCGTTGCAAGTCGCCGCGGGGCCTCGACTGCAGTCCATGGTCAGCCTCACGTGCCCGGCGGACAGGCGGTCGCGACGAATCGTCGGTCCACCGCGTCATCGAGCCCGGCGACCGCGTGGCGGACCCATGCGCGCACGTACAGCACGCTCAGCATCGAGCCACGGACCGCCGCGATCGCATCGATCGCCTGGGGCAGCGAGCCATGGTGGAGCGCGCGCACGGCCGCGACGTAGCGCTTCCACACGTTCATCTCGCTGCGCGCGAGCACGGGATCGAGCGCGGCGATCTCGTCGGTGTCGTCGTGGGCGAGGATCTCGTCGGCCAAGCTGGCGAGCACGAACTCGCTGTCGAGGCCGAGCTCGGCGGTCGACAGGTCGGCGAGCAGGCGCCGTCGCAGCGGCGCCATGAGGTGCGCGTGGCCCATGCCGCGGGCGAAGCGGATCAGCTCCGCCGCGATCACGCCGTCGGCGATCCAGTCCACGCCGCGATCCGTGCGGGCCACGAGCAGGCGATCGAGTGCGGGTGCGATCTCGACACCACGTCGCAGCGCGACCCGCATCCACGCGCGTTGGGCCTCCCAGCGACGCTGCGGCGGCTCACGTGCGACCACGGCGGCCGCGTCGTCGCTGCGACCGAGGGCGACCAGCGCGCGGACGTGATGCTCGAGCTCGTAGGGTTCGAGCTGCCGGGTGGCGACGCGCTCGGTGTACAGCCGCTCGGCGTCGTCCACCCGGCCTGCGAGCGCGAGCTCGGTGATGATCTGCAGCGTGCGCGGGCTCTGGGGTGGATACGGCAGGCCCAGCGCGGCGCGGTGCTCGGCCCAGAAGGGATCGTCGCGCGCCTCGGAGCTCTCGAGCAACATGCGACCATCGGCGAGCTTGCCGCGCTCGAGCAGCTCCGACGATGCGAGTGCGCGGGGCTCGAACGCGTGCCGCTCGACGCCGGGATGGTCGTTCACCGCCTCGGCGATCGCCCGCAGGACCACGCCGGGCGCCTCGTCCGCGGCCGCCTGGAACAGCTTGCTGGTCTCGCGCTCGCGCACGGCGACATCGATCACGCACCGCAGCGCAGGCGAGCGTCGCATCGCGTCGAAGCGGCGCGCGAGTGCGGCGTCATCGACATCGACGAGCCACGGCGCGACCGGGCGTGGTTGCGGTGGTGTCGGCGTGGGCGCGGCGGCGACGGGCGGCTGGACCGACGGCGCGGGCTCGCGGGCCGGATCGCTGCACGCGGTCCAGCACGCCAGCCACGCGAGCCAGCGAGTCCCGACGCGGTGCGACCGAGCGCCCACTGCCGTCATCATGCCCGCTCTGCTGGCGCATCACCAACTCGAGTGACGCCCCATGGTCCCGAGTCCGAGCCCCAGCCCACTGCGGCAATCCATACCGGCGTCCTGCTCGGTCACGAAGTCGCAATTGCGAGGAACCGCGGCGTCGGGTTCTGGGCGCACGGCGAGGATCGGCAACGAAGCCAGGGGCGTCTGATCCGAACGGTATCCGGTGTCGAGCTGGCTAGGGGCGCGCCGCTGCCATCTCGCGCAGCAGCGTCTGCTCCATGCGCGTGCACTCGGTCCCGCGATCGCGCAGGCCTGCGCGTTCGAGTCCGCGTTGCAGCTCCGTGCCGCTGCACTGGCCCAGCAGCGCGCCCGCCTCGGCGCCGTTGCTGGCATTGGGCGAGCGCGGAATCACGTCGGGCATCTGTGCGACGCATTCGTCGAACGCGCGGCGGGCGTGGTCGGTGCAGTCGTTCATCGCGCGGGGGAAGCACGTGCGAAAGAACTCGTTGCCGCACAGCGCGGACGGCAATGTCGCGCGCACGCCCAGCAGCCACATCCGCGCCGGGATACCGAGGCCGTCGATCACGTGCTGGGTCGCGGGGTTGTTCGTCTGCAGCGGCGTCGTGCCGGCGTCCGCGGTGGCGGGAGCCGGCGCGGGCTCGCTGCTGGTGCACGCGGCGACGAGCAGCGACACCAAGGCCGCGGCGAGGGGTCTCATCGACGTGCAGGATCCGCCCTCACCGACGTCCGTGTCCAGCACGACCGTGCGCTGCACCAGACGCGTCGGTGCCGGCGCCCACGCGCACGGCGGTCCGTCGCTATGGCGGTGGCCACGGCTGCCAGCGGCCGTCGTCGCCGAGCACGGCGTCGATCTCCGACAGCGCGATCGTCTGGGCCTCGGGCGCCTGCGCGGCGCTGCCCTGGGCCTGCGCGAAAAACGGGCTGGGCGCGTGCTCGAAGCGCAGCGCGAGCGCGGACAGCTCCTCGACCCAGCCCTCGAGCACGACGCCGCTGCGCAGGCGCAGCACGACGTGGCCCTCGACGTCGAGCAGCGCTGCGAGCCGCTCGTCTCGCGTTCGCGCGGACGCGCCGCGGCGCGACACCGCGGCATCGATCGCCGCGGCGAAGCGCGTGGGTGCGAGCGGTGCCGCGGCCAGGAACAGCACCGGGTCGATGAGCTCGAGCTCCATCAACACGAACGATTGTTCGACCACGATGCCGTCGACGCGCGCGTAGCTCGACGCCCGCGGTGCGTGCGACAGCCAGCGCAGGGCCTGCGCGAGGACCGGGGCCGGTGGCTCGCACGGCTCGCGGCTGCCACCGTGCTCGGCCTGCACGCGGAAGTCACCCGGGCGCGGACGCTTGCGCACGGCGTGGCTGAAGTCGCCGTCGAAGAACACCAGCGACAGCTCGCCGTCGCGGATCACCTCGGGCACGAACGCCTGCACCAGCGCGCTGCGATCGGCGAGCAGGGCCTCGAAGTCGCGCTGGCGTGCGGCCGCGCCGGCGCGATCGCAGCGCCAGGTACGATCGGCCGACAGCGAGATCGCCGGCTTCACCACCGCGTCGTCGAGGCCGTGCGCGTCGAGCAACGCGGCGAGCTGCGGTGCCGGGCCCTGCGGCACGAACACCGTGCGGGGGATCGGCACGCCGGCCGCGGCGAGCTCGCGCAGGTAGAGCTTGTCGAGGTTCCAGCGCAGAAGCGGTGCGGGGTTGATCACCGTGACCGCGCGCTGCTCGAGTGCGTCGAGCCACGCGCGGAAGCCCGCGACCTTGCGGTGGTAGTCCCAGCACGCGCGCACCACCACCGCGTCGATGGTCGACGGCAGCGGTCCCGCGTCCCACACCCACGGCACGATCCGGTGGCCGAGCGCCTCGAGCGGCGCGATCGCGAGCGCGTCGTCGGCATTGAACGGCGGCTGCGCCGCGGCGCTGACGAAGGCGATCGTGGCCATGCTGGCGCCCGCGATCCTACGCGAGCCGCGACGGCTTCGGCGTGCCGCGGCGCAGCGCGCCCGCTTGCGCATGCAACCGGCGGGTGCCACCACCGTCCTTCGATCTGGGGCACGCTGGGACCGTGAGTCTTCTACGCTACCTGGTGCAGGGATTCGGCTGGCGCGTCGGTCGCGAGGTCGCCGAGGACGCGATCGATCGCGTGCGCGGTGGCGACGAGCCGCCCGAGCAGCGCAACGAGAGCCGGCGTGCCAAGGCCCGGCGCGAGAAGGCCGAGGCGCGCGAGGCCGAGGCCCGCGCGAAGGAAGCAGAGCGCGCCGCGCAGGCGAAGGCGCGCGCGGCCGCGGAGGCCAAGCAGCGCGAGGCCGAGGCGATCGAGCGCGAGCTCGAGGCGCTCAAGCGTAAGATCGGCAAGCAGCCCTGACGGGCGCGCGCGCGATGCCGCAGTTCCCCGAGCTCCCGATCCGCACGCCTCGACTGCTGCTGCGACCGCCGTGCGTCGACGACACCGACGCGCTGTTCGAGGTCTTCTCCGACGCCGCCGGCATGCGCTACTGGGCCTCGCCGCCGTGGACCTCGCGCGAACAGGCGCTCGCGCAGATCGCCCGCGACGAGGCCGCGCGCGTGGCCGGCTCTGCGCTGCGGTTGGTGCTGCAACCCGTCGATGGCGGCGCGGCGCTCGGCACCGTCAGTCTGTTCGGGTTCCACGAGCAGTGCGCGCGCGCGGAGATCGGCTACATCCTGCGGCGCGACGTGTGGGGCCAGGGGTTGATGCACGAGGCGCTGGTCGGTGTGATCGACTACGCGATGCGCACGCTGGCGTTGCGGCGCATCGAGGCCGACATCGACCCGCGCAACCTGCCGTCGATCCGCAGCGTCGAGCGGCTGGGCTTCGCGCGCGAGGGTCTGCTGCGCGAGCGCTGGCTCGTCGCCGGTGAGGTCTGCGACACGGTGCTCTACGGGCTGCTCGCGCGCGAGTGGGCCGCGACCCACGGCTCGCGCGATGCCGTCAGCACGTGACGCACGAGCAGGTGATGGTGCCGTCGCCGTCGCTGCAGGTATCGAACGGCGCGACGCACACCTCACCCATGCACGCGCAGGTGGGCGTGCCCTCGCAGGCCTGCGGAATCGGCGAGCACTGCTGCGTGGGCAGCTGCGCGACGTTCGAGATGCAGACCTCGTCGTCGGGGCAGTCGGCGCAGCTGGGCACGACGTCGCAGAGCTCGGCGGGGACGCACAGGCCGGTCCAGCAGCTGTCGTTCGGATCGACGCTGGGTGCGCTGCCGACCGGACAATCGGGCGGCGTCGAGTCGCAGGTGACGTCGTAGGGATTGCACGGCAGCGGCACGAGCTCGCAGCTGTCGAGCTCGCACTGCGCGACCGGGTTGATGCCGATCGCGCCGCAGGCGGTCGCGAAGCACTCGGGTAGATCGCACGGCGGCGGCTCGACGCCGACGGGCAGCGCGAGACAGTTGCAGCAGTCCTCGTAGGCGACGCAGTCGTTCGCGTCGTTGCAGCCGCTGGGCATGCCGCCGGTGGTGGAGTCCGAGCCGCTGCTCGAGGCGGACGTGCTCGACGACGAGGTCGAGTCGGCCGCCGTGCTCGAACCCGAGCCGTCGCTGCTCGACGTGCTCGACGTGCTCGCGGTGCCGGTGGTCGGACCGCTGCTCTCGCTGCTCGACGTCGTGGGTCCGCTGCTCTGCGTGCCGGTCTCATGACTGCCACCGCCGTCGTTGCACGCGGTCGCGAGCACGAACACCGAAGCACCGACACACCAGCCGATCGAACGTCGCGTCAGTCTCATGCGCGGCAGCGTAGTCGATCGCGCGGGCCCGGCCCACGCAAGCGGTGCGCCGGGCTCCACCTGCGCCCGCGCAACCTCGCGCGCCCGGGGCTCCCACGGCGCGGGCGGCGAGCCCGGCGCTGGCATCGCGCGCTCGCGCTCAAGCCCGAGGCCCCCGTCGTCGATGCCGGCCTCGATGTCCGGGATCTCGAGCGTCGGCCGCGCGCCGCCTCCGCCCAGCTACGACGCTGCGATGCTGCGCAAGGTGAAGCAGCAGACCGAGCTCGAAGGCGAGGCGACCCTCGCGCTGCTCGACTCGGCGAAGCCACCGGCGCGTGCGGATGGGACGGCGTCGATCATCGACGACGTCGCGTGATCGCTGG
>JAIBBS010000384.1 GCA_019694555.1 Nannocystaceae bacterium
CGCGGCGCGGCGCGGCCGGGCGCCGGCTCCTCGCCCACGCGGGCGGCGGCGCGGGCCTTGGTCGGCAGCGGCGGCGGGCTCGGCAGCGAAGGCTTGGCACCCTTGCGGGCGGCCAACGCCGCGCGCTCGCGCTCGTACAGCAGGTCCATCACCGTCTGGACCTCGACGCCGAGCGCCCGCGCGGCGCAGCGCAGGAAGCCCTTGACGAACACGGGGCCGGGCAGGCCCTCGTAGCGATCGTCCTCGAGCAGCTCGAGGCTGGCGCGGGGGATCTTCGTCGCCGAGGCGAGCTGCTCGATGCTCATGCCCCGACGTTTGCGTTGCTCACGCAGAAAACGTCCGGGCGACGGAGCGTCGGTCGAGGGCGTGGTCGGGCGCTCGATCTCCTCGCGCGCCACGACACGAAGGCGGCCGGTCTCGCCTTGCATCGGCGCCGAGTGTGGCGCGGGGCCCCGTCACCCGGCAAGGGGCCCCAGGTGCGATCCCGCAACCGCGCCGTCCCGCCGGGATCTACCCCTGCGGCTCGTCGCCGTGGCCGCGGGCCAACACTTCGTCATTCTTGGGTTCTGCCCCGAGCAGCCGTTGGCATTGCTGCGCGAGACAGCTGCGCGGCGCGAGCTCCACGCAGCTCGTGAAGGCCTGCTGCGCCTCCTCGCCGAGGCCCAGCCGCAACCGCGCGGCCCCCAGGACCCGGTGCGCGTCCTGGATCGGGCAGCGATCGCTGTCGACCACGGCCTGCGCCTGCTCGAGCGCCTGCTCGGGCTGACCGCTGTCGAGGTAGACCTGCGCGAGGCGGTAGCGACCGACGCAGTAGTCGGGGTTGAGCAGCACCGCTTGTCGCAGCTCCGCGGTCGCGGACACGAGATCTCCGCCGACGTAGAACGCCCAGCCGAGGTTCGACAGCGCGGAGTAGCGATCCGAGTAGAACTTCTCGCGCAGCGCCGCGCGGGCGTGGTCGACGGCCTTGTCGACCGACTCGAACTGCAGGTCGACCACCGCCAGCGAGTTGTACGCGCGACCGCGACCGGCCGCGCCCTCCTCGTAGTACTGCGCGGCGGCGTCGAAGGCCTCGCCGGCCTGACGGTGCAGCGTCTGCGCGCGCTTGCGTTGCTGCACGGCGGCCTCGTCCTCGAGACACTGCTGGATCTCGACCGCGTCGAGGATCGACTTGCCTTCGTTGAGCAGCAAGACCCCGCGCAGGTAGTAGGAGTCGGCGTGCTTCGGGTCGACCGCGAGCGCCTTCTCCAGCTGCAGCTTGGCGTCCTCGAACATGCCGTTGTGGAAGGATGCGACCGCGACGTCGTAGTGCTTGTCCGCGGCGCTGACCCCGTCCTCGGTCTTGGTGGTCTTGTCGCGACCGGCGCAGCCCGAAAGCGCGAGTGCGACGACGAGGACGCTCGCACCGCGGCGGCGCCGGGACCGTGTCGCGACCGCCGGCGGGGGCGCCGCGGTGCGTGTGGGTGCAGCGGCGCCGGCTGCTCGCGCGCGCGACCGCGAGGCCACCGTGTTGGGCAACGACGTCGCACGATCGAAGGGGCGCATCGGTCCGCGACCCTACGCCGGCCGCTCGCGCACGGCAAAAACCTCGCAACCGCGGGCGCCCCCGCACCCCGCCGCGAGCGTGGTGCGGGACCGGGCACCACCTTCGGCCGCGACCGGCCGCGACCGGTCCGATCCCCTCGGCACCAGGCTCGGCGCTGGGACGACGACACCGGCGTCACACCCCAGCGCCAACCCGCATGGACACCACCGAGCACACGCGCCGAGCGACCCCGCGCGCCGACGGCTCGCGCGCACGCGCGTGCGATCGCGTCGTCCGCCATTGCAGCTGGCCCTCGCGAACACCACTGGTATGCTGCCGTCGTGGCCTCCTCGTACCTGCTCGCGCTGATCGACGCTCGCCCCAGCGGTCCGCCGCTCGCCGCGGCGTGGCTGGGCGAGATGCTCGCGACCAACCTCCACGCGCGCATCGCCGCCGAGGGTCAGGGCCACTGCCATCTGCGCGGCTGGTCGGTCGGTGCGGTGGTCGGCAACGAGACCTTCGTGCAGGCGCGTCCGATCGCGCGTGACCTCGCGAGCGAGCCGGTCGACGACCTGCTGCGCACCCAGGCGCCGTGCCTGATCGCGAGCTACCACGCCGCGACCGACGACGAGCGCTTCGCCGAGACGCATCCGTCGATCCGCATCGCACGGTTTCGCCGCTGGGTCGGCGCGCGTGCGGAGACCGAGCTCGACCCCGAGACCCGTCGTCGCCTGCGCGAGGAGATCCCGGACTTTCTCGCGCGCGGCCAGACGCTGGGCAACGACGGTGAGCTGGTGTTCCTGCGCTTCTTGTCGGCGCTGCACGCCCTGGGTGCCCTGGGCGGTCCGTTCGCGACGCCCGAGCAGATCCGTCGCGCGCTGCGGACCACCGAGGCGATGCTCGGCGGCGGCCCGATCAACATGATGGTCGCGGACGGTCGCACCGTCGGCGTGGTCCATCGCGGCGGCACGCTCATGGCGATCTCGCCGCCCGCTGGCCTGGGCGCCCGCGCGCCGCGCCCCGAGGACGAGGCCCGGGCATCGCGCTTCAACCTGCTGTGGTTCGACCCCGGGGCCGCGCCCGAGGCCCCGCCGACAGGCGCAGAGCGCCTCGCCGAGGGCGTCTTCACCATCGAGTGCGGGCGCCCGCGCACGTTGGCGCGCGACTAGGACC
>JAIBBS010000212.1 GCA_019694555.1 Nannocystaceae bacterium
TGCTGCCATCGGGCGCGAGCAGCAGCACGCCGCGACCGTCGGCGACGAGCGCCGCCTGCACGGCCGCGGCCGCGTCGGTGACGTCGTCGTCCTCCAGCGCGAGCCTGCGCGCGCCGGGTCGTCCGTCGTCGACGACGAGCTGCCCCTGCGCCACGCGCACGATCGGGCCCAGGCTCTCGCGTTGGCCGGTGCCGGCCGGGCGCATGCACGCCCACGGTGCCGCCGCGCGCGAGGCCGGCAGCGCCGCGCGGGCCGAGTCGACCAGCGCACGGTCCTGGGCCGCGCGCGCCTGCAGCACGCTCGACCACGTCCGCGCCGAGTCCTCGCGCGCGAGCAGGGCCTGCCGCTGCCGCTGCAACACCTCGACGATCGGCGCCGCGCCCGACCAACGCGGGTGGTGCTGCGGCGCGTCGTCGGCGAGCTCGCGCGCGAGGTCCTCGCGCTCGGCGTAGCCGACCTGCACCGCGATCTCGACGCGCCGAGGCAGCGGCGCCGCGATCGCGGCCGCGAGCGTGCCCGCGGCGTGATCGAACAGGCGCCAGCGGGCGTTGTCCTGCAGCTGCGGGTGACCCTGCTCGGCGACGGCGCGGTACGCCAGCGTGCGCGTCGCGAGCGTGTCCGCGTCGGTCGGCGGCTGCAGGTCGGTGCTCAGCAGCGCGATCGCATCCGCGACCACCGCACGCGCGTCGTCGTCGAGTGCCTCGTCGTCGAGCGCGAGCGCCAGCTCGAGCAGCTGCGTCAGCGCATCGCGCGTGGCCTCGGGGCCGCGGCCCAGCGTGTGACCGCCCAGGCTCGCCCACAGCACGTCGCGCGCGTCGGCGTCGTCGCCCATGCGCGCGGCATCGAAGAGATCGAGCAGTCGTGCCAGCCGCACGGTGCGGGCGCGCGCGTCGCCGTGCGCGAGCGCGGCGAGCCGATCGACCTCGTCGGCCGCAGCGCCGCCGGCCGGTGCGGTGACGAACGGTGCGGGCGCGCGGGTGCCCCGGGCGCGCGTGCTGCCGTGGCAGCCGGGTCCGCCCGCGATCACCAGCGCCAGCGTGAGCGCGATCGCGTCACTGCGCGACACAACACACCGTCGCGGCGGTCGTGGTCGCGGTCGTGTCGGGGCACGACAGCGGCTCGGGGCTGGCGCGCAGCGAGTGGCGGTCGGCCGCCATCGCACAGTTGTCGTTGGGCAGGGCGTAGCCGTCGTCGACACCGCTGCAATCGCCGCTGTAGAACCACGACACGTGCAGGCCCGCGCAGTACGCCGCGGTGTCGGGCATGCTGCAGGCGTCGCACTGCGTGGCCCACACCGGGAACGCGACCGGGTAGCTCTCGGGACAGGCGAGCTCGCCGTCGTGGTGGATGCAGGGGCCGTAGCTCTCGGGCGGCCGCGGCACGCAGGCGGAGGTGTCGGGCGCGGCGCAGCGGAACAGCAGCATGCCCTCGCCGCGCGGCTGCGGCATCGGCACGATGGCCTGCGGATCGGCGTGCAGGCTCACCGCCGGCAGCGTGTTCTCGAGGCAGTCGTCGCCCAGCGGCTCGGGCGTGTCGTTGCCGATGTTGGTGCACTGCTCGGTGGTCTGCACCGTGATCGCGCAGATCGTCGAGGCCGCGGTCGGGCACACGCACTTGCACGCCGCGGTTCCCGGCTCCTGCAGCGCGCCCAGCAGCTCGGGCTGGGTCTGCAGCTGCAGCGGGCACGCGGGCGGATCGTCTCCGGCCGCGACCGCGGTGATGACGTCGAACGCGGTCCAGCCCTGCGGCACCGCCGGCGCGTACACCGTGCCCTCGGGGCACGCCTCGCCGCCGGTGCTGCTGCTGCTGCTGCCGGCGTCGCTGCTGGTGCCGGTGTCCACGGCGGTGGTGTTGCTGCCGCTGGTGCCGGGCCCGCTCGCGCTGCTGTCGGCGGCGTGGGTGTCCGCGCCCGAGCCACCGCCGTCCTCGCTGAAGCAGGCCGCCGTCGTCGTGATGGATGCGAGCAAGCCGCGGCGCAGCCAGATCAGCACCGCCGCAGTATACCCGCGGCGCGGCCGTGGCATAGCATGACCGCCGTGTCGGACCGGCCCAGCGCGCACGGGCGCGTGCCGCGAGCGCGCCCTCGCGTGGGCCGCGGTGGCGCGCGCGCGCGGTGGGGCTGGTTGCTGGGCGTGCTCGCACCGGTCGCGCTGCCGGGGCGCGAGGTCGCTGCCGCCGACGTGCGCACGATCTCGCGGACGATGGGCGAGGGCTACATGGTCCGCGTGCCCGGGCCCGAGGGCACGCTGCTGAGCCGGCGGCGCCTGTCGCAGTACGTCGGCATCGGCGTGTACCGCATCCTGCCGCCCAAGCGCGTCGACCAGCTCGAGCGCGCGCCCGAGGACGGCCAGCTGCAGATCGTCTCGAGCCTGCGCATCCGTCACGACTTCGGCACCTTCCGCCGCAACGCGGTCGGCCAGTCGGCGAGCCTGCTCAACGCCATCGACGGGCGTCAGCTCGACCTGCTCTACGGCTACCTCGAGGGCCGCAACCTCGGCGGTGCGGTGGACTTCCGCGTCGGGCGACAGTTCGAGCTCAGCGGGCTGGACTTCTACGCGTTCGACGGCGGCTGGATCCGCGCGCGCACGCCGGCACACCTCGCGTTCGAGGCCTTCGGCGGCTTCGCGGTGAACCCCAGCGACATCTTGGGCCTGCCCAACTTCGCGCCCGACGGCACCGCCGGCACGCCCAGCGATCGCGTGACCACGCCGATGGTCGGGGCCGCGTTCTCGATGAGCGACGTCGAGTTCATGGACGCGCGCTTCGCCTACCGCCGCACCTGGACGCCCGCGGGCCTCGCCGAGGGCCTGAGCGCTCCCGACGGCAGCCGTGGGCTGTCGACCGGCGTGGACCAGGAGTTCGTGACCGCGACGGTGGCGCTGCGGCTCGCGCAGGGGCGCGTCTCGCCGAGCTTCGCGTCGCGCTACAACCTCGGCACCGCGCGGCTCGACGACACCACCGCGATGCTGAGCTGGGCCATCACCGAGCTGCACACCGCGCGACTGCAGTACATCCGCACGATCCCGGCCTTCGACCTCGACTCGATCTTCAACGTGTTCGCCAGCGAGCCGGTCGAGGACGTGCGCGCGGTCTACGAGGTGCGGCCGGGTCCGTACTGGACGCTGTACGGCCGCTTCCAGGGCCGCATCTTCCGCAACGACCCCACCGCGGCCGGCACCGCGCCCAGCCGGCGCGCGCGCTTCGGCGGCGGCGGGGCCACCGGCGCGGCGTGGCGACGCCGTCGCTTCGCCGCGCGGGCCGATCTGTTCGGCATGTCGGGCGAGGGCGGCGGTCGCATCGGCGGTGATCTCGACACGCGCACGCACGTGGTCTACGACCGGCTCGCCCTCGACGCGCGCCTGTACGCGCTGGGCTTCCGCGACGAGGTCGTCGCGGCGCGTCACGGCTGGTCGGTCGCGCTGCAGGCCGGCGGCAACCTTCGCATCGCGCACGGCATCTACCTCAACCTGCTCGGCGAGCAGCTCATGACGACCTACTACCGCTCGGCGTTCCGTCTGTTCGCGACGCTGTCGGTCGACTGGGTCTTGCGCGGGGGACGACGATGATGCGCGCGCGCGTGCTGTGGCTGTGCTTCGTGCTGCTTGCGGCGGCCGGGCTGGTGCAGGCCCACGCCGCACCCAGCGGCTCGCGACCGGCCGGGGTCGGCCGCGGACCGGTGCTGCGCCAGGGCAAGCCGCCGCGCGCCCGCGGCGAGGTGCCGGCCACGGTCGGCAGCGCGAGCGGTCCGACCATGCGCGGCAGCGCGGTCTATCCCGCGCAGGACATCCCGCTGCGCTTCACCCACGATCAGCACCTGGGCCTGGGCCTGGCCTGCGACCGCTGCCACGACCGCGCCGCGAGCAGCAGCAAGAGCAGCGAGCTGCTGGTGCCCACCGGTGCGGTGTGCGACGAGTGCCACGGCGCGCAGCATCCCCGCACGCCCGACGAGCCCGCGCGCTGCGGCACGTGCCACACGCAGCTCGACGCGAAGAATCGCCTGCGCGCGAGCCTGCGGATGCCGCGGCCGCTGCTGCACTTCGATCACGCGCAGCACGGTGCGCTGGGGCAGGGCTGCAGCGACTGCCACGACATGAGCCACGTGCGGCTGGGCTCGGTGCTGCAGCTGCCCAGCGAGGCGCAGTGCCTGCACTGCCACGATGGCTTCCTCGCCAGCAACGACTGCGCGACCTGCCACGTCGCCGGCGGCGACGGGCGGTTGCTGCTGCGCGCGCAAGACGATCGCACGCTGCCGGCGCTGGTGCCCCGCGGCGCGACCGCGCACGGCATGGGCCACGACCTCGCGTTCGTCGAGGATCACCGCACCATCGCCAAGGCCGACCCGCGCGCGTGTCAGCGCTGCCACGACGACACCTTCTGCACCGACTGCCACGACGGTGCGGTGCGACCGATGCGGATCCACGCCAGCGACTACGTCATGGTCCACGGCCAAGACGCCCGCGGTGCGGTGTCGGATTGCCAGAGCTGCCACCGCCAGCAGAGCTTCTGCCTGGGCTGCCACGAGCGCCTGGGCTTCGGCGATCGTGCCGGCGGCGAGTTCGGCGTCGGCGGTCCGCTCGACTTCCATCCCGCCGACTGGGCCGGCCCGCCGGGCATGCCGCAGGGCCACGCCCAGGCCGCGCAGCGCAACCTCTCGGCGTGCGTGTCGTGCCACACCGAGGACAGCTGCCTGGCCTGTCACGCGACCACGGCGGCGGGGCAGCCCGGGCTCGACATCAGCCCGCACGGTGCCGACTTCGCCCGCTCCGCGCGCTGCGATGCGCTCGCGAGCCACAACCGTCGCGTGTGCCTGCGCTGCCACGCGCCTGGCGATCCCGAGCTGTCGTGCCTGTGATGCGTGCGACCCGGACCGGGTCGCGGCGGGATCATCATATCGCGCCGACGTTGCAGTGCACCCCGTCCCAGAAGCACGTGTCCTGACCGTTGCAGGTGTTGCGATCGTCGATCGCCTCGCAGTCGACCAGGCACTGCATCTCCTGCGGCACCCACACGCAGCCGTGCCCGTCCTCGCAGCCCGGCTGGTCGGCGATCGCGAGGCAGTCGTCGATGGTGCCGCCGTCGTCGTCGCCGTGCGGGCACGCGGCCAGGCCCAGCAGCAGGCCCGCGGCGAGCCCGAGCGCGAGCACACCGGGGCGCGCGGCGTCCGTGCGCGCGATCGCGAGCGTGTCGGGCAGACGGAGACGGGGCAGGGGGGCGCGCGGGCTTCGGTCCACGGTCCGACGATGATACGATCGCACGCACCGATGGAAGCGATCGTCCGTCGCACACGTGCCGCTGCGCGCTGCGCCTGCGCCTTGGTGCTGGCCGCGGCCGCCGTCGCGTGCGGCTTCGACACCAGCGGCGAGCCCACGACCTCGATCGGATCCGCGGCCAGCGAGTCCGAGGGCTCGAGCACGGCCCCGCTGGGATCGTCGAGCGGCGCGCCGGCCGACAGCAGCGCCGGCTCGGCCAGCGCCGAGGGCAGCAGCGGCGTGGGCTCGACGCTGGGCACCACGCTCGGGGGCAGCGCGGACAGCAGCGCCGGCGGCGACGGCAGCAGCACCGACGCGACCGAGTCGGGCGCCAGCACGCTGGGCAGCAGCAGCGACGGCGGCGGCGAGAGCAGCGGCGGCGGTCCGGTCTGCGGTGACGGCGTGATCGAGGGCGGCGAGAGCTGCGAGACCAACGATCTGGGCGGCTTCACCTGCGCCTCGATCGGGGACCACTACACCGGCGAGGCCACCTGCGCCGGCTGCCAGATCGACGAGGGCCCGTGCTGCATCGAGGACGGCCCCGGCTGCGTGCCCGGCTTCCACGACTGTTGCAACGGTTGCGGCCTCGACTTCCAGTGCGGTTGAGGGCTCGCGCGTGCGCGCGAGTGTGCTGTACAACCGCGCCATGCGTCCCGTCCCCGCACGTCGTGTGTCGCACGCTCCGCTCCTGCTCGCGCTCGCGCTCGCGTTCGCACCGGCGGCCTGCGAGCGCAAGCCTCGAGGCGGTGACCACGGCCCGACGCCGCCGGCGGAGCACAGCCGCATCGAGCACCGCGCCGCGCCGACGCAAGCGAGCGCGGCGTACCGCTGGGTCGACATCATGCTCGAGGTCACCGGGCGCGAGGTCGTGCAGGTCGGCGCGCGCCCGACGATCATCTCGCGGCAGATGGCGATCCCGATGACCGCGATGTACGACGCGTGGGCCGCCTACGATCCCGTCGCGGTCGGCACGCGGCTGGGCGGCAGCCTGCGGCGCCCGGTCGCCGAGCACACCCAGGCCAACAAGGAGGCCGCGATCGCGTACGCGATGCATGCCGCACTGGTCGATCTGTTCCCGGCCGACCGCGCGTTCATCGACGCGCAGATGCAGCAGATGGGGCACGACCCCGCGCTGCAGGGCGAGCCGGGCAGCCCCGCGGCGATCGGGCGCGCAGCCGCGGCGGCGGTGCTGCAGCACCGTCGGCACGACGGCAGCAACCAAGCCGGCGACGAGCCCGGGGGCGACGGCACGCCCTACGGCGACACCACCGGCTACGCGCCCAAGAACCCCGTCGATCGCATCGTCGATCCCGATCGCTGGCAGCCGATCACGTTCGAGGATCCCAAGCGCGGCGCCTTCGCGCCGGGCTTTCTGACGCCGCAGTGGTTCAAGGTCGAGCCGTTCGCGCTGCAGCGCAGCGATCAGTTCCGACCGCCGCCGCCGCCCAAGGTCGGCTCGCCCGAGCTCGCGGCGCAGACCGAGGAGTGCATCCGCTTCAACGCGACCTTGTCGCTCGAGCAGAAGGCCATCGTCGAGTTCATGCGCGACGGGCCGCGCTCGACCGGCCAGTCGGGCCACTGGCTGCAGTTCGCGCAGGACGTCTCGCGCCGCGATCACCACGATCTCGACACCGACGTGAAGCTGTTCTTCGCGATCGCCAACACCGCCTTCGATGCGTTCATCGCGGCGTGGGAGGCCAAGCGCTTCTACGACACCAGCCGGCCGTTCACGCTGGTGCGTCACTACCATCGCGGCGGCAAGGTCGAGGGCTGGCTGGGCGTGTGCAAGGGCACCGGCGAGGTCGCGGCCGAGCAGTGGTACCCGTACTCGCCGCGCAGCTTCGTGACGCCGCCGTTTCCCGGCTATCCCTCGGGCCACAGCACCGTCTCGGCGGCGTGCTCGACCATGCTGCGCCACTTCACCGGCAGCGATCGCTTCGGCGCCTTCGCCAAGCAGACCGCCGGCATCTACACCGAGGCCGAGTGCACCACCGCGCAGATGCAGGCCGCGCGCGGCGTGCCGGCGACCGACGTGCCGGCCTCGCACGAGATCGTGCTCGAGCTGCCGACCTTCACCGCCACCGCCGAGATGGCCGGCATCTCGCGCGTGATGGGCGGCTACCACATCCAGGCCGACAACGTCGAAGGCCTGACCCTGGGCCGCAAGGTCGCCGACTTCAGCTGGCCGGTGTACCGCGCCTACTGGGAGGGCACCGCGAAGGTCGAGCCGGGCCCGTGACCGGTGCGCGCGTCGGCAGCAAGGCGGGGGCGGGCCGCGCCATCACGCCAGCGGTCCGGCAGCGGCCGGCGGTCGCTCAGTTCATCGGCGAGTAGACCGTGAAGAGCTCGACCTCGGTCATCGCGACGAGGCGATAGCTCTTGCCGGGATCGATGAACACCGGCGCCGCCGGCAGCAGCTCGACGCGGTCGGTCTCGCCGCCCTCGTCGACCTCGAGCACCGCGCGGCCGCCGGTCAGCATCACGTTCATGTCCTTGCGGTTGGCGGTCGAGACCACGACGTTCTCGCCCTCCTTCACCCGCAGCACCGTCGCGACGTACTGCTCGCCCTTGGCCCACACGAACGAGGCGCCGAAGGTCTTGGCCGAGAACGGCGGGCCGAAGTCCGACTCCGCATCGGCGAGGTCGGACGACTCGTCGTCGATGGAGACCTCGGCGACGCTCGCCGGCTCGGACTGGGGGGCTTCGGGATCGGCCATCGTCGGGGCGCAAGCATACCGCGGCCGCTGTGCCGCCGGGCGTCGGCCGGGCGCTACGGTGCGCCGGGCGATCCGCCCTTGGGTCCCTGCGGCTTGAGCGGTGCCGGGGCCGGCGTGCTCTTGGGCGCCTGCGGCTTGGCCGGGGTCGCGGGCTTGCTCGCCTCGACCGCGGGCTTGTCGGCCGCGGGCTTGTCGCTCGCGGGCTTGTCGCTCGCGGGCTTGTCGGTCTTGGCCTTGTCGCTCGCGGGCTTGTCGGTCTTGGCCTTGTCGCTCGCGGGCTTGTCGGTCTTGGCCTTGTCGCCCTTGGCCTTGTCGCCCTTGGCCTTGTCGTCGGCCTTGGTCTTGTCGTCCTTGGGCTTGTCGCCGCCCGCGTCGGTCTTGGGCTTGTCGGGTTCCTCGACGTAGCCACCGCCGGCCTCGCCCGCGCCGGCGTCGCTGCGCTTGTCCTTGCGCGAGCCCTCCGCGAGTCGGGCGCGCCGCGCCGCGTCGTGATCCCACTGCTCGAAGCGCCCGTCGCCGTTGACGTCGTAGCCGACGCGGTCGATGTGGCCCGCGAGATAGTGCGTGACCATGTCGGCCTTGCCGTCGCCGTCGCGGTCGGTCTCGATGCGCAGCAATCGACCCTTGTCGTAGCGCCGCCACGCATCGACGTAGCCGTCGCGATCGAGGTCCTGCTCGTCGAGCTGCAGCTCGCGGTCCTTGTAGCTGCGGCCCAGATCGATCCGACCGTCGAAGTCGAGGTCGAACTGCTCGCGGACGATCTCGCCTTTGTCGTCGAAGTGGAAGTACGCGTCGAGCCGGCCGTCGAAGTTGAGGTCCGCCTGCTTGCACGCGAGCAGCTGGTTCTGCGCGCCGGCGAAGTAGATCGACACGAGATCGCTGCGACCGTCGTGGTTCAGATCGAACTGATCGGCGCGGCCGCTCTTGGCCTCGCAGCGGCCCACGTCGACCACCAGCGGCCGCAGGTTGGGGTTGGGCGGCGCGGTGACGGTGGGCGCCGCCTCCGCGGACTCGTCGGGGGCCTTGGACTCGGGCTCGCGCTTGGATCCGCCGGCACAGGCCGCGATCGTCAGCGCGAGGGCGCTCACCTGCGCCGCGGCAACCGTGCGGGCCCCCGTCGGTCTGCGGCCTGCGCTCCGGATTGCCCAACGCCAGCGTCTGCGCACCACCACGGTACTCTAGAGCGCGTGCGCGCGTGCGGCAAGCCGCGCGCCGCCGTCCAACGCGCCGTCGCGCCATCATCGCCCCGGGCGCCGCCGAGCGTGCCCATCGTGCCCAGTCCACGTCGCGCCCGGTCTGGGCCGCCCGCGCGGCCGCGCTGGTTTCGTGGTACGTCTGCCCGCCCGACGCAGCCAGCGCCGCCGCCAGCCCCGCGTCCGAGCCCGAACGATGAACGATCCGCAGGCCAAGCCAGCGGTGCCGACCGCCCCCCCGCAGAGCCGTATCCGCAGCTTCTGCATCATCGCGCACATCGATCACGGCAAGAGCACGCTCGCCGATCGCCTGATGGAGGCGACCGGGCTGCTCGGTCCGCGCGATGGCCGGGCGCAGTACCTCGACCGCATGGACATCGAGCGGGAGCGCGGCATCACCATCAAGGCCCAGAGCGTGCGGATGGCCTACACCGCGCCCGACGGCGAGGTCTACGAGCTCAACCTCATCGACACGCCCGGTCACGTCGACTTCGGCTACGAGGTCTCGCGCAGTCTCAAGGCCTGCGAGGGCGCGCTGTTGGTGGTCGACGCCGCGCAGGGCGTCGAGGCGCAGACGCTCGCGAACGTCTACATGGCGCTCGACGAGAACCTCGAGATCATCCCGGTCATCAACAAGATCGATCTGCCCTCGGCCGACGCCGAGCGCGTGCGCGGCGAGATCGAGGAGATGGTCGGACTCGACTGCAGCGGCGCGGCGATGGTCTCGGCCAAGACCGGCATCGGCATCGACGATCTGCTGTGCTCGATCGTCGACCGCGTGCCGCCGCCCAAGGGCGATCGGCAGGCCCGCGTCCGCGCGCTGATCTTCGACAGCTGGTGGGACAGCTACAAGGGCGTCATCTCGATGGTGCGCGTGTTCGAGGGCCGTCTGCGGCCCGGCGCGCAGGTGCGCATGCTGTCGACCGGCAAGGTCTACCAGGTCATCAACGTCGGCGTGTTCGCGCCCGAGATCGTCGAGCTGAGCGAGCTCGCCGCGGGCGAGGTCGGCTTTCTGGTCTGCAACGTCAAGGAGGTCGGCGACAGCAAGATCGGCGACACCATCGCCGACGCCGAGGACGAGGGGGCGCAGGCGCTGCCGGGCTTCAAGGAGATCCAGCCCATGGTCTTCGCCGGCGTGTTCCCGACCGACAACGCCGACTATCCCGCGCTGCGCGACGCGCTGGCCAAGCTGTCGCTCAACGACGCCAGCTTCAGCTACGAGCCCGAGACCTCGATGGCGCTGGGCTTCGGCTTCCGTCTGGGCTTTCTGGGCCTGCTGCACATGGAGATCGTGCAGGAGCGACTCGAGCGCGAGTACGACCTCGATCTCATCACCACCGCGCCGTCGGTGAAGTTCGTGGTCCACGGCAAGGACGGCACCACCACGGTGGTCGACAACCCGGCCAAGTTCCCCGATCTGGGCGACTACGAGTCGATCGAGGAGCCCGTGATCGAGGCGCGCATCCAGCTGCCGCAGGAGTACGTCGGGCCCATCCTCGAGCTGTGCGAGCAGCGGCGCGGCATCCAGAAGGACCTGCGCTACCTGACGCCCACGCGCGTGCAGCTGGTCTACGAGCTGCCGCTGGCCGAGGTGGTGTTCGGCTTCTACGACATCCTCAAGAGTCGCTCGCGCGGCTACGCCAGCATCGACTACGAACCCGCGGGGCACCGCAAGAGCGACATGGTCCGGCTCGACCTGCTGGTCAACGGCGAGCACGTCGACGCGCTGTCGCTCATCACCCACCGCGACACCGCCTACAACCGCGGTCGCGACCTGTGCATCAAGATGAAGGATCTGGTGCCGCGGCAGCAGTTCGAGGTCGCGATCCAGGCCGCGATCGGCTCGCGCGTCATCGCCCGTACCACGGTCAAGGCCATGCGCAAGGACGTGACCGCGAAGTGCTACGGCGGCGACATCTCGCGCAAGCGCAAGCTGCTCGAGAAACAGAAGAAGGGGAAACGGCGTCTGAAGGCCATCGGTGCCGTCGAGATCCCACAGGAGGCCTTCCACGCCGTGCTGAGCCTGGAGGACGGGTGAGCGAGCCGCAGGCCCGGGCCGAGCCAGGCGCTGCCCGCGGCGCCGCGACCGACGAGGGCGCGGCCGCCGGCAGCGGCCCGGGCGGCCGTCGCCGGCGCTCGCGTCGCGCGGTGAAGTCCGCCGCGAAGCTGCTGCAGAAAGAGGCGAGGGGGATCCTCAAGAAGCACGGCGTGCGCATCGCGGCCGAGCCCGCCGATGCGATCCGGGCCTCGGTCGGCGCCATCGACACGCTGCGGGCCAAGGACGACTGGCACGGCGTCGAGGACGAGGCCGAGCGGCTCGACGAGCTGCTGCACCAACACGCCGCGTTCGCGCGCAAAAGTGCCATCCGCGAGACCGCGGAGAACGTGCTCATCGCGGTGATGGTGGCGTTGGGGCTGCGCTCGTGCTTCTACGAGCCGTTCAAGATCCCCTCGGGCAGCATGATGCCGACGCTGCGCGCCGGCGATCACATCTTCGTCAACAAGTTCGTCTACGGCATCCAGATCCCGTTCACGACCACCGTGCTCGGCGAGTCGCTGGGCCACATCGAGCGCGGCGACGTGGTCGTGTTCCGCTACCCGCTCGACGAGTCCGAGGACTTCATCAAGCGCGTGATCGGCCTGGCCGGGGACGAGGTGCGCGTGATCGGGCGCGAGGTCGCGATCAAGCGCGCCGGCGACGACGACTTCGAGGTGCTCGCGCGCGAGCCGTTGTCGGAGCGCTGCCTCGACGAGGCCGGGGTCAAGACCGTGGGCAACTGCCAGCTGTACCACGAGCACCTCGACGGCAAGACCTACGTGGTCCGCTACGTGACCACGGTCGAGGATCGCGACGACCTGGTGCCCAAGCCGCGCACGTGGAAGGTGCCGCCCGGCCACCTGCTCGTGATGGGCGACAACCGCAACCTGTCGCACGACAGCCTGCAGTGGAACGTCGAGGTCGAGGCCGTCGGCGCGGACAACCTGCTCACGCTCAAGGATCTGCGCGATCTGACCGCGGACAACCAGTTCACGCTGCAGCGCGACGACGGCGTGGTCGGGCTCGACGACGGTCGCCACGACGCGGTCACGTACCTCGCGAGCCATCGCTCGCAGAGCCACGACCTGACGCTGGCGGTGTGGCGCAAGCCCACGCTGGGTGCGACCGCGGTGTTCGAGACCGTGGGCTCGGGCATGGCCGGCGGCCGTCCCAGCACCATGGCCGAGCTGCTGACGGCGGCGCGCGGCGGGCCCGAGCGCGACCGGGCGCTGGAGCTGGGCGCGGGCATCGATCGCATCGTTTCGGCGCACGACCCCGACCAGCGCCAGGCGGTGGCGCTGCTCGAGGATCTCAACGCGGTGCTGCACCTGCGCTGCGGCACCGGCGTGTGCAAGGACGACGCGAGCCTGGGGCTGCTGTTGGCCGAGGCGGTGGCGAAGTTCCGCGTCAACGATGCCCAGGACGCGCGCACGCTGCTCGAGGCGCCCAAGGCGGTGCGCTACACCACGCACTGGACCGGTCGCACCGACGCGCGCGAGCACCTGTTCGAGCGCGTGCTGGTGCGCGCGGGCAAGCGCGACGCCGGCCCGCGCGACCGCGTGCGGCTGCGGGCGTTCCGCAAGCCGGAGGAGGGCACGAGCTTCGTGCGCGACGCGGCGCTGTGGTCGCTGGGCAGCTCGACCGGCATGGCCACGCGCGTGCCGGCGCTGGGCGAGGACGCGCTGCAGGTCAACCGACCCGAGGGCAGCGCGCTGGTGCTGACCGACGCGGCGCGCGAGATCGTGGTCGTGCTCGAGTGCGGCAGCAGCCTGTGCGCGGCGAACGACGAGCTCATGCGCCTGGGCAAGATCGTGGCCGAGGGCATGCCCGCGGCCGCCGGCGATCGCCGCAAGCTGCGGGTGCTGCTCACCTCGGGCGAGATCGCTGGCGTCGAGGAGCAGCCGGTGGGGCTGCCGGAGCTGGTCGAGTACGATCGCGTGCAGCTCGAGGGCACCGTCCGCGGGCCCGAGCACACGCTGGCGATCGAGGCGTGGCTGCGTCCCGACGAGGGCGTCGCGGCCAAGCTCGCGGCGCTGGGCACCGAGGCCCAGCTCGCGCCCGAGCCCGGCCTGGCCGACGGCGGGTTGATGCTCGATCGCGGCGACGCGTACGTGATGGCCTTCGCGGTCCCGGCCTCGCAGACGGTCGTGCGCCTCGAGTGCCGCAAGGGCCTGTGCCCCGAACGCGACGACGCGCTGGCGCTGGGCCACCGCGCGGCGGCCAAGGCCGTGGACCCCACGAACTTCATCGACCCCGCGGCCACACGCCCGCGTCCGTTCGTGCCGCGCGGCAACGTCAAGGGCCGCGCGGAACGCATCTGGTTGCCGCTGGCGCGCTTTTGGTTGCCGATCGAGTGAGCCGGCGGGTGGCCTACGTGCAGGGGATCGGCAGGTAGGGATTCATGTTCGGGAAGTCGCCCTGCAGCTCGACGTAGTCGCGACTCGAGGCGACGACCCAGTGGGCCGCGAGGTCGGCCATGGC
>JAIBBS010000028.1 GCA_019694555.1 Nannocystaceae bacterium
CATCCCGCTGGCGGTGATCCGCCCGCGCGCGGCGCAAGGCGGGGGCGAGTCCGCGGCCGCGACCGACGCGCGCGCGGCCGGCATCGCCGTGGCCGCGATCGGCGCCGCGCTCGCGATCACCGGCGTGGCGCTGCTCGTCGTCGCGGTGCGTCGCGGTCGCGCCGCGGGCAAGGCCGCGGCGCCGTCGCGTCGGGGCGCACGCCTGCGCGCGGGGCCCGGCGGTTTCGCGCTGGCTTGGTAGTCGTTGCGTGCCCGCGCGAACGCGCGAACAATCGCGGCGTGCAACCCACCGGGTCCACGCGCCGCACGATGCTGCGGCGCACCGCCGCCGCCGTGCTGCTGGGCGGCTGCGGCCGCGGCCGCGGCGACGCGCTGCAGGTGCTGGAGGCCGCGGGCCTGACCGACGTGCTGCCGCGCATCGCCGCCGACGCTGGACTGACGCCGAGCTTCCACTTCGACGCCAGCTCGCGCCTGGCGCAGCAGATCGACGCGGGCGTGCCCGCGGACGTGTTCATCTCCGCCGACGCGCCGTGGATGGACGCGCTCGAGGGGGGCGGTCGCATCGATCCGGCGAGCCGCGTCGTGATCGCGCGCAACCGCCTGGTGGTGATCGTGCCGGCGACGGCGACGCGGCGACCCACCGCGCTCGCCGAGCTCGCCGCGGTGCCACGGCTGGCGCTCGCGGGCGCGCAGGTGCCCGCGGGACGCTACGCCGACGCGGCGCTGCAGGCCGCGGGCGTCGCGGCCTCGGTCGCGCCCCACGTCGTCCGCGGCCAGGACGTCCGCACCGCGCTGGCGTGGGTGCGCCAGGGCGAGGCCCACGCGGGCATCGTCTACGCGACCGACGCGTTCGGTGACGACGGCGTCGCGATCGCGTTCGCGATCGACCCCGCGCTGCACCCCGCGATCGTCTACCCCGCGGCGGTGGTGCGCGACGCGGCCCACCCGGCCGCGGCCGCGGCGTTGCTGGCCGCGTGCCGCAGCGAGGCCGGCGTGGCGGCGCTGCGCGACGCCGGCTTCGAGGTCGACGACCATGCTGGGCCTTGATCCGAGCGCCGCGACGCTGGCCGATCCGATCGCGACCTCGCTCGCGGTCGCGAGCTGGGCCACGGTGATCGCGTTGCCACCGGCGATCGCGCTGGGCTGGCTGCTCGCGCGGCGCGAGTTCTTCGGCAAGGCGCTGGTCTCGGCGCTGCTGTTCGCGCCGATGGTGCTGCCGCCGGTGGTGACGGGGTTGCTGCTGCTGCGCCTGCTGGGTCGCCACGGCCCGCTGGGGCCGGCGCTGGCGCAGCTGGGGCTGTCGATCCCGTTCAGCTTCGCCGCGGCGGTGGTGGCCGCGACGGTGGTGGGGCTGCCGCTGCTGGTGATGTCGGTGCGTGCGGCGTTCGCCGCGGTCGATCCGCGCTACGACGCGCTCGCGGCGACGCTGGGCGACGGCGCGTGGGCTCGCTTCCGTCGCGTGGTGCTGCCGCTGTCGTGGCCGGGCATCGTCGGCGGCGCGGTGCTGATGTTCGCGCGCGCGCTGGGTGAGTTCGGCGCGACCATCATGCTCGCCGGCGACAGCGACGACGCGCGCACGATCGCGATCGCGATCTACGCGTTGTTCGACGATCCGCGGCAGCAGCCCGAGGTCGCGCGGCTGGCCGGCGCCAGCGTGCTGCTGTCGCTGGTCGCGCTGGTGGCCTACGAGCGCTTCGTCCGCTGGCAGCGACGCCGGCTGGAGTGGGACGACGGCGCATGAGCGCGCCCGCGATCGCGCTGCAGCTGCAGCTGTTCGACGGGCGTCGGCGGGTCGAGCTCGACGCGCCGCAGGGGCGCGTGGTCGTGGTCGGCCCCTCGGGCGCGGGCAAGAGCACGCTGCTGCGCGCGATCGCGGGCATCGAGCCGCGCGCGCGCGGCCGCATCGCGATCGACGGGCAGCCGTGGCTCGACAGCGACGCGGGCGTGTGCGTGCCCGCGCCCGCGCGCGCGGTCGGTTACGTGCCCCAGGACGCGCGGCTGTTCCCGCACGTGCGCGTGCGCGACAACCTGCTGTGGGCCGGCCGCGCCGAGCCCGGCGCGTGCGGGCGCGTGGCCGCGGCGCTGGGCATCGAGCACCTGCTCGATCGCATGCCGCGACACCTCTCCGGCGGCGAGCGCCAGCGCGTGGCGCTGGGCCGCGCGTTGCTGTCGCGCGCGCGCCTGCTCGCGCTCGACGAGCCGTTCGCGGCGCTCGACCGGCCGCTGCGCCGCGCCGTGCTCGCGGTCGTGCTCGATCACCTCGCGCGCGAGCGCACCGCGCTGGTGCTGGTGACCCACGACGAGCGCGAGCTCGACGGCCTCGACGCGCTCGTGCACGCGATGTGACGCGCGGCGATCACAGCGGCACCTGCGAGCCCAGCTCGACCACACGGCCCGGCGGGATCCCGAACGCGTCGGTCGCGGGCGCGACGTTGCGCGAGAGCACCTCGAACAGGATCTTGCGCCACCGCGCCATCTTGCCTGGACCGGTGGGCAAGAAGTGCTCGCGGCCGACGAAGTAGCTGACGTCGTTGGCCTCGATCGGGATGCCGTGGGCTTCGCACGCCAGCAGCAGCGACGCCGGCACCGTCGGCGTCTGCATGAAGCCGAAGCGCAGCTGCACCCGCCAGAAGCCGCCCGGCAGCGCCTCGACCGCGGCGCGGTTGCGCTTGGGTACCCACGGCGTGGTCTCGACCTGCACCGACAGTGCGATGACCGTCTGCGGCAACACCTTGGCGTGCTTGAAGTGGTGCAGCAGCGCCAGCGGCGTCGCGCGGGCGTCGGGCGTCATGAACACGCCGGTGCCGGGCACGCGGTGGCCCGCGTCCTGGGCCGACTCCGCCACCGCCGACAGCGGCAGCGTCGCGCCGGCCATGTGCGCCGCGACCAGGGCGCGGCCCTGCTTCCACGTCACCATCATGGTGAAGATCACCAGCCCGATCGCCAGCGGCACCCAGCCGCCCTCGGCGAGCTTGACCAGGTTGGCGCCGAGGAAGACGCCGTCGACGGTGGCGAACAACAGCAGCAGCGGCACCGCGCGCGCGTAGGACCAGCCCCAGCTGCGCGTGACGACCACGAAGAACACGATGCTCGTGACCAGCATCGTGCCGGTCACGGCGATGCCGTACGCGGCCGCGAGCTTGCCGGCGGAGCCGAACGCGATCACCAGCAGCAGGCACGCGGCCGCCAGCGCCCAGTTGATCGACGGCACGTAGATCTGGCCCTCGGTCGTGCGCGAGGTGTGCACGATGCGGACGCGCGGGAAGTAGCCCAGCTGCACCGCCTGGCGCGTGAGCGAGTAGCAGCCGGTGATGAGCGCCTGCGAGGCGATGACGGTGGCCGCGGTCGCGATCACCACCAGCGCCAGCGTCGGCGCGCCCGCCGGCACCAGGCCCCAGAAGCTGTGGGACACGCCGGGCTCGCGCAGCACCAGCGCGCCCTGGCCGAAGTAGTTGAGCAGCAGCGCCGGCATCACGATCCAGAACCAGCCGGTGCGGATGGGGCCGCGGCCGAAGTGGCCCATGTCGGCGTACAGCGCCTCGCTGCCGGTCACGCACAGCACCACCGCACCGAGCACCGGCAGCGCCTCGGCCTTGCCGTGCACGAGCACGTGCCACGCGTGGTGCGGCAGCGCGGCCTGCAGCACCATCGGCGACTGCGCGACGTGCCACAGCCCGATCGCCGCCAGCACCGCGAACCACACGATCATCACCGGCCCGAACGCGCGGCCGACCTTGGCCGTGCCGCTGCGCTGCACCGCGAACAGGCCCACGAGGATGGCGCAGGTGATCGGCACGACCCAGGTGTCGACGCCCGCGTGCCACGACGGATCGTCCGAGACGATGCGCAGGCCCTCGATCGCGCTCAGCACCGAGATCGCCGGCGTGATCACACCGTCGCCGTACAGCAGCGAGGTGCCCAGGATCACCAGGCCCGCGGTCACGCCGATGTGCACCGGCGAGCGCCGCGGCCGCGGCGGCACCAGGGCCAGCAGCGCCAAGATGCCGCCCTCGCCGTCGTTGTCGGCGCGGCTGATGAAGATGACGTACTTGATCGCGACCACGATCACGAGCGACCAGAAGAACAGCGACAGCACGCCGAGCACGGTCTCCTCGCTGCCGCCGCCGCCGTGGTGGATCGACTCGTGGAAGGCGTACAGCGGGCTGGTGCCGATGTCGCCGAAGACCACGCCCAGCGCGCCGATCAGCAGCGCGCGGTCGTGGCCACGGGGATGTCGGCCCGACTCGGCCGCGTGGGCGTGCGCCGGCTCGGCCGCGTGGGCGTGCGCCGGCTCGGCCGCGGGGGCTTGCTGCGCGTCGGTCATCGCGGTTGGCGCTCTACTCCCGGCCGCGGCGCGCCGCAAGGGGGCACACCACCGGGCGCGTGGCGTCGCGGCCGGCGCGCGTGTCTGCGCTCACTCGCAGACGTCGTCGAGCTGCGTGAACTCGTCGACGAGCTCGCCGTAGTCCTCGATGCGGCGGCCGCCGAAGTCGTCGTCGTACTGGAAGAAGATGCGGTGATCCAGCGGCATGATGCCGGCGTTGTCGTAGGCTGCGGCGTCGCTGCTGGTGTTGCCGAAGACGTAGCCCGGGACCAGGCCGCGATCGGCCAGCACCGCCAGCTCGTCGGTCTTGTAGGTCTCGGCGGCCGAGCCCAGCGCCCCGGTCGCGCTGAGCGTGGTGTGGATGATCCCCGGCGGCAGGCCGCGCTGTTGCACGAACTCGAGCGTGCGCGCGCCGAGGAACTCCGGCCGCGCGGTGAGGTAGACCGGGTGATAGCCGTGATCGGCCAGGGCCCACAGCGCCTCGGGTGCGTTGGGGTTCACGTCCGGCAGCGCGCCGGTCAGCAGCGCCACGAACTCCTCGGTCTCGTAGGTCGTCAGCGTGCCGTCGATGTCGGCGACGAAGATCGGCGTCGCGGGCTCGAGGATCTCGATGAAGGCCTCGGCCGTGGTCGCGTCGCCGCGCACGACCATGTGCACGCGGTGGCGGCCGGGCCCGAGGATCGACTCGGCCGGCAGCTGGAAGTACACGCGCCCGCCGGTGTCCTCGACGCCCTCGACGGTCGCGTGGGGATCCGCCTCGTAGGTGGTGTCGATCGAGCCCAGCGATTCCCACTGCCCGGCGCAGTCGCGCAGCAGGTACAGATCGATGCGCTCGCCCTCGAGGTCCCAGTCGGTCAGCCCGTAGGCGAACTTCGCCAGCACCCACTGCGCGTCGCCGGGGTTGTAGATCATGTCGCGGCCGCGATGGTTGGGCCCACCCGACGCGACCACGGCGATCGATTGCAGGTCTTGCCAGGCCACCAGCGGCCCGGGGTTGGGCGGCGCGGCGTCGCATGCCGGCGGCGGCGGGCAGCCGGTGGTGCCACCGCTGCTGCTGGCCTCGCCCGCGGAGCTCTCGCCGCTGTCGGCAGAGCTTGCGCCGCTGCTGCCGCCGCTGCCGTCGGCGTCGTCGGCCGTGGTCGCCGAGGCCGTGCTCGCGCTGTCGCTGGCGCTCGCGCTGCCGCTGTCGGCCGAGCTTGCGCCGCTGCTCGAGCCGTCGTCGCCCTGCAGCGGCGCGCCGTCGTCGGCACACGCGGCCAGCCCGATCAGCCCGACGAGAACCCACCGCGAGTGCGCGCGACGCAAGAGCATGGTCGGCCATGCTACGCGCGCGCGGCCTCGCTGTCAGCCGCGTCGGCGGCGCGCGCAGCCGAGCACGAAGTCGCGGAAGATCGCTGCACCGACCGCGCGGCCGTCGTGCTCGCCGCCTGGCGCGGTGCGCTCGGCTTCGAGCCACTCGGGGTGCCACTGCACCGCCGTCAGCAGCGGCGGCCCTGCGAGCGGCGCGGCGGCCTCGTCGCCGGCGAGCTCGACCGCCTCGATGATGCCGTCGGGGGCCCACGCGGTCGCGCGCAGGCCCGGCGCGAGCGTGCGGATCGCCTGGTGGTGCACGCTGTTGACCTCGAGCGTGGTCGCGCCGCCGTAGATCCGCGAGATCCAGCTGCCGGGCGCGAGCCGCAGGCCGTGGCCGTTCTCGTCGTAGCGGTCCCAGTCGCGATGGACCAGCGCGCGATCGACCTGCGTGCCGATGTCCTGCCACAGCGTGCCGCCGAGCGCGACGTTGAGCAGCTGGATGCCGCGGCACACGCCCAGCACCGGCACGCCGCGCGCACGCGCGATGCGGACCAGCTCGCACTCGTATGCGTCGCGCACCGCGTCGCCGCGCCAGGTGTCGCGCAGCGGCGTCTCGCCGTAGCTGGTCGGGCTGACGTCGGCGCCGCCGGCGAGCACGAGCCCGTCGACGGCATCGATCATCGCGCTCAGACCCTGCTCGTGCTTGAGGTCGGGCAACAGCAGCGGCACCGCACCGGCGTGCCACAGCGCCAACGCCATGCGCTCCTCGAGATACTGCAGCGTCTTGTGGCGGAACACCGGCCGCTGTGGATCGGCGTGGAAGAAGTTGGCCGAGATGCCCACGCGCACGGTCGTCATCGCAGCGCCTCCACCACCACCAGCGGGATCTGGATCTCCGCCGCCGACATGCCGCCGTGGCTGCCGGGCATGTACACCGGCTCGGTGCCCGGCGGGGTGTAGACCATGGCCCAGTCCTCGCGCGACAGCAGCACCACGTCGCCGACGCGCTCGGCCAGCGCCGGGTGCGGCGTGCCCGGCCCGAACGCGCCGCTGGCCTGCAGCGCGCGGCCGTCGATGCGCACGCACGCGCGCTGCAGCTCGCGCTCGTAGACCGCGTCGAAGGCCGCGAGCTGGTGCGGCCGCAGGAACAGCGACATCTGCCGTTGATCGCCCGCGGGCGCGGTCGACAGACACGCGCGCAAGCCCGGCACCTTCGCGAGGTCGATGCAGCGCGATGCGACGGCGTCGACCAGGCCGTGATCGGCGAGCACGCACAGCGTGGTGTCGCTGCCGGCCAGGCCCTCGACCAGCCGCGCCAGCGCGCCGTCGATGTCGTCGAAGTGGCGATCGACGTCGGGGTGCTGGCAGCCGCGCTCGTGGCACAGCCCGTCGTAGCGCGGCCAGTACACGTAGGCGAAGCGCCGACCGGGCTCGCGCGCGAACTCCAGCGTGCGCGCGACCAGGCCGTCGAGATCGTCGTAGCGGCGGCGGTCGGCCCAGCGCGTGCCGACGCGGCCGAACGGCACGTCGACGATGTCGCCCCACGACAACAGCCCCGCGTGATCGGTCGCGCTGGCGACGTACGACGGCACCGCGTAGTACGCCTGCAGATCGAAGCCCTCGGGGAACAGCGGCGTGCCGATGCGCGTGGTCGTGCGCAGCACGGTCGCGATGCAGCCCTGGTCGGGCAGGTGCAGGTACCAGCTGAGGATCGCGTGCTCGGCCGGACTCGCGCCGGTGTCGAAGGTGGTCACCGCCGCGGCCGTGGTCGCGGGGAACACGGTCGTGATGGCCTCGTGACGGTGGCGCGCGAAGAAGTGGCGACCCTGGCCGCGCGCGAGGTGGCGCTGCAGCTGCGCCAGGCCCAGGCCGTCGACCACGAGGTAGAGCACGCAGCGTCGCGGCGCCAGGGCCGACGCCGGCAGCAGCGCGAGCTCGGCGTGCGGCGAGTGGCCGCCGCGGCTGCGCACGATCGACGACAGCAGCTCGACGGTCGAGCGCCCACCGTAGTCGGGCAGGTACATGCCCGCGAGCGGGCCTTGGGCGAGCAGGGGCATGCGCCGGCTCCGATGGTAGTCGATTGCCGCCGTGCTTTCGCCGCCCTCGCCCCCGCCCGCGGCGCCGGGCGCGGACCGTGGGCTGCGCGGTCCTCGTCGCTCAGGCCAGACCCGAGCGCCGCAACAGCGGTGCGACCTCGGGATCGCGGCCACGGAACTCGCGGTACAGCTCGGCGGGGTCGCGACTGTTGCCGCGCTCGAGGATCGTGCGGCGGAACGACTCGCCGACGTCGCGATCGAAGATGCCGGCCTCGCGGAAGCGCTCGAACGCGTCGGCGTCGAGGACCTCGGCCCACTTGTACGAGTAGTAGCCCGCGGCGTAGCCGACCGGGTGCGCGAACAGGTGGCCGAAGCCGGCGATCATCGCGTAGTCGTCGGGCAGCGGCGCGGGCGCGTAGCGCGACATGATGGTGCGCGCGTACGCGACCACGTCGCCGTCGCGCTCGGGCTGGTAGTCCATGTGCAGCGACAGGTCGACGTCGCAAAAGCCCAGCTGCCGCATCATCGCCGAGGCCGCACGGAAGGTGCGGGCGCGCTGCAGCGGCTGCAGCAGCGCGTCGGGGATGGTCTCGCCGGTGTCGACGTGGCGCGCGAACAGATCCAGCGCCTCGCGCTCCCAGCACCAGTTCTCCATGATCTGCGACGGCAGCTCGACGAAGTCCCACGCGACGTTGGTGCCGCCCAGGCTGCGCACGCTCACGCGCGACAGCAGGTGGTGCAGCAGGTGGCCGAACTCGTGCGCGAGCGTCTCGACCTCGCGGTGCAGCAGCAACGCCGCGCGTCCCGGCAGCGGCGGCGTCAGGTTGCCGCACATCAGGCCCAGATGCGGCGCGAAGCCCTCGCGCTCGGGTCGACCGGTGATGAGCCCGTTCATCCACGCGCCGTCGCGCTTGGTCTCGCGCGGGAACGGGTCGACGTAGAACGCACCCAGCATGGTGCCGCGCTCGTCGAGCAGCTTGTACGCGCGCACGTCCTCGTGCCACACCGGCATGGTGTCGTCGGGCTCGACCGTGACGCCGTAGAGTCGCTGCGCGATGGCGAACAGGCCCTGCAGCACGCGGTCGTAGGCGAAGTACGGCCGCAGCGCCTCGTCGTCGAAGTCGTAGCGCGCGCGGCGTTGCTTCTCGGCCCAGTAGGGCACGTCCCACGGCTGCAGCGCCGGCGCCTGCGGGCCCTCGATCTCGCGGCGGAAGTCCAGCAGCTCCTGCTGCTCGCGCGCGAACGCGGCCTCGGTGCGGCTGCGCAGCTCGTCGACGAAGCCGCGGGCGCGCGCGCCGTGCTTGGCCATGCGGTCGGCCAGCGCGAAGTCGGCGAAGTGGGCGTAGCCCAGCAGCGCGGCCTTGCGCGCGCGCAGCCGCAGGATCTCGGCCATCACCGGGCGGTTGTCCCACGGCGCCGCGGTCGCGCGGGTGTTCGACGCGTGCCACACGTCGCGGCGGATGCCGGCGTCGTCGAGGTAGGTCAGCACCGGCAGCATCGACGGCGCCTGCAGCGTGAAGCGGAAGCCGGCCTTGCCCTTGGCCTGGGCGCTGGCGCGTGCGGCCTGCAGCGCCGACTCGGGCAGGCCCGCGAGCATGCGCTCGTCGGTGACCAGCAGCTCCCACGCGTTGGTGCTGTCGAGCACGTGCTCGGAGAACTTGGTCGTCGCCATCGCCAGCGCGACGTCGAGCTGCTGCAGCTCGGCCTTGCCCGCGTCGTCGAGCTGGGCGCCGTGGCGCTTGAACTCGTCGATGGTGCGCTCGAGGTGTCGGCGCTGGGTCTCGTCGAGCGTGGCCGCGGCCGGCGATGCCGCGAGCGCCTGCAGGCGCTGCCACAACCCCGCGTGCAGCGGGATCGACGACGAGAACGCCGCGACCTTGGGCTGCACCGCGTTGTAGGCTTCGCGCAGCGCGTCGTGGGTCACGACCGACTCGAGGTGTCCGACCACGCCCATGGCGTACTCGAGTCCCTCGCCGCTGTCCTCGAGCGCACCCAGGGTCGAGTCGTAGCTGGGCGCGTCGGTGCGCGCCGCGATGGCGTCGATGGCGGTCCGGGCCTGGCTCAGCCAGCCGTCGACGGCGGGCTCGACGTGCTCGGCGCGGATGGCCGAAAACGGCACCGCGAAGCGGATCTGCGACAGCGGGTTGTCCATGGTCACACCATCTTCTTGGGATCGACGAGGCGGTCGAAGTCCTCGGCCGCGACCAGGCCCAGCGCCACCGCGGCCTCGCGCAGGGTCGTGCCGTCCTTGTGGGCCTTCTTCGCGATCTTCGCGGCGTTGTCGTAGCCGATGTGGGGATTGAGCGCGGTCACCAGCATGAGGCTGCGCTCGAGGTTCTCGGTGATGCGCGCGCGGTTGGGCTCGATGCCGTCGGCACAGAACTCGCGGAAGGCGCGGCAGGCGTCGCCGAGCAGGCGCGACGAGTGCATGACGTTGTGCACGATGAGCGGCTTGAACACGTTGAGCTCGAAGTTGCCGCTCATGGCGCCGATGTTGACCGCGACGTCGTTGCCCATGACCTGCGCGCACACCATCGTCATGGCCTCGGACTGGGTCGGGTTGACCTTGCCGGGCATGATCGACGAGCCGGGCTCGTTCTCGGGGATCGTGATCTCGCCCAGGCCCGAGCGCGGACCCGAGGCCAGCCAGCGCACGTCGTTGGCGATCTTGTTGAGCGCGACCGCGAGTACCTTGTAGCTGCCGTGCAGGTTCGCCAGCGCCTCGTGGCCCGCGAGCGCGGCGAACTTGTTGGGCGCGGACACGAACGGCAGGCCCGTCAGCGACGCGATCGCGGCCGCGGCCTCGACCGCGAAGCGCGGGTGGGTGTTGAGGCCGGTGCCGACCGCGGTGCCGCCCAGCGCGAGCTCGTAGACGTGGGGCAGGGCGCGCTCGATCGTCTGCATCGCGTGGTCGAGCTGATCGACCCAGCCCGAGACCTCCTGGCCCAGCGTCACCGGCGTGGCGTCCTGCAGGTGCGTGCGGCCGATCTTGACGATGTCGGCGTAGGCCGCGGCCTTGGCGGCCAGCGTGTCCCGCAGCGCCCGCACGTGCGGCAGCAGGTGGTGCACGGTCTGCTCCGCCGCGGCGATGTGCATCGCGGTCGGGAAGGTGTCGTTGCTCGACTGGCCGCGGTTGACGTCGTCGTTGGGATGGATGGGCTTCTTGCTGCCCATCACGCCGCCAGCGAGCTCGATCGCGCGATTGCTGATCACCTCGTTGGCGTTCATGTTGCTCTGCGTGCCCGAGCCGGTCTGCCACACGTGCAGCGGGAAGTGGCGATCGAGCGTGCCGGCGATGACCTCGTCGGCCGCGCGCACGATGAGCGCGACCTTGTCCGGCGGCAGCTGCCCCAGCGCGCCGTTGGTCTGCGCCGCGGCCTTCTTGAGCAGGCCCAGCGCGCGGATCATCGGCCGCCCGAAGGTGTCGCTGCCGATGTCGAAGTGGTGCAGCGAACGCTCGGTCTGCGCGCCCCAGTAGGCGTCGCTGGCGACCTCGATTTCACCCATGCTGTCGGTTTCGATGCGTGTGGTCACGGCGTGCTCGGCGGTGGTGTGTGCCGCCTGCGGGCCGCGGCCCGCGGACGGGGCGGCAACAGTAGCACGGCGGGTGTGCGGGCCCGTCCGCGCGGGCCCGCGGGCCCAAGCCCCGCCGCTCGGTCCCCGAGCCGGCCGCGGCCGGGCACACGCGCGCCGCTTCTCGCGGCGCGGCCCCGCGCGGTAGGCTCGCACGCCGCCTCGCATGCCAGCTGCGTTCGCCTTGCGGGTCTACCGCGTGGGTCTCGTGTGCGATCGCGTGCTCGAGCGCACGGTCGTCCGCGCGCTGCTCAGCGTCGCCATCATCGCGAGCCTGTTGCCGGTGCCGTGGCTCGAGCGACTCGACGGTGCGTTCGCGGCGGTGTTCTCGCTCGAGTTCGTCGTGCGCGTGCTCGCGGTGCTCGCGACCACGCGATCCCAACGCGCGGCCGCGGCGGGCCTGCACGACGAGGCGTGCCCGCCGGGCCGCAGCCGCGCCGGTGCGGTCGCGTTGCTGTCGATCGACGCGCTGGCGCTGCTGTCGTTTCTGCCCTCGACCGTCGGCGGCGGCTCGGCGCGGTGGCTGCGCGTCGCGCGATTGCTGCGACTGCTGGCGCTGGCGGGCTACTGGTCGCGGTTGCTCGCGGACACCTGGGAGATCCTCGCGCGACGCGAGCGGCTGCGTCAGGTCGGGCTCATGGGTGTGGTCGTGGGCGGGGTCTCGCTCGCGGGCGCGGTGGTGCTGCACCACGTGCACGACCAGGGCTTCGACGCCGACTACGACGGCGACGTCGACGGTGACGATCGCAGCTTCGCGGTGCTGCTGTGGTGGTCGTTCCGGCAGGTGCAGGACCCCGGCAACATGCTCGAGTCGCCCCACGCCGCGACCGCGGTCGCGGTCAGCCTCGGGCTCACGGTGCTGGGCCTGTTGCTGGTGTCGTTCCTCATCGGTCTGGGCGGCGACGTGGTGCGCGAGCTGGTCGAGCACTCGCGCAACCGTCCGCCGGGCTGGCGCGGCCACAGCGTCATCGTGAACTTCACGCCCTCGACGCGGCGGCTGCTGCAGGAGCTGCTGGCCTACTACCGCAAGCTGTTCCCGTCGCACGCGCGGGTGCTGTCGCGGCGATGGTTCGCCGATCTGCGCCGCCGCGGCGTGACGCGGCCGCGCTTCGTCGTGGTCGGCGACGGCGACGAGGTGCCCGAGGCGCTGCGCGGCGGCGGCTTCGATCGCGTGGCCTACCGCGGGCGCCCCGCCGACGAGGAGGCCCTGCTCACGCGCGCCGATCTGGTGTCGGCCAAGCGCGTGGTGCTGCTGGCATCCGAGCGCGATCGTTCGCCCGACGCGGAGACCATCCGCACGCTGCTGACGCTGGTCGAGCGCGTGCGGGCGCGCGAGCGTCGACGCGGCGCACCGGTGCTGGGTCGCACGCGCGTGGCGGTGGTCGAGATCCGCGACGACAGCAACGTCGCAGCCGCCCGCGCCGCGCTCGCGACCGCGGGCGAGAGCTTCCGCGGCTGGGTCGTGCCGACCGAGAAGCTGCTGGGACTGTTCTTCGCCGGCGTCGCGCGGCGGCCGGGCCTGGGCACGCTGCTGTCGGAGCTGCTCACCAGCTCCGGGCACGAGATCTACACCTGCTTCTTCGACACGCCCGGGCTGGGTCTGCAGGTCACCCGACCGCAGGGCCTGGGCGGTGCCGCGGGCCCGGTGATGGCGCGGCTGGGGCTCGCGGGCGAGCGCGCCGCAGGCGGGCGCGGACCGGTGATCCCGATCGGGCTGCTGCTCGACGCGCCCGCCGGCGCGCCGCGGCCCTTCGACGTCGCGCTCAACCCCGCGCCGGGTCACCGCTTCGACGATGCGCGCGTGCGCGGGCTGATCGGGCTCGCGGCCGACTTCGGCGCGGTGCAAAGGTGGTTGTCCGCGTGGTGCGGGCTCGGCGAGGGCGAGCTCGCCCGCGATGCGATCGAGGCCGACGCGGCGGTGCCGAGCTTCGCGCGCACGCGCCGACCCAAGACCACGCGCGTGCTGGTGTGCGGCTTCCGCCCGGGCACGATCTACATGCTCGAGGAGCTGTTCCGCAGCGACCCGCGCGGCGACGTGCTCGTGCTGGTCGACGATCCCGCCGCGCACCAGGCCGCGGCCGCGGCGATCGACGCCCACACCCAGCTGGTCTCGCGCGGACTGCTCGCCGGTCGTCACGGCGTGTTCGAGCGCGTCGGCGCGGCCGACTACCAGGTGCGCATGCCCGAGTCGCACGGCGTGCCCGGACGCCTGCGGCTCGAGGTCGCCGACTGGATGGCCAGCCGCACGCTGGTCGATCTGCCGGCCGGCTTCGGCCACGTCGAGGGCCTCGACGCGGTGGTGTTCGTCGCCGGTGCCGGCAGCGACGACGATCCGCGCACGACCACCGCGCTGCTCAAGCTCGAGCAGCTGTGCCTGGGGCCCACGCCGCCGGCGGTGGTGGCCGAGTTGTTCGATCACGCGCTCGCGTCGCGCCTGGCCGCACGCGCCCGCGCGCTGGGCCAGCAGCACGTGCAGATCTATTCGAGCCAGGAGCTGCGCGCGTTCTTCCTGTTCCAGGCCGTGGTCGTGCCCGGCTTCGACACGGTGTACGAGGAGCTGCTGGGCGCGTGGGGGCAGTCGCTGGTGCACATGCACGTCGACGCGCCGCAGCAGGGCCCGTGCAGCTTCGACGCGGTCGCGGCTCGCTTCGCCGCCGCCGGCCACATCCTCATCGCGATCGAGCTCGACGACGGCAGCGGTCCGCGGCTGTACGTGGCGCCGGCGCGACACGAACCCGGCGGCCGCTTCGACGCCCGCCGGCTCGTCGGCGCCTGGGTCGTCGCGCCCGACTCGGGTGACCCGCCGCCGGCGGTGGTGGCCGCGCCGATGCCCGCGGCGCTGCGCGAACCCGCGTGATCCCGCGGCGGGCGGCGACGCCGTCGCGATCGTGCCGCGGCTGTGCGATGATCGTCCGGTGCGACGGATGTTGTGCAGCGTGGCCGCGGTGCTCGCGGCGTGTACCGAGCCCAATCCCTTCCTCCACGACGACGGTGACTCGAGCGGCGCCGGCAGCAGTGACACCGGCACCAGCGCGACCGCGTCGAGCACGGTGACCACGACCGCGAGCACGGCGAGCACCAGCGCGTCGAGCACCGCGAGCAGCACCGACGGCACCGCCAGCGCCACCGACACGACGGCGACCGAGGGCACCGCGACCGACGCGACCACCACCAGCGACGGTTGCGGCAGCGTGTGCGTGCCCAGCCCCAGCGGCCTGTGGAACGGGCCGGTCGCGATCATCGTGAGCGACCCGGCCGACGACGCGCCCACGTGCGCCGGTGATTTCGACGAGCCCTCGACGACCGTCTACGACGAACTCGCGGCCGGGCCGACGCAGTGCGCGTGCACCTGCGGCGATCCCGAGGGCGTCACGTGTTCGACCACCAGCCTGCGGCAGTACAGCCAGGCCGCCTGCGCCGCCGTGACCGACACGACCAACGTCGACGGAATGTGCAACGACACCGTCTCGAGCGGCGGCGGCAACATCTACTTCACCGCGGAGTCCCACACCCTCGGTGGCACCTGTGACGCCGACGTTTCGGACTCGGTGTTCCCCGCCGCCGCGTTCCAGGTGCGCGAGACCGCGTGTGCGCTGTCGGCCCCCGAGAACACCGGCTGCGCCGGCGGTGAGATCTGCGTGCCGGGCCTGACCGATCCATTCGACGGCCGGCTGTGCATCTGGGCCGAGGGCGACCAGGTGTGCCCGGAGCAGGGCACGTGGACCGAGCGGGTGGTGCGCTGGACCAGCTGGGAGGATCAGCGCGACTGCAGCGAGTGCACCTGCGACCACGAGGGCGCCGAGTGCAGCGGCGCGGTGTACCTCTTCGACGAGGACGCCTGCGGCGGGCTGCCGGTCGCCAACGTGCCGATCAACGGCGCGTGCATCACGTCGGGGATCGTCGGGTCGGCGCGTGTGACCGGCGCGGGCGTGACCCCGGATCCGACCTCGTGCACGCCGCAGGTCGGCGACCCGATCGGCGAGCTGGTGCCCGGCGGCGCGGTCACGTTCTGCTGCCAGGGTTGAGAGACACCGTCCGCGGACGCTGACAGGCTCTCGTCGCGAAGCGATCGGAAGGTGAGGGGTCTCGTGACCGGCTTGGCCGCCGTGGCGCGAGCTCGTCATGGCCGGACTGCGGCAGCCCACGCGCGCGACACACCGCGAGGGCGACGCGCCCGCGTCCCTGGCACGGCTCGCGTCCGCGCTGCCGCCGGGGCGCGGCCGGCCGCGCACGGCTTGCACTGCTGCTGGTCGCGCCGCTGCGTCATGCTTGCGCCGTGAGCAGCGAGCGCCCGACCGTCTTGTCCCTGATGACGCCGTTTCCCTACGCCCTCGCGGCCAACGACACGCTCGAGACGGCGCAGGCGATGATGCAGCAGCACGGCATCCATCACCTGCCGGTGCTGCGCGACGGCGTGCTCGCCGGCATCGTCTCGGCCCGCGACATCGATCTGTGCCTCGAGGTGCTGGGCGCGGCGCGCTCGAGCCAGCCGGTGCTGGTCTGGACGCTGTGCGTCCGCGATCCCTACGTGGTCGAGCTCGACGCGCCGCTGGACGAGGTCGCCGAGCAGATGGCCGCGCGCCACATCGGATCGGCCCTGGTCACGCGCAACGGCGAGCTCGCGGGCATCCTCACCGTCACCGACGTCGGCCGGGCCTTCGCCGAACTGCTGCGCGAGCTCGAGCGCGCGACCGACGACGACGACGACTAGCGACGCGCGCGCGTCACTCGCTCGCGTGGGGATCGATGGCCTTGGCCTTGGCCAGCTGCGCGTCGGCGGCCGCGGTGTCGCCGGCGGCGCGGTGGGCCTGCGCCGCGGTCACGTGCAGATCGGCGGTGGTCCAGCCGGTCGCGAGCGCCTCGTCGATCACGCGCACCGCGGCCGCGGCCTGGCCGGCGCCCAGCAGCGCGCGCGCGAGCAGGCGCTTGGCGTCGGGCCCCGGCCGCAGCGCGTGGTTCTTCTGCGCCAGCTCGAGCGTGAAGGCCGGATCGTCGCCGAACTCGAGGTAGTGCTCGAGCGCGTGGCCGTAGGCCGCCTCGGGATACTGGCGCAGCTGCGCCTCGTAGCGCGTGCGCGCGCGCGCGATGGACTGCGCGGCCTCGTCGGTGCGGCCCTGCTCGCGCAGGATCTCGGCCATCGCGTCCATGAACTCGGGGTTGTCGGTGCGCGCGATGATGTCGAGGTACAGCGCTGCGGCCTCGTCGCGCTTGCCCTGCAGCGCGAGGACCTCGGCGATGTGCTCGTCGACCAACCACCAGCCGCGCAGCTGCGCCTGCGCGTCCTGGTAGTGCGCGAGCGCCTCGTCCCAGCGGCCGCGCGACAGATCCGACAGGCCCAGCTGCAGGTGCAGCCACGCCTTGGGCTCGCGGAAGCGGCCGTGGTACAGCGACAGCGCGCGCGCGTACGCGGCCTCCGAGGCCTCGACGTGGCCCAGGCCCAGCTCGTAGAAGCCCTTGGCCGACTGGTTGCCGACGCTCTCGTGCAGCTGGATCGACTGCTCGAGCAGCGTGCCGCAGCCGGCGATGTCACCGCGCTGCAGCGCGAGGTTGGCCGCGAACAGCCGATGGCCCGAGGTCGCGACGTCGTCGTGGCGCCCGCGCTGCGCCAGCGCGAAGTCGGCGTCGACGCGATCGAGGCGGTGCAGCGTGAAGTCCAGCTGCGCGCGGGTGAGGTAGGGGCCATGCAGGCCGCTGGGGTCGGCCGCGAACGCGGTCTGCAGCCATGTTTCGGCCTGCGCGTAGTCGTCGTAGCTGCCCGACAGCCGCGCGCGCGACATGTACGCGCTCGCGACCGCCTCGGCCGCCAGCGGGCTGCTCGCGTTGGTGCGGGCGCGCGCGCTGGCGCTGGCGATGAGCTCGTCCCACGCGGCGAGCTCGTCGGCGAAGGTGACGGGCGCCTCGCTGGGCGCGGGCGCCTTCGCGTCCGCGGCCGGCTTCGACGGCGCGGTCGCGCCTTGCGGGGTCGCGTGGGCCGCTGCCGGGCTCGGGGGCTGCGGCTGCGAACACGCGCCCAGCAGCGCGAGCGTCAAAAAGAGGCGGGGCAGGGGCATCGGCAGCGGCGAGGTGGCAGGGCGGCATCGTAGCAGCCGGCGCCGCAGCCCGACACCGCGGCGCGAGCCGGTGGCGTGAAACCTCGGCGGCCCTGTCGGTGTACTCGCCCACGTCGCGCGTCCGCTGCCGCGGGTGTCGACCAAGGAACCGGATCATGACCCCATCACGCCCGTCCCTCGTCCTGGCCTCCCTGCTGAGCGTCTGCGCCGTGTTCGGCGTCGCGGCGTCCTTCGGGCACGCGCGCGCCGACGGTCCCAAGCCCTGCAACAAGACCAGCTACGAGATCGCGCAGGTGCAGGCGGCCTGCAGCGCGGGCGGTCAGGACGCGGTCAAGAAGCTGATGAAGGCGGCGGTCGACAAGGGCAAGGCCGCGGGCAAGGAGATCAAGTGCGCCTCGTGCCACAGCAGCCTCAAGGACTTCACGCTCACGCCCAACGCGGTCGCGGATCTCCGGCCGCTGCTGTGAGCGACGCGGCCGCCGTCAGTGCGGCAGCTGCTGCAGCGCATCGGCGATGGCCGCCTCGGCCGGGCTCGCCGCGATCGCGTCGACGCGCAGGCCCAGGGCCTCGAGCGCGGCCGCGGTGACCGGTCCGATCGCGAGCAGCTGCGCGCGCGCGAGCGCGGCGCGGGCGTCCGACTCGCCCCAGGCCTCGCGCAGCGTCGCGAGCAGGTGCTCGCCCGCCAGGCCGCTGCCGAGGACCACCGCATCGAAGCCCTCGCCGCCGGCCTCGGGTTCGCGCAGCGATCGCAGCACCGCCTCGGACACCGTCGGTCGCACCGCGCGGTAGCCGATCGCGAGCACGTACTGCCCGCCGGCCTCGGTGATCGCGTCGCGCAACACGTCGCGGCCGGCCTCGGCGCGCACGTGCAGCCACGCGCGGTCGAGCCACTGTCGCGCCTGCATCGCCGCGACCAAGCCCTCGGAGCTGGGCTGCTCCGGCACGAGGTCGGGGCGGATGCCGCGGGCCTCGCACGCGCGCGCGGTCGCGCTGCCGATCGCGACCACGGCGCGGCCTGCGAGCGCGCGCAGATCGAGGCCGACCCGCGCGAGGCCGTCGAAGAACGCGGCGACGCCGTGCACGCTCGACACGATGACCCCGCTCTTGGACTCGATCGCCCGCACCGCGCGATCGAGCGCCGCGAGGTCGAGCGGCGGTGCGATCTCGAGGCACGGCAGCAGCACCACGTCCGCGCCGCGCTCGCCCAGCAGGCCCGCGAGCCCGGCCGCGCCGTCGAGCGCACGCGTCAGCACCACGCGGCGACCGAACAGCGGCCGCGACTCGAACCACGACAGCTCCTGGCGCAGCGCCACGACGTCGCCGACGATCACGATCGCCGGCGCGCGCAGGCCCGCGGATTCCATCTGCGCCGCGAGCGTGCCCAGCGTCGCGACGATGGTGCGCTGGATGCCGCGCGTGCCCCAGCGGATCGCCGCCGCGGGCGTGTCGGGATCGCGTCCGGCTTCGATCAGTCGCGCGGTGTTGTCGCGCGCGTTGCGGACGCCCATCAGCAGCACCAGCGTGCCGGCCGAGCGCGCGAGGTGCTGCCACTGCACCGCGAGGCCGGCCTTGTCGTAGGCCTCCCAGCCCGACACGAACGTGACCGCGGGCGTGTGATCGCGGTGCGTCACGGGGATGCCGGCGTACTGCGGTGCCGCCAGCGGCGACGGCACGCCCGGCACCAGCTCGAACGGCACGCCCGCGCGCACCAGCGCCTGCGCCTCCTCGCCGCCGCGGCCGAACAGACACGGGTCGCCGCCCTTGAGCCGTACGACGCGCAGACCCGCGCGGGCCTTGGCGACCAGCAGCGCGTTGGTCTGCGCCTGATCGAGCGCGACGCCGCCGCGCGGCCCCGCGTCGCGCTGGTGCACCTCGCAGCCGCGGCGGCAGTGCACCAGCAGCGCGGGGTTGACCAGGTAGTCGGCCACGACCACGTCCGCGCGCGCGAGTCGATCGCGCCCGGCCAGCGTGAGCAGCCCCGGATCCCCGGGGCCGGCCCCGACCAGTGACACCAGCCCGGTCATCGCCGCGCCGCGCTCAGCCCTGGCAACAGAAGGTGAACTCGCCCGTCGGTGCGGCGGTGCCCTCGGGCGCCGAGTCGGACGTCACCGGGCAACCACTCTCGTTGTCGAGCTCCATCGTCACGGAGTTGCCCGTGGCCGCGGTGCAACCGTTGTTGGCCTGCACCGCCGCGACGTAGTCGCCGGCGCAATCGGCCTCGGCGTACACCAGCATCGCGCCGTCGCAGGTGGTCGGCGCGGCACCGCAGGCACAGTTGCTGCAGCCGCGCGAGTCCTCGACGCCGGAGAAGAAGGTGCGCTTGACCGAGTACTCGCCGGCGGGACAATCGCTGGCGCCCTGCTTGTACACGCAGAGGTTGGCCTCGAAGTCGTCGGGCGGCAGTGGCGTGCACACGCCGCTGCCGTCGCCGCACGCGACCGCGCTGCCGGGCAGCTTGCACGAGCGCACCGTCGCATCCCACGCGACCGGCGGGATGTCCTCGAGCTGCGTCTTCATGCACGTGGGCTGGTTGTTGAGGTACGTGAAGAAGTTGTTGTACCCCGTCACGGTCGTGTTCGTGCACATCTCCGTCACGGCCGCGTAGTAGAGGTAGTCGTAGCACTGCGCGTTGTTGTGCGAGTACTTGTAGCCGCCGCAGCTCATCGCCGCCGACAGCTCGCAGTCGCACACGCACGAGGCCGCGCCGGGATCGTGCCAGCCCTCGAGCACGGTCGGGCCGGCCTCGTCGTAGCCCGCCGGGCACGTCGGCAGCTCGGCGCCGTCGCTGACGCGCGAGAAGATCGCAGGACCGAACCAGCCCGCCGGCGCGAGGCCGCTGCACGCCGCGTCGGGGCCACACTCGCCGACCTGGGTGTCGCCGGTGTCCGGCGCGGTGGTGGCGGTGGTGGTCAGCGTGGTGCTGACGGTGGTCGCGCCGCCGCTCGAGCTGCTCTCGCCCTCGCTGTCGGTCGCGGTCGCGGTGGTCGCCGAGGTCGTGACGGTGGTGCTCGCCGTCGTCGAGGTCTCGCCGCCGCCGCTGCTGCTGCCCGCGGTCCCGTCGGTCTGCTCGGTCGCTGGACACGCGAGTGCGAAGAACCCGAGGACCAGCGATGCGGGGGCGACAAGAGGCGTACGCAGTGTCATGGCAGTCCCGGACGGGCGCGCGGCCGCGTCTCGTCCCCAGAGTAGCGAGACGGGCCCGCGCGGCGCAACCCGGCGCGCGCGCCGTCGCGGCGCCAGCGGCCGCGGGCGCCCATGCACGGGCCGGGATCGCGCCCGCGACCCCGCGTGAGCGCACGGACGGCACCCGCGGCGGCACGTCGAGCCTGCCCGACGTGCGCTACCATCGTCGCGATGCTTGGCCTGCGTTCCTCCGCCGCGCTCCCCGTGCTCGTGCACCTCGGTTGGCTCGCCGCGATCCCGCTGGGATGCCAGTCGCCCGCGGTGCCGATCGATCAGGGCAGCAGCAGCGGCGGCGAGACCAGCAGCAGCGGCTCGGTCGATCCGACCACCACCAGCATGGGCACGCTCGAGTCCAGCAGCAGCGCCGATTCCTCCGGCGATTCGAGCAGCAGCGGTGGCGGCGGTCCCGGCTGCGGCGACGGCGTCGTCAACCAAGACGAGACCGACGTCGACTGCGGCGGTGCCACCTGCGACGCCCGCTGCGTGCCGGGGCAGCACTGCAGCGTGCCGGCGGACTGCGACTCGAACGTCTGCACCTTCGATCTGTGCCGCGAGAGCTCGTGCGACGACGGTGTGCGCAACGGCGACGAGACCGACGTCAACTGCGGCGGCAGCAGCTGCGGTCCGTGCGGCGACAACCAAGGTTGCGAGGTCGCGAGCGACTGCCTCAGCGGCATGTGTGACAACGGCGCGTGCACGCCGTCGAGCTGCAGCGACGGGCTGCTCAACGGCAGCGAGACCGATCTCGACTGCGGCGGCGGCGGTTGCCCCGGCTGCCCCGAGGGCGGCGCGTGCGAGGTCGACGGCGACTGCGAGACGCTGTTCTGCGACGCCGGCATGTGTGCTTCGGTCGGCTGCGTCGACGACGGTGACTGTGCCGACCTCGGCGGTCAGTGCGTGACCGGTCGCTGCGACCAGGACACCGCGCAGTGCTACGCGCAGCCGTCGTTCAACGGCATGGTCTGCGACGACGGCGTGCCATGCACCACCAGCAACTGCGTCGCGGGCCTGTGCGGCAACGTCCACGATCTCGACTGCACCTTCCTCGACAACGGCTGCAACGTCGGCGCCTGCGATGCCGATCTCGACAGCTGCGTGCAGATCGCCCTCAACGACGGCGACCCCTGCGACGACACCGATCTGTGCACGACCAACACCACGTGCAGCAGCGGCCAGTGCGTCAACGGCGAGGCCGTCGATTGCACCTACCTCGACAACGGCTGCCAGATGGGCAGCTGCGACCAGTTCACCGGCACCTGCTACCCGACCATCGCGCCCGACTTCTCGCCCTGCGACGACGGCTTCGCCTGCAGCACCAACGAGCAGTGCATGGCCGGCGCGTGCGTGCCCGACAACCTCGTGCCGTTTTGGACCGAGGACTTCGCCGACAACGACGCCGGCTGGACCCTGGGCACCGCGTGGGAGATCGGCTCGGCGACCGCGTCGGCGTGCCCGGTCGGCAACCCCGATCCCGACGCCGATCACACGCCCACCGACGACAACGGCGTGGCCGGCGTGATGATCGGAGACTGCGCGCCGACCGACCTGCACGACTTCTACTGCCTGACCAGCCCGGTCATCGACACCACCGTGGCGAGCGGGCCGCTGCAGCTGCAGTTCTGGCGCTGGCTCAACAGCGACTACACGCCGTACATGCAGAACGTCATCGAGGTGTTTGACGGCGACTCGTGGGTGCAGATCTGGGCCAGCGACGGCACCTTCATCACCGACGCGACGTGGACCGAGATCAACCACTCGCTCAACAGCTTCGTGCAGCCCGACTTCCAGTTCCGCATCTGCAACAACGTCGGCTCCGGCGGTGTGTACACCATCGGCGGCTGGAACCTCGACGACGTCGCGCTGATGTCGTGCCCGTGACGTGATGCCGCCGCGCGTGCTCGTGATCGGCGGCGGCCATGCCGGGATCGAGGCCGCGTTCGCGGCCGCGCGGGTCGGCGCCGCGGTCGTGGTCGTGACGGGCTCGCGCGCGACCATCGGCCAGACGCCGTGCAACCCCAGCGTCGGCGGCGTGGCCAAGGGCCACCTCGTCAAGGAGGTCCACGCGCTCGGTGGCTTCCTCGGCGCGGCCGCGGACGCCTGCGCGATCCATGGTCGCGTGCTCAACCGCAGCAAGGGCCCGGCGGTGCGCTCGACCCGGCTGCAGGTCGACAAGCAGCGCTACGGCGCGCACGCCCGCGCGGCGCTGTGCAACGCCGCGGGCATCACCGTGATCGAGGGCATGGTCGAGTCGCTGGCGACAGACGGCACGCGCGTGCGCGGCGTGGTGCTGGGCGACGGCGCCCGCGTCGAGGCCGACGCGGTCGTGGTCACCACCGGCACGTTCCTGGGCGGCGTGCTGCACACCGGCGAGCAGGCCACGCCCGGCGGTCGCGTGGGCGAGGCGCCCGCGCGCGGCCTGTCGACGCAGCTGGCGCAGCTGGGCTTCGCGCTGCGGCGGCTCAAGACCGGCACGCCGCCGCGGCTCGCCGGCGCGACGATCGATCACAGCGCGCTCGAGCCCCAGCCCGACGAGACGCCGCGGCCGCGCTTCGCCTGGCCCGACGAGCCCGCGATCGCGGCGCTGCCGTCGATCACCTGTCACCTGACGTGGACGACGGCGCAGACCCACGCCATCGTCCGCGCCAACCTGCATCGCTCGCCGATGTACGGCGGGCGCATCACCGGTCGCGGCCCGCGGTACTGCCCGTCGCTCGAGGACAAGGTCGTGCGCTTCGCCGAGCGCGAGCGCCATCAGGTCTTCCTCGAACCCGAGGGGCTCGACACCGACAGCGTGTACCCCAGCGGCATCTCGACCAGCCTGCCGGCGGAGATCCAGGCGCAGCTGCTGGCGACGATCCCGGGGCTCGAGCGCGCACGCATGCTGCGGCCGGGCTACGCGGTCGAGTACGACGCCATCGACGCGCGCGCGCTCGATCATCGCCTGGCCGCGCGCGCGCTGTCGGGGCTGTTCTTCGCCGGTCAGGTCAACGGCACCTCGGGCTACGAGGAGGCCGCGGCGCAGGGGCTGGTCGCGGGGGCCAACGCCGCGCTCGCGGTGCTGCAGCGCGCACCGCTGCAGGTCGGCCGCGACCAGGGCTACATCGGCGTGCTGGTCGACGACCTCGTCACGCAGGGATCGGACGAGCCGTACCGCATGTTCACCGCGCGCGCGGAGTTTCGCATCGTGCTGCGCGAGGACAACGCGGACGTGCGGCTGGCCGAGCTGGGCTTCGCGGCGGGCCTGATCGACGCGGCGCGTCGCGACGCCGCGCTGTCGCGAGGTGCCCGGGCCGAGGCCACCGCGGCGGCGCTGCGCCGCGGCGAGGCGGTCGACGCCGACGAGTCCTCGCGCGCGCGGGCCGAGGCGATCCTCTTGTATGCCGGCTACGAGTCGCGCATGCGCGAGGAGGCCCGGCGCATGCGCGACGATCTCTCCGATCTGCCGCTGCCCGACGCGCTCGACTACGACTCGCTCGGCGGGCTGTCGCGCGAGTGTGCCGCGCGACTGGCGGCCGTGCGGCCGCGATCGGTCGCCCAGGCCGCGCGGATCCCCGGCGTCACGCCGGCGGCGCTGCACTGTCTGTGGGCCCACGCCCGCGCACGGCTGCGCGCGGGCGAGTCGCCGACGCGCTGATCGTCAGGCGCGCGCGCGCAGCAGCGACGCCAGCGCGGCGTGATCGGCCGGATCCTGATCGAGCCAACGCACCGCGACGCCGTGGCGGCGCAGTCGCGGCGAGGGCGACTCGATGCGCACGACCTCGGCGCGCAGCACCAAGGGATTGCGCAGGCCGCCGCGGCTCACCTCGACGCGCACGGTCTGACCGGGATCGACCCGGGCGGTGCCGTGCAGCAGCGCGCCGCTGAGACTGATGTCGAGCGTGCGTGCCGACAGCAGCAGCTTGTCGCCCGCCCAGATGCGGGTCGCGAACGAGGCTGCGCAGCGCGGGTGGCCCCGCCGCTCGTGGTCGTCCATCTCGGTGTGTCCTTGCATGGTCGAGGTCCGGGATGCTCGCGATGCCGTAGCACGGATCGCTGGGCTTTGGCGCGCACGCTGCTGCGCATGGTCGTTCGCACCGGGGCCGGTGGTGCGCGGTCGTGCACAGCGCCGGTTCGGGGCTTGGTTGCGCGCGCGCGGGTCTGGTTTCACCGGGACGCGCGGCCGATCGCAGCGAGGAACATCACAACCCGCGGCCCGCGCCCGCGACCCCGCGATCGCCCCTCGTTCCCGCGATCGTCTGCGCCGTGGCGACACGGCGCGCTGTGGTGGCCCGGCCGCAGCCGTCGCGCGCGTGTTGACGTCGCGTGCCCGGTGGGCAAGTCTCCGGGCGCGTTGAAGGTCCATTTCATCGGGATCGCGGGCACCGGCATGGGCGCGCTCGCACGCCTGCTCAAGGACGCCGGCCACGAGGTCCGCGGCTCCGACGTGGCCGTGTACCCGCCGATGTCCGAGCAGCTCGCGCGCGCCGAGATCCCCGTGATGATCGGCTTCGGTGCCGACAACCTCGCGTGGGCGCCGCAGAGCGTCGTGGTCGGCAACGTCTGCAGCAAGGACCACCCCGAGGTCGTCGCGGCGCAAGCGCGGGGCCTGCCGCTCGAGAGCTTCCCCAGCATGCTGGCCAAGCTGCTGTTGCCCGGGCGCGACAGCCTCGTCGTCGCCGGCACCCACGGCAAGACCACCACCAGCAGCCTGGTCGCGTGGATCCTGCACGAGGGCGGGCTGTCGCCGTCGTTCCTCATCGGCGGCGTGCCGCTCAACTTCGGCAACGGTGCGCGGCTGGGTCGCGGCCGCGCGCTCGTGCTCGAGGGCGACGAGTACGACACCGCCTTCTTCGACAAGGGCAGCAAGTTTCTCCACTACGCGCCGCGTCGGGCCATCCTGACCAGCGTCGAGTACGACCACGCCGACATCTTCGCGGACCTCGAGGCGGTGCGCGCGGCGTTCCGCGCCTTCGTGGCGCTGCTGCCCGACGATGGCGAGCTGGTGGTCAACGCCGAGGACTCCGAGGCGCTGGGCGTCGCCGCGACCGCGCGCTGCAAGGTCACGAGCTACCGCGTGCTGCCCGAGCACGCGAGCCGGCCCGAGGGCGCCGACGTGTGCGCGATCCAGCGGCCGCGCGCACCCGGTCGACTCGCGTCGTTCGAGCTGTTCGAGCGCGGCGTCAGCCTGGGCGAGTTCACCACCCAGCTCATCGGTCGCTACAACCTCGGCAACGTCGTCGCCGCGATCGCGCTCGCGCGTTCGCAGGGCGTGCCGCTGGACGCGATCCGTCGCGCGGTGCGGGGCTTCCGCGGCGTGAAGCGCCGCCAGGAGCTCGTGGGCATGGCCCAGGGCGTGCGCGTGATGTCGGACTTCGCGCATCACCCCACCGCGGTGCAGCTGACCGTGACCGCGGTGCGCAAGCAGTTCCCCGAGCAGGCGCTGCACGTGTGCTTCGAGCCGCGCTCGGCGTCGTCGCGGCGGCGGGCCTTCGGTGACGCGTTCGCGGCCAGCTTCGACGCCGCGTCCTCGGTCTACGTCGGGCCGCTGTTCGCGCCCGAGAAGATCCCGGCCGAAGATCGCCTCGACACCGCGGCGCTGGCCCGGGCGATCGGCGCGCGCGGGGTCAAGGCCCGCAGCTTCGAGGACGTCGACGGCCTCGCGGCCGCGGTGCTCGAGGCCGCGGTGCCCGGCGACACCGTGCTCATGCTCAGCTCGGGCGCCTTCGGTGGCTTGCCCGACAAGCTGCTGTTCGGCTTCGGCGATCCGGTGACCTTCATGGCGCCCGAGGATCACGGCGCGGTCGAGTCGCTGCTGCGCGGCTACGATCTGCCGAGCATCGTGCCCGGCGGCGACGTCGAGACCCTCGTCATGCGCGCACCCGGCGGGGTCGTGGGGGTCGTGAGCCTGCTGGTCGCGGGCGACAGCGGCTTTCTCTTCGGCCTCGCGGTCGCGCCCGATCGCCGCGGCACCGGCCTGGGCTGGGTCCTGGGCGACGGCGTGCTGCGGCGCGCGCGGAGCCTGGGGCTGCGGCGGGTCTACCTGCTCACCAACACCGCTGCGGACTTCTTCGGGCAGAAGCTGGGCTTTTCGCCGATCGAGGTCGACGCGGTCGATCCCGCGATCCGCGAGTCGCCCAACTTCACCGCCGCGGCCGCGCAGGCCAACGCGGTGTGCATGGAACTGACCCTGCCGGGGCAGTGAGCCCAGGTGGCCGCCCGGCCGCCCCGGCGCGCTCGGACCGGCCGCTGCGGGGCCGCCTCGCGCTCCGGCCGTGGCCCCGCTCGTCACCGGGCGCCGCCCATTGACGAAAACGCACCGCCATCCTAGCGTCCGGGCCGCAATAGCCCCGTGCCAGGCAAGCAACTCTCCCCCGAGATCGAGGCGCGCATCCAGCAATTGTGGCCGCGCTTTCCCGACGGTCGCGCTGGCCGGGCCCTGTGCCTGCCGGTGCTCTACCTCGCGCAGGAGCAATTCGGCCACGTCGACGACGAGCTCGTCGACGTCATCGCCGCGCGCTTGGGTCTGACGGCTGCGCACGTCCGCGGCGTCGCGACCTTCTACTTCATGATCAACAAGGAGCGCCCCGGGCGCTACCACTTGCAGATCTGCACGAACATCGGCTGCCAGCTCATGGGCGCCTACGACGTGTTCGACCACTGCAAGCGCAGGCTCGGCGTCGCCAACAAGGGCACGACCGCCGACGACAACATCACGCTCACCGAGGTCGAGTGCCTGGCGGCGTGCGGCTACGGGCCCGTCGCGCAGATCGCCGAGCGCGGGCAGCCGGAGATCCCGCTGTATTTCGAGCAACTCGACCGCGCCAAGATCGACAAGCTGCTCGATGCCCTGGCGCAGGGCCGTGTGCCGACGGAGTTGGGCGTCTGACGTCGCGGCCGTTCGCCGCGCACCAGTTCGCGAGGGTCCATGGGTTGGTTCGACGTCAAGATCATCAGTGAGCACTTCGGGGTCCCCGACGCCAAGCAGCTCGACTACTACGAGCGGCGCGGTGGCTACCGCAGCGCACGCAAGGCCGTGGCGATGGCGCCCGAGTCCATCGCGGCCGAGGTCAGCGCCAGCAACCTGCGCGGCCGCGGCGGCGCGGGCTTCCCCACCGGCATGAAGTGGAGCTTCGTGCCCAAGGACGCCGACACGGTCTACCTCGTCGTCAACGCCGACGAGAGCGAGCCGGGCACGTTCAAGGACAGGCACATCCTGTACTGGAACCCGCACATGCTGGTCGAGGGCATCATCATCGCCTCGATCGCGCTCAAGGTCCGCAACGCGTACGTGTACATCCGCGGCGAGATGGCCCGCGAGTACCGCGTGCTGCAGGCCGCGGTCGATCAGGCCTACGCCAAGGGCTACCTCGGCGAGCGCATCTTCGGCTCGGGTCAGTCGGTCGACATCACGGTCTACCGCGGCCTCGGTGCGTACATCTGCGGCGAGGAGACGGCGCTGCTGTCGAGCCTCGAGGGCGGTCGCGGCTGGCCGCGGCTCAAGCCGCCGTTTCCCGCGGTCAAGGGGCTGTGGGGCAAGCCCACCATCGTCAACAACGTCGAGACCATCGCGAACCTGCCGTGGATCCTCGAGCACGGCGGCAAGGCCTTCGCGGATCTCGGCACCGGACGCTCGGGCGGCCTGCGGCTGGTGTCGGTGTGCGGCCACGTCAACAAGCCCGGCGTGTACGAGCTGCCGCTGACCGTGACCGGTCGCGAGCTGGTCGAGGACGTCTGCGGCGGCGTGCCCAACGGTCGCAAGATCAAGGGCGTCATCCCCGGCGGCGTGTCGATGCCGGTGCTGTCGACCGACGAGCTCGACGTGCCCTTCGAGTTCGACGCGCTGCAGAAGGACGAGCGCATCCGCGAGGTCGAGGTCCGTCCGGGCCAGAAGTTCGACCTCGGCGGCGGCCGCACGCTGCGGACGATGGCGGGCTCGGGTGGCGTGGTCGTGATGGACGACGCGACCGACATCACCCAGGCCGCGTGGCGCATCGTGCACTTCTTCGCCGAGGAGAGCTGCGGCCAGTGCACGCCGTGCCGCGAGGGCACCGGTTGGCTGGCCCAGGTCGCCCACCGCATCGCGTTCGGCCACGGTCGCCCCGGTGACGTCGACCTGCTGGCGTCGATCGCCGACGGCATCGCCGGCAACACCATCTGCGCCCTGGGCGACGCGGCCGCGTGGCCGACGCTGGCGTTCCTGACCAAGTTCCGCAGCGAGTTCGAGGCCAAGGTCCGCAACGCCCACGCGGTCTACGCCGGCGGAGCGCACGGCGCCCACGATCACCACGAGGGCGACGTCGGAGGTGCGGCGTGAGCGGCGAAGAGCTGATCTTCTATCTGTTCGCCGCGATCGCGGTGGTGTCGGCGCTGGCGACGGTGTCGCGCCGCAACCCGGTGGTCGCCGCGGTGTGGCTGGTCGTGACCTTCTTCGCGGTCGCGGTCTGCTACCTGCTGCTGTCGGCGACGTTCCTCGCGGCGATCCAGATCCTGGTCTACGCCGGCGCGATGATGGTGCTGTTCGTCTTCGTGATCATGGTGCTCGACGTCGACGAGCGCGGTCGCGAGGAGCACCGCCGGCCGACCCGCATCGCCCGCGTGGGCTACTACGGCTCGCTGCTTCTGGCCGGTGGCTTCATCGCGTGGGTGCTGCTGGGCACGCTGGCGCGGCAGTACCTCAACCCCGGCGCCGATCTGAGCAAGACGCCGGACTTCGGCACGGCCAACGCCATCGGCCGCGAGATCTTCACCGACTACCTGTTCGCGTTCGAGGCCATCTCGCTGCTGCTGCTGGCGGCGGTGATCGGCGCGGTCGTGGTCGCCCGCAACCGCCGCGATCGCGAGAAGGACTCGCTGCAGACCGGCATGTCCCACGCCGCGCGCCACGCCGCCGGCGTGGCCGAGCTCCCGCCCGTGCCCGGCGACATCGCGCCGCCCGGCCCGACCCCGGTCACCGACTTCGGCGCGCCGTCGGCCACTGGCCACGACGGCGGCACCTGAGCACGCACGGCCCATCCCCACGAGGTCCCCGATGGTCCCCATCACGCACTTTCTCTACCTCGCGTTCGCGCTGTTCCTCATCGGTGCCGCCGGCGTGCTGCTGCGCCGCAACGTGCTCATCGTGCTGATGAGCGTGGAGCTGATGCTCAACGCCGCCAACATCGCGCTGGTCGCGTTCTCGCGCCAGTGGGGCAACGCCGACGGCCAGGTGCTGGCGATGTTCACCATCGCGGTCGCGGCCGCCGAGGCCGCGGTCGGCCTGGCCATCGTGGTCTCCATCTTCCGTGCCCGCACCGGCACGGACATCGACGATCTCTCGCTCCTGCGCGACTGAGGCCAGCGACCCCGCCATGAACGAAGCCAATCTCACCCTCGGCTGGATCCCGCTGTTCCCGCTGGTCGCGGCGCTCGTGAACCTCGTGTTCGGGCGCTGGTTCATGCGCACCCTCGGCGACCGGCTCGGTCGCGAGGTCGTGCACCTGATCGCCATCGGCGCGGTCGCGTTCTCGTGCTTCTACACCTTCTCGATCGTGTTCGAAGCGATGATCGGGCAGGGCTACGAGCGCGTGGTCCATCGCATCTACCCGTGGATCGTCTCGGGCGAGACGATGATCGGGTTCGACCTCATGATCGACCACCTCTCGGCGGTCATGTGCATGGTCGTGACCGGCGTGGGTCTGCTGATCCACATCTTCTCGGTCGGCTACATGGCCAAGGACGGGTCGTACTGGCGCTACTTCGCCTACCTCAACCTGTTCATGGCCGCGATGCTCGTGCTGGTCATGGGCAAGTCGCTCGTGCTCACGTTCGTGGGCTGGGAGGGCGTCGGGCTCTGCTCGTACCTGCTCATCGGCTACTACTACGACGAGAGCGAGAAGGCCTCGGCCGGACGCAAGGCCTTCATCGTCAACCGCATCGGCGACTTCGGCGTGATCCTGGGCATGCTGCTCATCTACGCCGTCACCCACAGCCTCGACTACGACGCGATCAAGGCGGCGTGCGCGGCGGGGCCCGACTCGGCGCTGGTGACCCAGACCATCTTCGGCATGTCGATCGCGACCGCGGCGACGATGCTGCTGTTCGTCGGCTGCACCGGCAAGAGCGCCCAGCTGCCGCTGTACACCTGGCTGCCCGACGCCATGGCCGGCCCGACGCCGGTCAGCGCGCTGATCCACGCCGCGACCATGGTCACCGCCGGCGTGTACCTGATCGTGCGGCTCAACCCGCTCTTCGCGCTGTCGCCGGTGACGATGTCGACCGTCGCGCTGGTCGGTGCCATCACGGCGCTGTTCGCCGCGACCATCGGCATCACGCAGAACGACATCAAGAAGGTGCTGGCCTACTCGACGGTCTCGCAGCTGGGCTACATGTTCCTGGCCGCGGGCATGGGCGCCTGGGTCGCGGCGGTGTTCCACCTCGTCACCCACGCGTTCTTCAAGGCGTGTCTGTTCCTGGGCTCGGGCGCCGTCATCGACGCGTGCCACCACGAGCAGGACATCCGCAAGATGGGCGGGCTGCGCAAGAAGATGCCGTGGACCGCGGGCACCTTCCTCATCTCGTGCCTGGCCATCGCCGGCATCCCGATCTTCTCGGGCTTCTTCTCCAAGGACGAGATCCTGCTGCACGCGTACACCAACGCGAGCGCATGGTCGCCGGGGCTCAACTACGTCGCGTACGGCCTGGGCCTCGCGGCGGCGCTGTGCACCGCGTTCTACATGTTCCGGCTGTACTTTCTCACCTTCGAGGGCAACTTCCGCGGCGACCACCACACCTGGGAGCACCACGTCCACGAGCAGTGGATCATGTCGTTCCCGCTGGTCGTGCTCGCGGGCCTGGCGACCTTCGGTGGCTTCCTCGGCGTGCCGCACGTGCTGCCGGGTCACCTGCCGCACGTGCTCGACGAGTGGCTGCATCCCATCACGCAGCTGTCGGCGACGTTCTCGGGTGAGTACTTCGTCGGCGTGCGCGAGGGCTTCGGCGACGAACACGGTCACGTGCGCGCGGGCGTCGAGCTCGGCGGCATGGGCCTCTCGGTCGGCATCGCCGTCATCGGCATCCTGTTCGCGCGCTCGCTGTACGCCCGCGGCCCCTCGGCCGAGGCGGCTTCGTGGGCGCAGAAGCTCGGCGGGCTCTACCGCGCCAGCGTGGGCAAGTACTTCGTCGACGAGATCTACGACCGCGGCATCGTGCGCCCGCTGCGTTTCGCCAGCGCGGTGACCTACCAGGCGGTGGACCAAGGTCTGGTCGACGGTGTCGGCGTCGGCGGCGTGTCGTGGACCGTCGGCGCGCTCGGCAACCGTGCGCGCATCTGGCACAACGGCAACGTCCGCCGCTACCTCGCGGTGCTGCTGCTGGGCGTGGGCTTGGTGCTCGCGTCGGTGTTCGCCAATCCCACCGTCGCGGTGGTCGGCCCCAACCCGGTGCACCCGGTCGACGCCGGTGGTCTGCGCCCGACCCTGGGCGCGCAGCCGATCCACATCGAGGGCCCGACGCTGTTCACCGACACGCCGTGGTTCGAGTTCGACGCCGGCCCCGCGAGCGTGCGCCGGCCCGGGCCACCACCACCGCCCGACGACAAACCCCTGCAGCCGCCGCCGCGTGACCCCAAGCCCGTGGTCGAGCGTGACCGCAAAGGTGCGCCATGACCGACGTGCTGACGATGTTGCTGCTCGTGCCGATGCTCGGCGCGCTGGTGGTCGCCACGCTGCCGCAGAGCGAGAGCCGCCTGGCCCAGGGCGTGGGGCTCGCGTTCGCGGCGCTGGAGTTCCTGATCTCGATCCCGCTGGGGACCGGCTTCGTCGCAGGCGAGGCCGGCATGCAGTTCGAGACCAAGCTGCCGTGGATCCGCGATCTGGGTATCTACTACCACGTCGGTGTCGACGGCTTCAGCCTGTGGATCGTGCTCTTGACCACGCTGCTGACGCCGCTGTGCATCCTCGGCGCGTGGAAGTCGATCGAGAAGCGCGGCGGTGAGTTCGTCGCGGCGATGCTCGTGCTCGAGACCGGCATGATCGGCGCACTGGTCGCGCTCGACATGATCCTGTTCTTCGTGTTCTGGGAGCTGATGCTGGTGCCGATGGCGCTGATCATCGGCATCTGGGGCAGCGAGCAGCGCGTCGCGGCCGCCATCAAGTTCTTCCTCTACACGATGATCGGCTCGGCGCTGATGCTGGCCGCGATCATCTATCTCGCGGTGCAGCACCACAACGCCAGCGGTGGCGTGTGGAGCTTCGACTACGTCGACCTGTCGCAGGTGGTGCTGACGCCGCAGGAGCAGCTGTGGTGCTTCTGGGCCTTCGTCGCGAGCTTCGCGATCAAGGTGCCGCTGTTCCCGGTGCACACCTGGCTGCCCGACGCGCACACGCAGGCGCCCACGCCCGGCTCGGTGATCCTGGCCGGCGTGCTGCTCAAGCTCGGCACCTACGGCCTGCTGCGCTTCGCGTACCCGCTGTTCCCGCTGGCGGCCGGCGAGGGCTCGCAGCTGCTGGCCATCCTCGCGGTCGTGGGCATCGTCTACGGCGCGATGGTGGCGTGGGTGCAGAGCGACGCCAAGCGGCTGGTCGCGTACTCCTCGGTGAGCCACATGGGCTTCATCGTGCTGGGCATCGCCAGCTTCAGCACCCAGGGCCTGACCGGCGCGACCTACCAGAGCCTCGCGCACGGCCTGACCACCGGCGCGCTGTTCATGTCGATCGGCGTGCTCTACGAGCGTCGCCACACCCGCGCGATGTCGGAGTTCGGCGGGCTGGCCAAGCCGATGCCGATCTTCGCGGCGATGTTCATGGTCGCGATGTTGGGCTCGGCCGGCGTGCCGGGTCTGGTCGGCTTCGTGGGCGAGTTCCTGATCATGGTCGGGACCTTCACCCACGGTGGCCTGACGCTGTTCGCGGTGCCGATCCTCGTGATGGTCGCGGCGACCGGCGTCATCCTCGGCGTGGTCTACCTGCTGCACCTGTTCCAAAAGGTGATGTTCGGGCCGCTGTCGAACCCCAAGAACGTCGACTTGCCGGATCTGAACCTGCGCGAGGTGCTGGTGTTCTTGCCGTTCGTCGGGCTCATCGCGCTGATGGGTCTTTACCCGCGGCCGTTCACCGCACGCATCGACCCCACCGCCCAGGCCGCGGTGGCGCAGTTCAACCTCAAGCGCTGCGCGTCGATCTTCAACGCCAACGGTGACAGCGCACGCATGCTCGCCGAGCTGGTCGACAAGTGCCCCGACCCCGAGGCGCGCATCGCCGCAACCTACGGCGACGAGCGGCCCGCGACCGCGGCGAAGGACGCGGCCGCGCGTGCGGCCAAGGCTGCCGCAGCGCCGGCGCCCGCAGCCGCGCCCGGCGACGCGAAGCTCGACGCCAAGGTCGATGCCAAGGCCGAGGGCAAGGGCGCGCCGCGCCCGGACGTGAAGATCGAGCCCGCGCCGCGACCGGGCGCCGTGCCGATGGATCCGGCCACGCTCGAACGGCGCAAGGCCGAGGCCGCCGCGCGCCGCGACGCCGCCAAGGCCGCCGACACCAAGGCCGCCGACGCCAAGGCGGGAGGCAACCCGTGACCGCTCTGCTCGCACTCCTCGCTCCCGCGGCCGCCGCGGCGCCCGCACCCTCGAGCGTCGGCGCGACCGCGCTGGCCGACATGGGCCACCTCGCGCCGATGATGATCGTCGCGGTGTGGTCGCTGCTGTTGCTGGCGGCCGATGCCTTCGCCGGCGGCGGCATGCGGCAGTTCCAGCGCCGCGTGGCGCTGTCGGGCCTCGCGTTGGCCGGCGCCGCCGCGCTGATGCAGTTCGGCACCGTCGAGTACGACGCAGGCGTGCCGGTGTTCTCCGGCATGCTCGCGGTCGATCACTTCTCGGTGCTGCTCGACCTCGGCGTCATCGCCGTGATGGCGGGCGTGCTCGCGTTCGCCGGCGACTACGCGCGGTCGCACCGCTTCGAGTACGGCGAGCAGGAGTCGCTCGTGCTCATCGCCGGCTTCGGCATGATGATCCTGAACCACTCGACCGATCTGGTCGCGGTGTTCCTGGGCATCGAGACCATGAGCATCGCGATCTACGTGCTCGTGGGCGCGCGCTGGAACGCGCGGGCCTCGGCCGAGGCGGCGTTCAAGTACTTCATCATGGGCGCGTTCTCGTCGGGCCTGCTGCTGATGGGCATCGCGCTGGTGTACGGCGCGACCGGCACGACCCACCTCGACCAGATCGCGGGCCAGGTCGCGCAGGTGTTCACGCAGTGGGGCGCGTCGCAGCCCTACGTCGATCTCGCGCTGCATCCCGAGGGCGCGCCGGCGGAGGCCGTGCGCCACGCCATCGACAAGTCGGTCATGGGCATGGCGCCGGCGGCGTTGTTCATCCCCGGCCTGCTGCTGCTGCTCACGGGCCTGCTGTTCAAGGTCTCCGCGGTGCCGTTCCACATGTGGACGCCCGATGCCTACGACGGCGCGCCGACCCCGACGACCGCGTTCATGGCCGCGGGCGTCAAGATCGGCGGCTTCGCGGCGCTGCTCAAGGTCTTCGTCGGTTCGTTCGCGACGCAACGCCTGGCCACCGCGCCCTACGGCTGGACCTCGGTGGTGGCTGTGCTCGCGCTGGCGACCATGACCATCGGCAACTTGGCCGCGGTGCAGCAGAGCAACGTCAAGCGCCTGCTCGCGTACAGCTCCATCGCGCACGTCGGCTACATCTTGGTCGGCGTCGTCGCGGCGGCGAACTTCTACGGCCACGCGTTCTCGATCGGCACCATGCGCGCGGCCGACCAGATCGAGTGGTCGCGCGAGACCGGCGACTTCTCGGTCGCGGCGGTGCTGTTCTACGTGCTCACCTACGCGATCGCGACCCTGGGCGCGTTCGCGTGCGTCAGCTGGTACGGCGCCAACAAGACCGAGGGCACCACCGCGCACGAGTGGTCGGGGCTGGCGCAGCGCCACCCGGGCATGGCGCTGGGGCTCACGATCTGCCTCTTGTCGCTGATGGGCATGCCGCCCACGGTCGGCTTCTTCGGAAAGCTCGCGATCTTCCGCGCCGCGCTCGAGAACGACAACCCGATGATGCGGGTGTTGGTCGTGAGCGCGCTGCTCAACTCGGTCGTGGGTGCGTACTACTACCTGCGGCTGGTGGTGAGCATGTACTTCCGCCCGCCCAGCACCACCGAGGTGCCGACCTTGCCCGGTCGCGGTGCGCGGGTGGTCGTGGGGCTGTGCGCCGCGGCGGCGCTGCTGACCGGCATCCTCGGTGACACCGCGTTCCGTCGCGCCGAGCTGGCGGCGGCGGGCTTCCCGTACGCGGCGGGCACCGAGCGTCGCGCGGCGTGGGTCGACAAGCTGCGCACGCGGTGGGAGGACGAGGCGCTCGCGGACGAGGCGGCCGCCGAGGCGGACGCGAAGGCGCCCGCGAACGGCAAGGCCGATGCGAAGGCGCCCGCCGAAGGCAAGGCGGACGCGAAGGCGCCCGGCGAAGGCAAGGCCGACGCGAAGGCGCCGGGCGACGCGAAGGCGCCGGGCGAAGCCAAGGCCGACGCGAAGGCGCCGGGCGACGCGAAGGCGCCCGGCGGCGACGCGAAGGCGCCCAAGGGCGACGGCAAGGCCGAGGACGTCAAGCGGGCGCCCTGACGCCCATGCGCGTGCTGGTGACCGGCGCGGCCGGCAGCCTCGGCCGCAACGTCGTCGAGGCCGCGCTCGCGCGGGGCCTGCAGGTGCGCGCGCTGGTGCGCGACCCCTCGCGCGCGGCGTCGCTGCCGGGCGTCGAGTGGATCGCTGGCGACGCGCGCGATGCTGCGGCGCTGACCGAGGCAGCGCGCGGCTGCGAGGCGCTGCTGCACCTGGTCAACGTCAAGATCTCCGACACCTGGGTGAGCACGACCGCGGCGCTGCTGGACGCCGCGATCGCGGCCTGTCGCGCGACCGGGGCGCGTCTGGTGTTCCCGGCCAACGTGTGGATCTACGGCCGCGGTCGCGGCACGCCGATCGACGAGTCGGTGCCGCCGTCGCCGTGCTCGCGCATGGGCCAGGCGCGCGCGGACAAGGAGCGCCGCATCGCCGAGTCGGGCGCGCGCTTCGTGATGCTGCGCTTGCCCGAGTTCTACGGCCCGCACGTGCAGACGCTGACGGGCCCGCCGCTGCAACGCATCGCGCAGGGCAAGACCGCGACGTGGTTCGGGCCGCCCGACGTGACGGTCGACTTCACGTTCATGCCCGATGCTGCGCGAGCGCTGCTCGAGGTCGGCCTCGGTGCCGACGACGGCGAGGTCTTCCACATGCCCGGCGTCGCAGCGACCTCGCCGCGGGCCTTCTTCGCGCTCGCGCGCGAGCTCGCCGGCGGCGGTGGCTTCCGTGCGATGCCGCCATGGGTCGTGCGCGTCGCCGGCGTGGTCCATCCGACCGCGCGGGCCTTCGCCGACATCTTGCACCTGTGGACCGATCCCATCGCGATGGACGGCAGCAAGCTGCGCGCGCGCTTCCCCGCGCTGACGCAGACCAGCTACCGTGACGGCCTGGCGCAGACGCTCGCGTGGTTGCGACGCAACCCCGACGCGCGCATGTACGCGTGACGGCTTCGCTGGCGCAATCGACCGCGCCCGTGGAACCGCGGCGCGGCGCTGCCGTTGAGCAAGGCATGGATCCTCGACGGCATCGCGTCCACGCAGCGATCGTGCTCGCCCTCGCCGCGCTCGCGCCCGCGTGCCACCGTCCGCGCGGCCCCACCACCGCCGCCGCGGTCGCAGAGGCCGCCGGCGCGTCGCTGGTCGGCAGCGGCGGCCCGATGGTGATCGGTCGCGCCGATCCGCTGGGGCGGTGGATCATGTTCTGCGAGGTCCGGCGCGACACCGACGGCGACGGCCGGGTCTGGGGCGGTGCGTCGAACCACGGCCTGGTCGGCGACGTGTTCGAGCCGCAGCTGTGGCGCGAGGGCACGCAGCAGCCGCTGCAGGCATTCCTCGATGCGAGCGACGACGGTCGCTGGCTGGTGCTGCGGGCCCGCGACGCGACCGTGCTCGTCGACGTCGAGCGCGGCACGCAGACGCCGCTGCAGGTGGCGCCGGCGGCCGATCCCTACAGCTTCGCGCCGCGGGTCGAGTTCGCCCGCGGGGCCGCACGCATGCTGTACGTGCGCAGCGTCGTCGATGGCGGCGAGGTCGTGGTGCGCGAGCTCGACAGCGGCCGCGAGCACGCGCTGCACGCCGACGGCGGCACGCTGTGGCGCGCGTGGTTCGACGACGACGGCGAGCACGTCTGGGCCGATCGGGTGGACGGCGGCGTGGACGACCTGCCGGTCGCGGACACCAACCTCGTGCTCGGTGCGTGCCAGGCCAGTGCCGCGACCAGCACCTGGGGCGCGTGGTCGGGCCAGCCGCCGCAACGGCTGACCGCCCAGGACGGCCGCCTGCTGGCGCCGTCGCCGGGCGGGCTGGCGTACCTGGGCGGCGCGCTGCTCGAGCGCGAGGACGACGGGCGGCTGGTGTTGCGACGCGGCGGCGCGCGCTCCGAGGTCGCGCCGGCGGCGTGTCAGGCCCGCGTGCTCCACCTCGATCGCGCCAAGCAGCTGTTGTTCTACGCGTGCGAGAGCGAGGCCCGCACCGACACGGAGCAGCGCGATGGGTGGAGCCGCACCGAGGTGCGCGCACCGCTGCGCCGCTGGTACGGCGGCGCGTCGATGCCGGTCGGCGAGGTGCTGACGCTGTGGGACCACGACGTGCTCGATCACCGCTGGCTGGTCAACGAGACCGACGCCGGCGTCGAGTTCGACTTCGACACCGGCGCCGCCGCGAGCCCCAGGCGCAACTGGATCGTCGCGAAGTGGCGCGAGCAGGGCCTGGTGGTGCTGCGCGACGGCACGCCGTGCCTGGTCGAGCTGGCCACGCAGGTGCGGCGCTGCTTCGAGGGCGAGCGGCGCATCGATCCCAGCTTCTACGGCTCGGAGTCGATCACCGGTGGCCCGGTGGTGATGCTCCCGGTCGGCGCCTCGCGCGGTGCGGTGGTCGATCTCGTCGCCGCGCGGGTGCTGGGTTTCGTGCCCGAGCGCGCGCGCGTGCACGCCGTCGACGCGAACGGCCGCGTGCTGGTGGGCCCGCCCGACGAATACGGGGTCATCGCGGGTCCGCTGCAGTGGCAGCCGCTCGCGGCGCTGGCCCGCTGAGCCGCCGGCAGGCGCGGCCGCGGCCGGGCGGCGTGCTAGCGTCGCGCCCATCATGTCGAGCCCCCCGCCGAGCCCCGATCGCGAGCTGACCCTGCGCGCCGTCGCGGTGGCCCTGCTGGTCGCGGTGATCATCGGCGCGGCCTATCCGTATGTCGTGCTCAAGCTGGGCTTCGGGCCCAACATCGCGGTGGTGTCGGCGTTCTTCGGGTGGATGATGCTCAGCGTGTTCGCGCGCGGCGGCAGCATCCGCCGCGAGAGCAACCTCGCCCAGGCCGCGGGCCTCATCGCCGGTCAGACCGCGTTCTTGTGCACGATCCTCGCGGCGTTCGACATGCTCTCGGTCGACCCTGCGGTCGGCGTCGACCTGCGGCTGAGCAAGCTGCAGATCTTCGCCTGGCTGACCACCGCGGGCGTGCTCGGCGTGCTGATGGCGGTGCCGCTGCGGCAGCACTTCGTGATCGACGAGAAGCTGCCGTTTCCCGACGGGCTCGCGGCCGGCGAGACGTTGATCGTGCTCGACGCGCGCGGGCCGGGCGCGCGCCAGGCCGCGCGCGCCATGGTCGGCGGTCTGCTGGGCTCGGCCGCGCTGTCGTTCGCGACGCTGCGGCAGTTCATCGCCGAGGTCATCCCGATCAAGCTCGGCAGCTTCGCCGCGACCACCGGCGTGGGCGTGTCGCTGAGCCTGCTGTCGCTGGGCTCGGGCGTCATCATCGGGCTGCGGATCTGCGCCAACATGCTGGTCGGCGGCGTCATCGCGTGGATCGTCGCGCCGCCCTTGCTGGCCGACGCCGGCATCATCGCGGCGGGGGCGAAGAAGACCGAGATCCTGCTGTGGGTCATGTGGCCCGCGACCGGCATGATGGTCGCCGGCGGGCTCACGGCGCTGTTTCTCAAGTGGAACATCTTGCGCAAGACCTTCCGTCAGCTGTCCGCGCGCTCGGTCGACTCGGGCGACTTTCCCATGCGCCACGTCGTGGTCGGCGTGGCGATCTCGGCGGTGGCGCTGGTGCTGGTGCAGCGCTACGGCCTGGGCCTGCCGGTGTGGCAGACGGTGCTGGCGCTGCTGTTCACGCTGCCGCTCATGCTGGTGGGCCTGCGCGTGTTCGGCGAGACCAACTGGGGCCCGATCAGCGCGCTGTCGAACCTCATGCAGGGCGTGTTCGGGGCCATCGCGCCCGGCAACGTGCAGGCCAACATGGTCGCCAGCGGCGTGACCGGCTCGATCGTCGCCGAGAGCGAGGGCCTGATGCAGGCCTACAAGACTGCGCACATGGTCGGCTCGACCCCGCGGTACGTGACCATCGTGCAGCTGCTCGCGGTGCCCGTCGGTGCGGTCGCGCTGTCGATCGCGTACCCGGTGCTGCGCGACATCTACGGCATCGGCGGTGAGGACGGGCTGCAGAGCCCGATCTCGCAGAAGTGGGTCGGCTTCGCCAAGCTGCTGTCGCAGGGCCTGCACGTGCTGCATCCCAGCGCGCTGGTGGCCCTTCTGGTCGCGGTGGTCGCCGGCATCGTGTGCACCGTGCTCGAGCAGGACCGCCGACGCGCGCGCTGGGTGCCGTCGCCGACCGGCATCGGCATCGGCATGATCGTGCCGTTTTCCGCGATCTTCACCATGTTCCTCGGCGCGGTCGCGGCGAGCTGGCTCGAGCGCCGCAAGGGCGATCGCCCCGACAGCTGGCTGCTGCCGCTGGCCTCGGGCCTGATCGCGGGCGAGGCCCTGGTCGCGATCGTGATCCCGCTGCTCATCGTCGCGGGGCTGCTCGCGCCGATGCACTGAGAAGCCGTCCGCGCAGGCGGACGGGCTCTCGTCGCGAAGCGACCGGACGCTGAGGGGTCCCGCGACCGGCTCGGCCGGGCTCGTCCGCGTCACTCGTGGCCGAGCAGGCGCGCGAGCTCGGCGGCGCCGCCCTGCAGCGTGGTGCGCTGCAGGTAGGGCGCGAGGCCGACCTTGCCGCCGAGCTCCTCGCCGGCGCCGGCGCGGCCGGGGCCGCCGTGGTTGGCGACCGGGAAGACACAGCCGGGCGCGAGCGAGGCCGCGGCGATCTTCTCGCTCGCGAGCACCAGCCGACCCAGCCACGGCGACAGCGCTGCGATCGCGGCGGTGGTGTAGCTGCGATCGTCGGCGTACAGCGTGCCGACCAGCGAGCCCTGGCCCGCGGCGACGATGGTCGCGGCGGACGCGACGGTGCCGTCGTAGGGCAGCAGCGTGGCGACCGGGCCGAAGACCTCGTGGGCGTGGAAGGGCGCGCGCGCGTCGAGGGCGGCCTCGGCGGTGGCTTCGAGCACGATGGGCTCGAGGAAGCAGCCCACGCCGTCGGCGACGCCGACGAAGCCGCGGCGCTCGGGGTTGCCGCGCACGATGCGGGCCGCGCGGGCCAGGAGCGCCACGCCGGCGCGCGCGTCGGCGAGCTGCTGCTTGCTCGACAGCGGGCCCATGCGCACGCCGTCGTCGGCGGGGTTGCCGGTCTTGTCGGCGATGGCGGCGAGGCGATCGAGCAGCGCCTCGCGCAGCGGCTCGAGCAGCGCCGCGGGCACCAGGATGCGCCGCGTCGCGGTGCACTTCTGCCCGGCCTTCTGCGTGAGCTCGGTGACGCAGTCGCGCACGATCAGATCGAACAGCTCGGTGCCGGGCTCGACGTCGGGGCCGATGATCGCGGCGTTGAGGCTGTCGGCCTCGAGGTTCACGCGGGCGTTGGTCGCGACCACGCGCGCGTGGCCGCGGATCTTCGCGCCGGTGTCGGCCGAGCCGGTGAACGCGAGAGTGTCCTGCGGGCCGACGTGATCGAGCAGGTCACCCGCGGGCCCCAGCAGCAGCTGCAGCGCACCGGGCGGCAGCAGGCCGGCGCCGAGCATCAGCTCGGCGATGCGGTGCGCGAGCATGGCGGTGCTGGTCGCGGGCTTGGTCACGACCGGCACGCCGGCGAGGTGGGCGACGGCGAACTTGCCGACCATGCCCCACGCGGGGAAGTTGAACGCGTTGATGTGGATCGCCGCGCCCAGCCGTGGCGTGAGCACGTGCTGCGCGCGCAGCTTGCTGCCCTTGTGCAGCGGCGCGGGCTCGCCGTCGACCAGGTGCGCGCCGGTCGGCAGCTCGGCACCGATCGCGGCGTAGGCCGCGAGCACCGCGATCGCGCCGTCGATGTCGAACTTCGCGTCGCCGCGGGTGTTGCCGCCGTTTTGGACCGCGACCGCGATGAGCTCCTCGCGCGCGCCGTGCAGCAGCTTGGCCAGCGCGCCCAGGGTCTCGGCGCGGCGGCGGAAGCCCTGCTCGCGCAGCGCGGGGCCGCCGGTCGTGCGTGCCCACGCGAGCGCCTCGCCCAGGCCCGAGGCAGCGCGCACCTGCGCGAGCGGTTCGTCGGTCGCGGGGTTGGTCAGGGTCGCGACGGGACCGTCGCCGTTTCGCCATGCGCCGCCGAGGTAGCTGCCGAGCTCGTTCATCGCCGCGGACGCTAGCAGCAGCGGCGCGGGCCCGCCAAGCGCAGCAGGCTCACACCGCGCGGGGCACTCGCGGGATCGGGCGCGGTTGCACGAACGGGTTGCGCAGCGGCGCGTCGGAGCGAGGGCAGCGCGCGGGCGAGAGCAGCGACTTGGGCCGCTGCACCGGCACGCCGTCGCGTTCGATCACGCACGGCGGCGGTGGGTTGATCGGCAGCGCGAAGGGGTCGCGCAGATCGGGGGCGTGCACCGGACGCAGCGGCGCGTGCACGGGCACGAACGGGTCGCGCAGATCGGGCGCGGCGGCCCGCGGGTTCGGAAGCGGCGCGACGAAGGGGTCGCGCAGCGCGGCGTGCAGCGGTGCACGGGCGTGCATCGCATCGGGCTGCTGCGGCGCTGGGGTCGGCGTCGGTGGGGGCGGCGATGCGGTGGGCTCGGGCGCGCGAGGCTCCGTGGTCGTCGCAGGCTGCGGCGGCTGCGGCGGCGGCTCGGGCAACGCCGGCGCCGCGACCACGCGCGCCAGGAGCAGGCCCACGAGCGCCGCCGGCATGACCGCAGCCTACCAGCCCGCGGCCCCGGCCGGGCGCACCGCGCTGGGCCGCGTCGACGTCTGCGCGCTCACGCGGGTGCGAGCGTGCGCGGATCGGTCAGATGGCCGGTGACCGCCGAGGCCGCCGCGACGGCGGGCGACACCAGGTACACCGGGCCGGGCCCGCCCATGCGCCGATCGAAGTTGCGGTTGGTCGTGCTCGCGGTGGTCTCGCCCGCGAGCGGGATTCCCGGGCCGTTGCCGATGCACGAGCCGCAGCCGGGCGCGGTCACGACCGCGCCGAGCGCCGCGAGGCGGCCGAGGATGCCCTCGGCGGTGGCGGCCTCGTGGACCTGGGCCGACGACGGCGTGACCGTCACGCGCACACCGGGCTTGAGCGTGCGTCCGCGGAGCACCGCATCGGCAGCGCGCAGATCCGCGAGCGAGCCGCCGGTGCAGCTGGCGATCACGACGTTGTGGATCGCGACGTCGGCGACCTCGGCCAGCGGCTTGCGGTTGCGCGAGTCGCCCGGCGTCGCGACCGTGAGCGGCACGTCGTCGAGGTGCACGCGCACCGTGCGGACGTACTGTGCACCCTCGTCGGGGGCGACGAAGCGGCGCTGCAGCCCGGCGTCGCGACCCCGCGCGCGCAAGAACTCCTCGATCGCGCGGCACGGCTCGACGATGCCGGTCATGAGCCCGCCCTCGACCGTCATGTTGGTCAGCACGCTGAGCTCGTCGACGTTCCACTGATCGAGGCCGGGGCCGCCGAGCTGGATCACGCAGGTGTCGGTCGGCGAGCTGCGCCACTGCTCCTCGCGGAAGTAGGGATCGCCGATGAGGTGCAAGATGAGATCCTTGGGCGAGAGCACGCCCCTGGCGTCGCCCTCGACCCACACGCGCACGGTCTTGGGCACCGTCACCGGGATCAGGCCGGTGCGCAGCGCGAACGCCATCGCAGTCGAGCCCACGCCGAACGCGAACGCGTTGAGCACACCCGCGGTCGGGGTGTGGCTGTCGGTGAGCACGATGATCTCGCCGGGCTGGGCGTAGTCCTCGACCACGATGCGGTGGCACACGCCGGCCTGCAGCGCGCGGCCGGGGCCGTGCACGCGGATGCCACCGCGCTCGCAGGCCTCGACCATCTCGTCGCGCAGCTGCTGCGCCGGCCGCAGCCGCGCGCGCTTGACCGTGTCGGGCACGGTGGGCTGGTCGATGAGCACGAAGTGATCCTCGAACGCCGCGACCTGCTCGGGCCGGGTCACCGCCGCGCGGCCCCACTCGGACTCGAACAGCGACATGACCATGCCGCCGGTGTACTCGTGCACGCCGCGGAAGCCGACCTCGCACAGCACCTGATCGCCAGGCGCGACCGCGCCGACGCCGAAGGGCTTGCCGGTGCCGGTCCACGTACGCGCGGCGACGATCTTCTCGACGCAGTTCATCGGCCGCGCCGGCACCTCGGTCTCGTAGCAGGGCGACAGCTCGCCCGCGAGCAGCCGCGTGCCGTAGCGCAGCAGGCCACCTTCGGAGGCGACCGCGCGGAAGAACGGCGGTAGCTCCTGCGCGAGCGCCGGTAGATCGACGTCGTCGCCGCGCTGCAGCCGCTGCAGCACGCCGAAGTCGGTCGTGAACGGCAGGCCGCTGTAGACCATGTTCTCCTGGAAGATGCGCTGGAAGCTGTGCGCCACCACCAGCTGCACGCCCGCGCCCTGGTGGGCCACGACCGCGACCTCGCGGCTGCTGCCGCTGCCGTAGGCGTCGCCACCGACCACGACCGCGAAGTCGCCGCGCTTGATCTCGTCCTTGCGCACGGTCTCCTCGAAGTTCTCGAGGAAGTACGGGCCGAGGATCTCGCCGGTGTAGCCCAGGGTGCAGGCGGCACCGCTGATCATCGCGTCGGTGTTGACGCCGAAGGCCAACGGCAGCGCCTCGACGCCGTCGACGGTGGCGCCGTCGAGCTGCTGTCGCAGCGCGACCGGGTCCTCGCAGAGCCACAGGATGCGGCCGGAGAGCTTCATGTCACCAGGGCTAGCACCGGCGAGTAATGTCCTCAAGATGGACAGTTTCGGTGCATGATATGACTCGTGGGCGAGACATCTGAAGCGCCGTCCGGAGAGCCGGCCGGTGGACCGCGCGGCGGTGGGATCGAGAGCGGGCGGGGGGTCGGGCTCGAGGATCTGCGGGCGTTCGTCGCGATCGCGCAGCGCGGCTCGATCCAGGCGGCGGCGCGGCGCGAGGGCCGCTCGCGTGCGACGTACGTGCGGCTGCTGCAGCGGCTCGAGCGCGCATTCGGCGGGGTCGCGCTGCTCGAGCGCGCGCCGGGTCAACGCCAGGGCCTGCTCACGCCGCAGGGCGCGGAGCTGCTGCGGCGCGCGCAGGCGATCGTGACGCAGTTCGACCAGTGGCGCGTGCAGACGCGCGACGCGTTGGCGGGCCGGGGCGCGCCGCTGCGCATCGGTGCGCTGCCGGGCTCGTTCGATCTCATCGCCGAGCCGCTGTCGGATCTGCGCGAGCACCATCCCGCGCTGGTGCTGCGCGCGGGTGAGTACGACGACACCGCGCTGGTCGCTGCGATCCGCGAGGGCCAGGTCGATCTCGGCTTCGCGACGCTCGAGCAGGGCCGCACGCCGGCGGGGTTGTCGGCGACGGCGCTGGGCGAGCTGTCGTGGGCGGTCATCGTCGGCCGCGCGATGGCGACGCGATTGCCCGCGCCGGTGCGCCTGGCGGATCTCGGCGGCATGCCGCTGGTGGTGCTGCGTCAGGGCCCCGCGCGCGAACGCATCGAACGCGCCTTCGCCGAGCACCAAGGTGGCGCGCTGCGCTTCGACCCGGCGTTCGAGGTCGGCGCCACGCCGCGCGTGGTCGAGCTGGTCGCGCGTGGCTTCGGCGTCGCGATCGTCTCGCGCTTCCGGCTCGCGTTCCTGCCCAAGGGCGTGCTCACGCGACCGTTGCTCGACGGCCCGCCGCCGCTGCGCGCAGGCGTGCTGCATCGCCGCGGCGCCGCGCTGCGCCCCGAGGCGCAGCAGCTGCTCGCGCTGGCGCGGGCACGCTTCGCCGAGCTGTCCGCACCGATGCCGGGCAAGGGGGGGTGATCGGTGCTCACTTGGGGTCGATCGGCTTGCAGGGCGCGACCGCGCCGACGCACGGCTCCCCGCCTTGGTTGCCGCAGACCGTGACGGTGCCGGAGACGTCGAGCAGCGCGAGCCTGGCGAGCACGTCGGCGGTGGGCAGCGCGGCGTTGTCGGCGATGGTCACGGTGCCCAGCGCGGTGCCTTCGGCGAGCGCGTCGATGGTGGTCAGCGCCTGGGTGCCGACGATCACCAGCTCGTCGATCGACGTGACACCCTGCAGGCCGGTGAGGCTGGTGAGGCCGAACTCGTTCGCGAGGGTGCACTGACCGATCCACAGCCGGTCGACGTGCTCGAGGCCCTCGAGGCCCTCGAGCGAGGTGAGCTGCGGCAGGTCATGATAGAAGGAGAGCTCGCCGATCGACGTGACGCCCGGCAGCTCGACGCGCTGCAGCGCCGGGTAGGACACGAGCGTGAGCTCGCCGAGCCGCGGCTCGCCGGCGAACGCGAACGTCGACAGCGGTAGATTGGCCGCGGTGAGCGCGAGCCGATCCGCAAGCGGCGCGAACACCGAGAGCGCGGCGATGTCCGTGATCGCCGGCAGGTCCGCGACGCCGACCCGCAGGCGTTGGTCGCCTTCGAGGGTGATCTCGCCGAGCTCCGTCAGCCCGTCGAGCGACTCGAGCCCGTCCAGCCCGTAGAACAGCACATGGGACACCCGATCCGGTTCCAGCGCAAATGCAACGTCACCCGCGATCGACTGCACGCTGCTCAGCTGCGGCTGCCCGCGGCCGATCTGCAATGACGCGAGGTGACGGATCCCGGCGAGTGCGGACACGTCCGCCAGCACCGGGTTCTCGGACAGTGCGACGACACCAACGTGCTCCAACGCCTCGAGCCCGTCGAACGAGGTCAACGCCTCGTTGCTGCCGACGTACAAGGGACCGCCGATACGCGTCACCGACGCGAGCGCGGCAAGGTCCGTGATCTCCGGCACCGCCTCGATCCACACCGTGCCCTCGACCTCCGTCACGCACGGCAGATCCGGGTCGTCGATCGCAGTCGCGAGGTGCAGGTCGCCCGGCCACACGATCCCGCCCGTGCACGCGCCCGCGCCGGTCGAGCTGCTCGTGGCGTCGCCCGCGTTCGAACCGCTGTCGCTCGCGCCGGCTCCGCTCTCGCTGCCACCACCCGAGTCCGCCGTCGTGGCTCCGCCCGACGATCCCGTCGACGTCCCGAGCGCAGACACGGTGTCGTGCTTGATCCCGCAGCCCGCGGCCACGAGCACGGCGAGCGCGGTCACGTGGGCGCGGAGCGAAGCGAGCAGCCTCGCCGCGAGCACCACGCCGGCGTCGTCGCGCGGCGGCGCCGACGCCCCATCGACCCAACAAGACCGGGTACTGGCCGCGCCCGCCACGTCACCAGCGTACCAGCTCCATGCACGGGCGCCGTCGCGGCCGCGGTAGGCATTCGCAGGCGACGCGTGCGACGTGATGCGCCGCGGCGGGCTCACTCGGGGTGGATCCGCTTGCAGGGCGCGACCTCGCCGACGCACGGCTCCCCGCCTTGGTTGCCGCAGACCGTGACGGTGCCGGAGACGTCGAGCAGCGCGAGCCTGGCGAGCACGTCGGCGGTGGGCAGCGCGGCGTTGTCGGCGATGGTCACGGTGCCCAGCGCGGTGCCTTCGGCGAGCGCGTCGATGGTGGTCAGCGCCTGGGTGCCGACGATCACCAGCTCGTCGATCGACGTGACACCCTGCAGGCCGGTGAGGCTGGTGAGGCCGAAGTCGTTCGCGAAGGTGCACTGACCGATCCACAGCCGGTCGACGTGCTCGAGGCCCTCGAGGCCCTCGAGCGAAGTGAGCTGCGGCAGGTCCTGATAGAAGGAGAGCTCGCCGATCGACGTGACGCCCGGCAGCTCGACGCGCTGCAGCGCCGGGTAGGACGCGAGCGTGAGCTCGCCGAGCCGCGGCTCGCCGGCGAACGAGAACGTCGACAGCGGCAGGGCAGCCACCGTGAGCGCGAGTTGGTCTCCCAGCGGCGCGAACACCGAGAGCGCACTCGCATCGACCAGGCCATCGAGCGCGGAGATGTGCACCCGATAGCGCCCCTCGCCCACGACGGTCAGGGCGCCCATGGCGTTCAGACCGGACAGGTCGGCCACGTTGGGGAGCGCCGCGATCCTGAAATCCGCGACACCATCGGCACGCGCGGTGAGGACGAGGTCGCCGACGAACGCTTCGACACCGACGATCTGCGGCTGGTCCCAGCCCAACGACCAACCGCCCAGCTCACGAACGCCGAGAAGGCCGCTCACGTCCGCCAGCACGGGGTTTTCCGACACTGCGACGATGTCGACGTGCTCCAACGCCTCGAGCCCGTCGAACGAGGTCAACGCCTCGTTGCTGCCGACGTACAAGGGACCGCCGATACGCGTCACCGACGCGAGCGCGGCAAGATCCGTGATCTCCGGCACCGCCTCGATCCACACCGTGCCCTCGACCTCCGTCACGCACGGCAGATCCGGGTCGTCGATCGCAGTCGCGAGGTGCAGGTCGCCCGGCCACACGATCCCGCCCGTGCACGCGCCCGCGCCGGTCGAGCTGCTCGTGGCGTCGCTCGCGTTCGAACCGCTCTCGCTCGCGCCGGCTCCGCTCTCGCTGCCACCACCCGAGTCCGCCGTCGTCGCTCCGCCCGACGATCCCGACGATCCCGTCGACGTCCCGAGCGCAGACACGGTGTCGTGCTTGATCCCGCAGCCCGCGGCCACGAGCACGGCGAGCGCGGTCACGCGGGCGCGGAGCGAAGCGAGCAGCCTCGCCGCGAGCACCACGCCGGCGTCGTCGCCCGGCGGTGCCGACGCCCCATCGACCCAACGAGACCGGGTACTGGCCGCGCCCGCCACGTCACCAGCGTACCAGCTCCATGCACGGGCGCCGTCGCGGCCGCGGTAGGCATTCGCAGGCGACGCGATGGCGCCGCGGCTCGAAGCCGCCGCGATACCGCCGCGCGCGCACGGCCAGGACGATCGATCAGTCCCGGCTCGAGCCGAACAGTCGCAGCAGCGACAAGAACAGGTTGATGAAGTCGACGTACAGCGCCAGCGCGCCGTTGATGGCCAGGTTGCCGCCGCCGCCGTGCATCAAATAGATCTGCTTGATCGCCTGGTTGGTGTACGCAGTCAGGCCGGCCGACACCACCGCGACGATCGCTGCGATCGCGAAGCCCATCGCGCTCGAGTGCAGGAACAGCACGTTGATGACCGAGCCGATCACCGCGCCACCGAGCGCCATGAACAGGAACTGGCCCATGCCGCTGAGGTCCTTCTTGGTGAAGAAGCCCCACAGCGCCATCACCGAGAAGATGCCGACGGTGCCACCGAGCGCGCTGGCGATGCTGCCGAGGTTGTACGCCAGCGGGATCCAGCTGATGAACGCGCCCATCAGCGCCGAGTAGACCAGGAAGATGCCGACCGCCACGGCGCGGTCCATGTTCGGGATCCGCGACGGCGCGAACCAGCCGATGCCCAGAAGGCCCAGGAAGAAGACCCATCGCAGCGGCGACAGGGCGAAGAGCAGCACCGTGTCGGGCGAGAACGACAGGCCGTAGATCACCGCCGCGGTGACCCCGAGCCCGGCCGTCATCCAGCCGTAGACCCCGGTCATGAACTGCTGCACGCCGCCGTGCAGCTCGGCGCGCGACGAGGTACGCTGGGCGAATTGGGGCTGCTGGTGGTAACCCTGCATGCGCCAAGTGTTACCACGCGACGCACGCCGATCAACCGGGACCGCCGGCACCGCCTGCGAGGACGCCGTGACCCCGCGTCCGCGGGCTCGCCGGCGCGTGGCCCTGGCGCGGGCGCTCGCGCTCGCCGCGGCGTTGGTGTCGGTGGGCGCGTGCCGGGGCCGCCCCCATCGCCCGCTGCACGTGACCTGGGCGCGCACGCCGGCGTACGGCACGCCCTCGAGCTGCCCCGAGGACGCGATCGATCTGACCGGCGATCGGATCCCGACCACCACGCGCACCCGCTGCTCCTACGCCGACGACGCCGCGGGCCAGCTCGTGGTCGCGGGCACGGTCATGGCCGAGCGCCAAGGCGGCCTCGCCGAGCCCGTGCGCGACACCGAGGTCGAGCTGGTGCTGCTCGACACCGCCGGCGCGCCGTTGCGCACGCTCGGGCGCACCCACACCGACGCCCAGGGCGGCTTCACGATCCGCACGCAGACACGGCTGCCGATCCGCGCGACCGTCTCGGGCACCGGCGAGGGCGAGGGCGCACTCGTCGTCCGCTCCGCCGGCGGACGCTCGCAGCCGGTGCACTGGAAGGGCCGCGGGCCCTGGCGCTTCGAGGACGTCCGCGTGCTGGAGCCGCGCGCGCCCTGAACCCGCGGCCGCGGCGCGCACCGCCGCCACGCCGCCACGCCGCGCACGGACGCCGAGCCCTGGTAGTGTCTGCGACCGTGCGGATCCCTGCCGGCTACGTGCTCGTGACCCCGGTGCACGACGAGTGCGAGCTGCTCGAGGAGCTCGCCGCGGTGGTGCGGGCCCAGGAGCTGCGGCCGCTCAAGTGGGTCATCGTCGACGACGACAGTGCCGACGGCACGGCCGAGCGGCTGGCCCAGCTCGCGCGCCGCGATCGTTGGATCGAGCCGACCGTGCTGCCGCGCGGCGTCGAGTCGGGCCCGGCGCGCTACGCCGAGGTGCTCGCGCACGGCTTCCGCACCGCGGCGTGGCTGCTCGAGGCCGAGGGCCTCGACGTGCCCTACGTCGCCAACGTCGACGCCGACGTGCGCCCGTCGCCGCAGCTGTTCGCCGAGTTGGTCGCGCGCTGCGAAGGTGATCGCAGCATCGGCATCGCGTCGTGTCGGCTCGGCACCGTCGACGACGACGGCGGCTTCACGCCGCAGCTCGAGCAGCCCTGCGGTGCGCCGCGCTCGGGCCTGCGACTGTGGCGGCGCGAGTGCCTCGAGCAGGCTGCGTTCTATCCCACGCCGCACTGGGGCAGCGTGACGTCGCTGCGCGCACGCAACCGCGGCTGGCGCACGGTGGTGTACGACGATCTGCAAGCCGAGATGGTGCGGCCCGACGCCGCGCGGCGCGGCTGGTGGTACGGCTATCGCCGCATCGGCGAGGGCGCGTGGTACGTCGGCGCGCACCCGCTGTCGATCGCGATGTCGGCGGTGTCGGTCAGCGCCCACGCGCGCGGACCCGAGGGCGTGGCGCTGCTGGCTGGCTACGCCCTCGCGGCGCTGCAGCGACGGCGACGCTCGAACGACCCCGAGCTGCTCGAGTTCTACGGCCACGCGCTGCCACGACGCCAGGTCTCGGGTCTCGTCGCACGGCTGTCGCGGTGGACCTCGCGTCGCTAGTCTGCGTGCGGTCACGCGGGCGCGGCGTGGGCCCGTGGTACAACCAGCGCCGATGCAGGCGGATTCGCGGCGGTTGTTCCCGCGTTGGGTGGTCGCGCTGGCGGCGATGCTGGGCGTGGGCCTGGTGTTGTGGGCGCTGCGCGGCGTGCTCACGCCGGTGTTCTTCGCGTTTCTGATCGCGTACATGCTCGACCCGGTCGTCGATCGGCTCGAGCGTCGCGGGCTGCCGCGATCGGCCGGCATCGTGGTGCTGCTGAGCGCAGTGCTGGGCGCGCTGGCGCTGTTCGGCCTGCTGGCGATCCCGGCCATCGCGCGCGACCTGTCGCGCTTCGCGTCCGAGCTGCCCGGCGCGCTCGAGCGGCTGGTGCTGCGGCTCGAGCCGCAGCTGGTCGCGCTGGGCGTCCCGGTGCCGCACAGCCTCGGCGAGGCCTTCGCGCAGCTCGATCTCGACGCCGGCGCGGTCGCGGACAAGGCGGTCGCGCCGGCCGCCGCGGCGCTGCGCTGGCTGCTGGGCGGCACGATGTCGCTGTTGGGCGCGGTCGCGAGCCTGGTGGTGATCCCGGTGTTCGCGTTCTACCTGCTGCACGACTTCGATCGCATGATCGCGGCGGTCCGCGATCTCGTGCCGCCGGGCTGGCGTCCGTTCGTGGTCGACGTCGCGCGCGAGGTCGACACGGTGCTGGGCGAGTTCGTGCGCGGCCAGCTGATCGTGATGCTGATCCTCGCGGTGCTCTACGGCGTCGCGTACTCGATCGTCGGCGTGCGCCTGGCGATCGTGATCGGTGCGGTCGCGGGGCTGCTCTCGTTCATCCCCTACGTCGGCGGTGGCACTGCGCTGCTGCTCGCGGTGCTCATGAGCCTGCTCGACTGGCACGGGCCGATGCAGCTGGTCTGGGTGCTGGTCGCCTACGGCGTGATCCAGGTGCTCGAGGGCTTCGTGATCACGCCGCGGGTGCTGGGCGAGAAGGTCGGGCTGTCGCCGATCTGGGTGCTGTTCGCGCTCATGGTCGGCAGCGAGCTGTTCGGGTTCCTGGGCGTGCTGCTGGCGCTGCCCGCGGCGGCGGTCGCGAAGATCTTCGCGGTGCGGGGGCTGGCCTGGTACCGCGACTCGGAGTTCTTCGCCCGAGCGGCGCCGCAGACCGGGCCCGACGCGCGGGGCCTGGCCGCGATCCTGCGCCAGGAGGGCCTGCCCGACGACGCGGAGCTGGCGGCGCGCAAGCACGCCGCGACCGACCAGGACCCCGGCACCGACCCCAATCCCGACCCGCCGGGGCTGTGATCGGGGTCCCACGGCGCGACCGGTCGCGGCCGAGGGGCGACGTTCGGGCCCGCGGCGGCGTGTAAGGCCCCCGGGCAAGCACCGTTGGCGCGATCGTGCAGACTGCGATCGAACTCCGCCAACCCGCCCGCCCGGCAGGCCAGCCGGCTGCGGAGCCCGCCCTCGACGCTGCCCGCCCCGACGCCGCCTACGCCGCGCGCCTGCTGTTCCGCGACACGGGTCGCACCCTGGGCGTCGACGTCGACGAGATCGACTGGGTCGAGGCCGCCGGCAACTACGTGCAGATCTACACCGCACGCAAGGTCCACCTGGTCCGCCACACCGTGAAGGCGATGGTGACCAAGCTCGACCCGGGTCGCTTCGTGCGGGTGCGGCCCTCGGCCATCGTCAACGCCGACGCGGTCGCCCGCATCGTGCACCGACCCGGCGGCGAGTACCTGGTGACCCTGCGCGACGGCACGCAGATCCCGACCAGCCGCGGCTTCCGGGCCGACGTCGAGCGCGTGCTGCTGCGCTAGCGGCCCGTGTCGCCGGGTTTCACCACGGGCTGCGAGTCCGCGCGCGCGATCGCGGCGACCTCCTGGGCCGACAGCGCGAGCGCGCGTGCGCGCCAATTCTGCTCGAGATGATCGAGCGAGCGGGTGCCGGGGATCGGCAGCATCATCGGTGAGCGCGCGAGCAACCACGCCAGCGCGACCTGGGCCGGCGTGACGCCGCGCTGCCGGGCGATCTCGGCGAGCACCGGCCTGTCGCGCGTGACGCCCCCGACCGCGAGCGGGAAGAACGGCACGAACGCGATCGACTCGCGCGTGCACAGCTCGAGCACGCCCTCGGGATCGTCGACCTCGGAGTTGCTGTGGCGCGCCGCCGGCCCGCCGCCGCCCGAGACGTTGAACAGGTTCTGCACCGCGACGATCGGAGTACGGGTGCGCGCCAGGGTCAGCTGTGCGGCGTCGACGTTGCTGAGCGCGATGTGGCGGATGATGCCCTCGGACTGCATCGCACGCAGGGTGTCGAGCGCCTCGAGAAACGGCACGCCGGCCGACGCGATCCAGCGCAGGTGGACGAGGTCGAGCCGCTCGAGGCGGAGCGTGCGGAGATCGTCGTGCGCACCGCGGCGCAGCTCCTCGGGGCGCAGCGCGGCGCCCCAGCCACGATCGGGTAGACGCTTGCCGCCGAGCTTGGTCGCGAGCACGAGCCCGCGCGGATACGGATGCAGCGCCTCGGCGATCAGGCGGTTGGACACCAGCGGGCCGTAGAACCACGCGGTGTCGATGAAGTCGATGCCGAGCTCGACCGCGCGCCGCAGCACCGCGCGCGCACCGGCGGGGTCGTCGGGCTCGCCCCACACGTCCTTGCCGGGCAGGCGCATCGCGCCGTAGCCCATGCGCTGGACCTCGAGATCGCCGAGCCGAATCGTCGCGGGGGCGTGGGCGCAGTCGTCAGTCGTGGCCATGGCCGCAGGATGCAGCACCGCGGCCGTGCGGTCTTGGGCGATGTTGGCCGCGCGAGCCCGGCGCGACGCTGCGCGCGAAGGCTCCCGGCGCGATGCCGACGATGCGCTTGAAGTGACGGTGCAGCTGGCTCTCGTCGTACAGGCCCACCTGCTGCGCGGCCGCGGCCACGCGCACGCCTTTGCGCAGCAGCTCGCGTGCCCGCGCGATCCGCAGGTGGGTGAGGTACTCGTACGGCGGCACGCCGAGCTCGGCACGAAACGCCCGCACGAGGTGGAACTTGTCGAGCCGCGCGTGACGGGCCAGCCCGTCGAGCGTGATCGTCTCCGCCAGGCACTCGCGGAGGAACGCGCGCGCGCGCTGGACCGATCGCGTGGCATTCGTCGGCGGTGCGTCGCCGCCCACGACCGCTGCGAGCAGCTCGGCGACGCGCGACGATCGCTCGAGCGGCGGCGCGTCGGGGCGCACGAGAGCGTCGTGCAGCGCGAACGCGAGTCGGCTGGCCGGCGCGCCGGGAGCGAGTGCAGCGGCGCGAAAGTGCGGCGTGCCACGCACGCCCATCGCCGCGGCGGCGGCGGTCACGAGCTCGGCCGCGATCGCGGCGCCCTGGATCGAAAACGGCACGTGGACCCGCACGCCGCGGTGGACCTCGCCGGGCTCCTTGAGCTTGACCGATCCCGCGACGTGGGCGTGCACGCGTCCGCGGTACCAGCCGTCGTACGCGCCCTCGAGCACCACCACGACCATGAAGGCCTCGCTGCACGTGACGCGCGTGCGGTGCTCGCGGTCGACCCGCACCATCGTGTCGACCGCGGGGGTGTCGGGTCGCCAGAACCGCACGCGCGCGGGCTCGCCGATCGGGACGGGCACCGCGGCATTGTAGGGCGCCCGCGGTCACGCGCTTGGGCGATCGTGGCGCGGTGTCGCCGCAGTCCGCTTCCAGCGACCGCGAGAACGCGACCCCGGGGTACGCTCAGCCCGCCGCCTTCTTCGCCTTCGCCTTGGGCTTCGCCTTGCCCTTGGCGGGCTCGGGCTCGACCGGCGGCGCGGGCTCGACCGGCTTGGGCGCCGGCGGGGTGAAGCGGCCGTCGTCGATCTCGACGTTGGGCTCGAACTTGGTGACCTCGCTCGAGGCCTTCATGATGGCCATCGACATCGTGGTCTTGGCGGCGTGCTGCAGGCCGCCGACCTGCTTGTACTCGTCGACCGCGATCTCGACCGGCAGCTCGCCCATCGGGCTGGCCTGGGCGAAGCGCTGGCTCGCGAGCAGGTGCGTGGTCTCGTCGAACGACAGCAGCAGCTCGGAGCCGTCGGGCGCCGACAGCGAGACGTCGATGAGCTTGCGCCCGTCGTGCTCGCGCCGCGCGATGGTCTTGGCGGTGTCGAAGAACTTCTTCCAGTCGTGGGGCAGCGACACGCTCGCCGACCACTGTGCCTGGCGGGCCTCCTTGCCCGCGAGCGTGCGACGGCCGTTGATCGGATCCTCGCTGACGACCTGCGCGCCGTCGCACCACAGCGAGCTCGTGCCCACGCCGGCCATGTCGACCTGCATGAAGAACTTGCCGTCCTTCCACCACAGCTTGGTCAGCCCGGTCAGGCCCTGCTGCGGGATGTCCATGCGCGACTCGAGGTAGTAGCTCTTGATCGCGGTGTGGGCCGCGGCGCCGCCCTCGGCCTCGACCGCGGACGCCAGCACCGTCTCGGCCGCCGGCAGCTCGACCTTGGTCGAGGCGCTGACCGGGGTCGGCTCCGGCTCGGCCGGCGGCACCGTGGTGGACTTGCGCTCGCACGCGAGGGTGACGAGCAGCGCGAGCGGCAGACGACGCAGGATGGCCTTCATGGTGAGCTCTCCTTGTGGGTGGTGGCCTTGGCGGTGGCGGACAGCGCCGTGATCGCGGCTTGCAGCACCGGATCACGGCCCTTGCGGAGGTCGTCGCGCGACACCGGCACGACGACGTCGGGCAGCACGCCGCGGCCTTCGACCGCGGTGCCCTTGGGGCTCTTGTAGTCGGCGATGACGTATTGCAGCAGCGCGCCCTCGTCGAGCTTCTCGATCAGCGACGGCAGCGCGGCGCCCTGGGTCTCGCGCGCGCCGATGACAGTCGCGCGGCCGAGGTCCTGCAGCGCCTGCGCGAAGATCTCCGAGGTGCTGGCGGTGCCCTCGTCGACGAGGATCGCGATGGGGCCGGTGAAGGGATCGTCGCCGCGCTTGACCGCGAAGGTCTGGGTCGCGTCGCGCATGCGCATCACGCCGAGGTCGGCGTCGCGATCGAGCAGCATCCGCGCCACCGGCACCACCATCGCGCCGATGCCCCCGGGGTTGCCGCGCAGATCGAGCACCAGCGCGCGCATGCCCTGGCCGCGCAGCTCGGTCATGCCCTTGCCGATGTCGCCGACCAGATCGAGCAGCCAGATGTTGAACTGCAGGTAGCCGATGCCGGGCTCGAGCATGCGCCACTGCGACTCGATCGGCACACCCGCGAGGTTGCCGAAGGTCGCGGTGCGGCGCTGCGGCACGTGGCACGCCACGGTCTTGCTCGCGGGCTTGCGCGCACCCGGCAGCTGCCAGGTCAGGCTGTGGCTCTGCCCACGGTCGCACGACAGCCACGCGCGCGCGGCCATCAGCACGTGCAGGTCGCGCTCGACCGGCCGCGACCACTGCGTGCCCGCCTGCGCGACCCACTGCGGCAGCGCGTGATCGTCGATCGCGAGCAGCGTCGCGCCCGCGGGCACCGGACTCTTCTTGCCCAGCCACGCCGCGGACGAGACCACGACGTCGTCGCCGGCCATCGTGATCTCGATCGGCACGCGGCCGCTGCCGGTCGGTCGCGCCTGGCCCGGCTCGGCCGCCATCGCGCGCTGCGGCGGCACCAGACCCAGGTGGCTCTGGCGCAGCTGCGCGAGCATCTCGTTCATCGCGGCGTAGGCCGCGGCGTCGTCCTTGGCGCCCGCGACCTGGGCACCGTAGCGCTCGCGCAGCGCCGGCCAGTCGAGGCAGCCCAGCGTGGGGTCGTAGTGCCGCTCGAGCACGGCGGTCCACACCTGATCGAACAGCGTCATGTGTGGCCCCTGCGGCAGCGCGGGCAGGCGGCTGCGATCGAGCGACGACCAGTCGCGACACGATCCCTTCGCGTCGGCGGGCGCGTCGTCGCCCGGCGGCGGCGTGGTCGTGGCCGCGGTGCTCGTCGTCGGCGTGCTCGTCGACGTCGTGCTCGGCGTGGCGCCACGCGGGCAGCCCGCGAGCGCGCACAGCAACAGGGAGGCGAGGCGCAGGGCAGGGCGCGTGGCACCGGTCATCGGCGAGCGCGATGCTCGTTGCGCGCGGCCGCGGCGTCAAGGCCCGCGCGCGTCAGCGCCGCTCGATCCGCGTGCCCACCGGCGGCGAGACCGGTGAGCGATCGGTCACGTATGCCTCGAGCGCCGAGAGCTCGAGCATGCCGCCGGTGACGTCGCGGCCCTGCCGCAGCACCGTGAAGCCGTCGCCGCCGCCAGCGAGGAACGCATTGACGGTCACGCGGAATTCATCGGCGTCGGCGATCGCGACGCCGTCGAAGCTCAGCGATCCCGGCACGACCCGGCTGCCGCGCGGTGCCGCGGGGTCCCAGCGGTAGCGGATGCCCGACGACGGCAGCAGGATCCGCGCGAGCTCGGTGCCGTCGGTGCCGGCTTGCCACTGCTGCTCGAGCAGCGCGACCAGCTCGTCGCCGCGCAGCGTCATGGTCACGAGGTTGTTGCCGAACGGCTGCACCGCGAACAGCTCGCCGTAGGTGACCTCGCCGGGCGCCTCCTTGCCCGAGGGCGCGAACGCGAGGTCGGCCCGCACGCCGCCGGGGTTGGTGAAGGCGATCTCGGCGCCGCCGAAGGGATCGACCAGCGTGGCCGACAGCTGCGCGTCGGCGACCACGTAGCCCAGCGGTGATGCGCCGCTGTCGTCGGGCATCGCCGGCAGATCGGCGTCGATGCGGCCGACCACGCGATCGGCCAGCGGCGCCGCGAGCTGGGCGTAGCTCGACAGCAAGGTGATCTGCGACGGGTCGCGCGGCACGTCGCGCGTGACCACGACCTGCGCGGCCGTGGCCGCGACCACGTCGCCGGTGCGCTCGTCGAGCGTGAGCGCGATGTCCGTGATCATGCGGCCGTGCGACGCGGCGCTGGTGACGAGCACGTCGCCGACGGTGCACACGAACGGGCCGTCGGTGTGGCCGGCGATCACCAGGTCGATCGCGTCGGGCATCTGCTCGGTCAGGCTGCGCACCGGGCCGTCGAAGTCGTCGCAGCCGGCGGGGTCGCTGCCGGCCTGGCCGCCGGCCTGGTGCAGCAGCACCGCGAACGCCTCGATGCCCCGGGCGCGCAGCGGCTCGATCTGCCGCTGCAGCGCCGCGATCTCGTCGTCGAAGCGCAGGCCCGCGGCCGCGTCGGCGCTGATGATGCTCGGCGTCTCGTGCAGCGTCAGCGAGAGCACGGCCAGCCGCGCGTTGCCGACCCAGTGCACCGCGGACGGCGGCAGCACCGGCGCGTCGGTGCGCTCGTCGATGACGTTGGTGGCGAGGAAGTCGAACGCCGCGCCGGCGAAGCTGGTGCCCTGCACGCAGCCGTCGCGGGGCTCGCAGCCGCCGGCCTGCAGGCGCAGCAGCTCGTCGCGGCCGCGGTCGAACTCGTGGTTGCCGACGCCGGCGTCGTCGAGTCCCAGCACGCTCATCGCGAGCACGGTGGGCTCGTCGTGGAACAGCGCCGACAGCAGCGGCGTCGCGCCGATCAGGTCGCCGGCCGAGACCACGATCGCGTGGTCGGCCTGCGCCCGCAGCTGCGCGACGTGGGTCGCGAAGTACTCGACGCCGCCCGCGGGGACGAACTCGTCGGCGCCGGGGCCCGTGGCGATGCGACCGTTGCTGCCGGTGGGCGGCTGCAGTGCGCCGTGGAAGTCGTTGAAGCCCAGCACGTGCAGGCTCTGTTCACCGCAGGCCGCCGCGTCGTCGCCCTCGACGTACGCACGCATCCGCTCGAGCGCGCGCGGGCCCATCCACGGCACCGCGTCGAGCTGTCCGAGCGACTCGAAGCGCGCGTCGTCGGGCGTGTCGTCGCGGCCGTCGCTGCCTTGGCGGTGGTCGACGATCGCGTCGGCCGCGGTCGGGTGCACCCCGGCGGCCTCGATCAGCTCGCTGCGATCGGCGACGTTGGCGAGCTTGAGCACCGCGCAGCGCGAGTCGTCGTCCAGCGCGTCGTGATCGAAGCTGTCGCCGCGTGCGTCGAGTCCGGCCCCGTCGCCGGTGCAGCCGGCCGCGGCGGTCAGCAGCGCCAGCGCCGTGGCGTGCGCCCTCGCACGCTCGATCGCGCGGCACGCGGTGGGTTCGCGGGGCGAGGACGCGGGCACGGCTCGCGGCACGCCCTTGGGTGACGCGAGTCGGTGGGCCGTTCGCCGCCGACCGCCTGCGTGCGCGCACGG
>JAIBBS010000385.1 GCA_019694555.1 Nannocystaceae bacterium
ACGCCAGCAGCAGCAGCAGCAGCGCGAGCCCGCCCGGGCCGGCCCCGCGTGGCGTGGCGCAGCCGCAGCCGCCGGCGTCGCCGTGCTGCGCCCCGCCGCCGTCGCTGCTGCCGGGATCGGTGTCGCCGTCGCTGGCGGTGCCGTCGGCCGCGACCGTGGTCTGGCTGCTGCCGCTGTCGGTGTCGCCGCCGTCGACGGTGCCGGTGCTGCTGCTGTCGGCGCCACCGCTGCTGCTGCCGCCGCTGTCGGTGCCGGCCGGCGGTGGCGGCAGCGGATCGGCGAAGAGGAGATCGGACAACAGGATCGCTCCGGTGCCGCCGTCGAAGACCAGCTCGACTGCCGCGAGATCGGTGACGTCGAGCGTGGGCTCGGCGGCGAGGAAGTCGGCCATCGGGATCCGCACGCCGTGCAGCAGCAGCTTGGGCACGATGGGATACAGCCCGCCCAGCGGATGCGGCAGCGGATCGGTGAAGCTGCGCGGGCCCACGCTCGCGCGGGTGCCGTCGCGATCGACCAGCGCGACCGAGAACTGCACGGTGGAGCCGTCGTCGGCGGGATCCTCGAAGTCGACCGCGGCGCGGAACTGCAGCGCGGCGAAGCCGGACGCGTCGGTGCCCTCGGGCAACGCGTTGGTCCAGCGCGCCGCCGCGGCGAAGCCCAGCCGCAGCTGCGCGAGCCCGGGCACGTGCGGCTCGCGGCCCTCGACCAGCTCGCCCATGAACATGCCCGGGTTGGTCACGCAGTGTTCGTAGTCCTGCACGCCGCCGTCGGGGCCGACGCCGCACAGGCCGTAGCCGCTGAGCGCCTCGGCCGCCACGGTCGCGCCGAGATCGTTGGTCTGCAGCGAGCCGTCGTCGACGACGCGGTTGACCACCAGCCGCGCGTCGGCGGCATCGGGCGGCATGTAGCTGGTCTTCACGTCGGCCGCGGCCGCGCCGGCGAAGCCAGGACCGTCGCCGCGCAGCGCGTCGACGAAGTCGTCCTCGCCGCCGAGGTGGGTGCGGAAGAACGCGTTGGCGTAGGCGACGAAGCTCTGCTGTTGCTCGGCCTCGTCGAGCCGCAGCGCGCTGGTGCCCCCGCACGCGGGGTCGTCCTGGCCGATCGAGAACGCGAGGTATGCGAAGTCGTCGACCGCGCCGCCATCGGCGAAGCTGCCGGGGCTCCACACCGTGTTGTAGAAGTTGTGGTTGCTGCCGGCCATCTCGAACACGTACTTGGCCGCGAGATCGCCGGCCTGCGCGTGGCGGCTGTCGTCGTAGTAGTGCACGCCCTGGAGGTCGAAGACGTCGCCGTCGCAGTAGGGCACCATGACCGCCAGCGGCACGCCGGTGACGGTGTGGCGATTGAAGTCGGTGGGCGCGAGCAGCAGCGCCGCGCGCACGCCGTAGTCGAGGCCCTGCTCGGCGGCGTGGGCGAAGTACGCCGCGACGCCCTCGCCACCGCGGCTGTGGCCGACCAGGCCCACGCGGTCGAGATCGACGGCGCCGTTGTAGGTCGTGCCGTAGTCGTCGGTGTCGACGAAGGCGCGCCACAATCCCAGGTGCGCGGCGATCAGCTGCGCGCGCGCGTTGGCGCCGGCGTCGTCGACGGCATCGTCGGCGGCGCTGATGCCGTTGGCGCCGATCGAGACCACGACGTAGCCGTGACTGGCGAGGCGCTCGGCCCAGTAGTCATAGCCGTCGAGGCTGGGGATCGGCTCGTGGTTGCCGAAGCAGGGCCACTCGTCGCTGGCGTTGGCGAAGGGATCCTGGTCGATGGCAATGCTGGGATCGAAGCAGGTCGAGTGGCGACCGTGCAGGGCGAGCACCAGCGGGAACGGGCCCGCAGCGAGATCGGCGGGGCGCCGGATCGCGCCCTGCAGCTCGACCGGCGCGCCGTTGAACTGCGTGGGCACGAACGCGGTGTCGCCGAGGTCGTAGCTCTCGTGCACGGTGTCGAAGCGGCCCGGCGCGTCGGGCTCGGCCGCGACGGCGACCGCCGGCAGCAGCGCGAAGGCGGTGGCGATGGCGATGCGGGCGCTCACGGCGTCACCACGACCTTGGACTTGTCCAGCCGCGGCGGCTCGGCCATGGCCTCGCTCGACAGCGAACGATCGCGCACGACGATCGCGGCGCCGTCGGGCAGCGCATCGAGCTCGGCGGCGCTGAGCAAGAACACCAGCCGATCGAGCGCACCGTCGGCGCGACGGCTGCGACGAAACGTCTGCGTGCCGATCTGCAGCGTCGGGCGGCTGCCGCCGGTGGGCGGCAGCCTGCGATCGAGCGTGACCTCGATCTCGACCGCATCGCCGCGCCTGCGCACGGCCGCCAGCGTCACGCCCAGCGGCGTCGCGGCGGCCAGCACCGGCGGCGCGGGGCTCGGTGGTGCCTCGGCCCGCGGCGTGGCGACGGCCGCCTCGCGCGGCGGCTCGGCGTCGCCGTCGGACTGCCGTGGCGGATCACAGGCGAGCAAGAGCGTGAGCACCACGGAGCACCAACGGAGCATCGTCGCCACCTTCGCACGGCAGCTTGCCGCGGGGCAGTGCATGGTCGCGCGGCCGCGCTGCCGTCGCTCGCCGCCGCGGGCGTGCTCGGGCGCACCGCGTGGGCGAAAGGGCGGCGGGGGCCGGGGCGGGGTGCCGCCGTCGGCGGCTCGGCCCCGCGCACGGCCACGTCGTCGTCAGTCCAGCGTGTG
>JAIBBS010000213.1 GCA_019694555.1 Nannocystaceae bacterium
CGCGGTGGTCGCGAGCAGCGCGTCGCCACGCTGCGCGGGGGCGTCGTCGTCGTCGAGCGCGACCTGGGTCGCCCACGCGAGCCCGAAGTCGGCGACGTGCACGCGCGGGATCCCCAGCGCGAACGCATCGGCGTCGACCAGCACGTTCTCGGGCTTGAAGTCGCGGTGGACCAGGCCCGCGCGATGCGCCGCCGCGAGACCCAGCGCCGCCTGCCGCAACAGCGGCACGAGCGTGCGCCACGATCGCGGCGCCGCGTTCGACCACGCGCGCAGCGTGCCGCCGGCGACGTACTGCATCGCGATGAAGACGTCGTCGCCATCGGTGCCGACGTCGAACACGGCGGTCACGTGGGGATCGACCACGCGCGCGAGCGCCTGGGCCTCGTGCCGCAGCCGACGACCGACGCGCTGCGCCCGGGCACCGACCCGCACCAACTTCAGCGCGACGCGCCGGCGCAGCCGCGGATCGCGGGCCAGCCACACCGTGCCCATCGCGCCCTGACCCAGCGGCTGCAGCAGCAGGTAGCGATCGACGTGTTGCCCCGCAGCGCGGGTGCGGTCGGCCTCGCCGCGACGACGGGGTTGCAGCAGGCGCGCGACCACGGTCGCACAGTCGCTGCAGCCGTCGAGGTGCGCGCGCACGCGCTCGGCGTCGGCGCTGTCGCCCGAGACGAGCGCGAGCAGCTCGTCTTCGTCCGGGCAGGGCTCGACGGGATCCAGCGGCACGGGGCTCGCCTCAGTCTAGGCGTTGCCGCGGCAGCCTCGCGTCGTTCCGACTGCCGACAACGCGAAGGGGCCCGCGTGGGGCCCCTTCGTGCTTCGTGGCGTGCCCGCGCGTCGCGCAGGCGTCTGGGTCACTGCGGGATGATGCAGATGCCGACGTTCTCGTAGCCGGGAGGGGCCTCGCCCTCGTTGTAGAACATCGTGCACTCCTGGCCCTGGCCCATGCAGGTCGCGCCCGGATCGCTGATGTCGCAGTACTCGCTGCAGCAACCGGTCGAGCCGTTGCAGTCGGGCACGGTCGCCGCGTCGGCGCAGAACAGGCCCGGGTCGCACACGTTGAGGAACTCGCACGGGTCGCCGAAGCCGCCCATCTCACCCGAGGCGTCGGGCGAGCAGAAGAAGCCGTTGGGCTCCGGGTAGCAGGCCTCGGTCATGCTGCAGTCCTGCAGAAGCGGGTCACAGAACGGCAGGCAGAGGATGAGCACGCCGTTGTTCGTGATGGAGCAGCCGGTGTCCGGATCGGGGCAGACCGGCGCGGCCTCGGTGCCCATGCAGAAGCCGACGCACACGCCCATGTTGGTCTCGGGGTCGACGTTCCAGCACATCGAGCCGAGATCGCAGCTGTCGATGCCGCTGACGCCGCTGCCCTCGACGGTGCAGGTGTCGCCGGGCTGGCCGGGGTTGGCGTCGAGCGGGCTGCAGCGCGTGGCGTTCCACGAGTTGCCGCCGTCGTTCGCCCACGGCATGCACTTCTCCATGCGGGGGCAGTCCTGGGCCCAGATGTCGCACTCGTTGTTCACGCCGCCGCCGTCGGGATCGACGATGAACACCGCGGTGTCGCTCGCCGAAGCGCTGGCGCTCGCGCTGGCCGACGTGGTGTCGTCGGTGCCCGCAGTCGTCATGGTCGGGTCGTTCGACGTGCCGGTGTCGGCGGTGTCCGACGCGGACGCGGACGCCGACGCGGACGCGGAGCCCGACTCCGATCCGGAGTCCCCGGCCGAAGCCGAGCCCGCGGTGGTCACAGAGGTCGAGGTCGGGTCGTCGTTCTTCGCCTCACCGCACGCGACGAGGGAGAGCACGAGCCACGGCGTGGCGAGGAATCCGGCTTGGCGCATCCGCATGTAGGGAGTCTAAGCACCTCCTGTTTTGAAAGACAACCAAATCCAACAAGTCGCCGGAAAGGCTGCCGCGAGCCGCTGGAAATGGCGGTTTCGAAGGCGGCGCCGCGCCCGCCGCGGGGTCGCGGCGACAGCCTGTCTCGACGCGGCGTCGCGTCGTGCCGCCGCGACCGAGACCAGGGCCGCGCACCGCCGCGAAGCCGTCGCCGTCGCAGGCACGCGACCCGTGGCACGCACGTTGCTCAGGCAACACCGCGATGATGCGCGCCGCACGAAAACCCATCGAGAACTTCATCGCGATCGTCTGCGTCGCGGTCGGGCTGTACGCCGGTGCGACCGTGCACGGCTTGCTCGCGGGCCCGCACGGCGCGACGACGATCGTCGGGCCGATCTCGGTCACGCAGCACGCCGTCGCGCTCTCGACGACCGCGAGCGAGCCCGCGGCGGTCGAGTGCACGAGTCGCTCGCACTGCCGCATCGATCTGCGGCGACTGTCGATCGAGCCGCTGCAAGCCACGCGAGGCCTGCGGCTGTTGCCCACCGACGGTGGCCTGCAGCTGCAGGGCGTCCGCGGCCCGCTCGCGCAGCTGGGCCTGCGCGACGGCGACGTGCTGACCGCGATCGACGGGGCCACGCTCGATCACGACTCGCTGTTGCCATTGCTGCACGGCGCGGTCGAGCACGGCGGCTTCCGCCTCGACTACCGCCGCGGCACGCGGGCGCGACGCATGCGGATCGACGTCGAGCCGGGCCTGCAGGTCCACGTGTGAGCGTCGCTGCGCGTCCTCGCCCAGGACCGCGTCACGCTCACGGATCGGCGCAGACCTCGGTGCCGTCGACGAAGCTGCCCGCACCGACCTCGCCGTGCCCGAACACCGCCCGCAGCACGCCGCAGCGAACCGCGTCGGCCTGCGGGTCGCAGTCGCGGGCATGCTGCTCGACGAACGCGAGGCTGATCCGACGCTGCGGGTTGGGTGCCAGCGCCTTGGACACGTAGGTCGGCACGCCGTCGATGGCCTCGCCCTGCCGCTGCCCGTCGTGGCACAGCCCGCAGCTGGCCACGCCGCCCAGCAGCACGTGGTCATAAGGATCGGCGGGCGCCAGGGGCTCGGTGACCGGGAACTCGATCTCGGCCTTGATCGACTGTCCCGGCTCGACGTACTGCGCCAGCTCGAGCACCTCGGCGCCGTCGCCCTCGGGCAGCACCGTCATCACCAGCTGCGGTCCGAGCAAGAACAACCGCGGGTTGTCGGTCGCCTCGGTCGGTTGCGCCGAGAACGGCGAGGTCGAGGCGACCACGTGCAGCGGTCGCGCCAGCACCTCGAGCAGGCACGGCAGCGTCACCGGCATCGGCAGCGCGCCGACCAGCGCGACCACCTCGTCGATGCTCTGCGGCGCGTTGCTCACGCCCGCCGGCGGGACGCACGTGGGCTCGACCTCGAACGGCTCGATCGGCGTCACCTCGTCGTCCGGTTCGGGCTCGTGGCACCCCGGCGCGCACGCGGACCACGCGGCAATGACCAGCGCCCGCCTGCGGTTGGACGTGCTCGATCGCGGGGGCCACATCGTCGCCGACGGTACAGCAGGGCGCGGCCAGACGGACGCGCAACCTCTTCGGGTCGCACCCGGGGCGAGCGAGGGCGGGGGGCCCGCGCCGGCAGCGGCCGGCAGCGACACCAGGCGGCTGTGGCAGACTCACGGCCGCGTGCGCATCGGCGAGACCCTCGGCAGCGGCGCGGTCGGCCGCGTCGTCCGCGTCGAGGGCGGCGCGCAGCCGATGGCGGGCAAGATCCTGCATGCGTCGCACCGCGGCGACGCGCAGGCGCGCGCGCGGTTCGCCCAGGAGGCCCGCGTGGCCGCCTCGCTGCGGCACGACAACGTCGTGCGCGTGTTCGGCATCGAGATGCTCGACGACGAAGCCGTGTTGCTCATGGAGTTCGTCGACGGGCCGACGCTGGCGCAGCTGGTCGCCCGGCGGGCGCCGCTGCCCGAGCGCGAGGTGCTGACGCTCATGCGCGGCATCGCGGCGGGCTTGGCCCACGCCCACGAGCGCGGCGTGATCCACCGCGACCTCAAGCCCGCCAACGTGCTGGTCGCCGACGGGCTCGTGCCCAAGATCGGCGACTTCGGCATGGCCCGCGGCGCCTCGCTGGGCGACGGTGATCGCGACGCGCTCACGGTGCTGGGCACGCCGGACTACATGGCACCCGAGTGCCTCGATCCGCTCGCGGTCGATGGTCGCTCCGATCTGTACGCGCTGGGTTGCATCGGCTACGAGCTGCTGACGGGCTCGCCGCCGTTCGGTGGCGCGACGCCGCACGCGGTCTTGCGGGCTCACCGCGAGGACGAGCCGGTGCCGCTGCCGGAGTCGATCGCGCCGGATCTGCGTGGGCTGGTCCACGCGCTGCTCGAGAAGACCCCCGGGCGGCGGCCGCAGGCGGCGACGTCGGTGATCGACGCGCTCGATCGCCTGCTCGCGGGCGAGACCGTGTCGCTGGCGCGACGCGACGACGGCGATCGGCCGCGGTGCGCCGTGTGCTCGCGCCCGCTGCTGCCGGGACTGGCCGCGTGCCTGCACTGCGGCCACGCGCTGCTGCGGCACGAGCCCGGGCGTTGCGCGGTGGTCGTGATGGGGCCCGGCGACGTCGGCGACAAGCTCGACAATCGCCTGCGCCTGGGCCTGCACGAGCTGCTGCGCACCGAGCCGGCGCTGCGCCTGCGCGCGAGCCGAGCGCTCGAGAAGCACATCCCGCGGCTGCCGTTCGTGCTCGCACGCGGGCTCGCGCACGCCCAGGCCGAGGCGCTCGTCGCCGCGCTCGCGCGGCTCGGCATCGAGGCGATCGCGACCGAGCGCTCGGCGCTGCGCGTGCCGCAGCTGCGACGCAAGGCCGTGATGATCAGCGGCCGCGTGGGCTTGATCGCGGCCACGACCTCGGCGGGCCTGCTCAACGCCGGCTGGGGCCTGCTCGCGTGGCTGGTCGCGGGGCTGGGCCTGACGGTCGGCGCGAGCGTGGTGTCGCTGGGCGCGGTCACGCGGACGGTGGCGACCGATCCTGTGCCGCGCGCGCTGCGGGAGGCGCTGCAGCGCCTGGTCGCGAGCCTGCCGGCGGTCACGAGCGCGCGGCATCGCGAGACCGTGCACGCGGTGGCCGAGCGCGCGCTGTCGCTGTCGCAACGGCCGCAGCTGGGCGGCGACGACGTGCTCGAGGAACTCGCGCGCGCGATCGATGCCGCCGCGATCGCGGCCGCGCGCCTCGACGCGCTCGACCGGCGGTTGGGCAGCGGCCTGGGCGGCGACTCCGAGGACTCGCGCGAGCTGCTGCGCGAGCGCGATCTGTGGTCGAGCCGCCTGCAGCGCGTGCTCGCCGAGCTCGAGGCCGCCGAGGTGCGACTGCTGCACGCGACCGCGGTGCCCGCGGGCGACGAGCTCGAAGGGCTCGCGGCCCTGCGCGCGCGCGTCGAGGCGCTCGAGGAGGTGCAGCGATGAACGAGATCGTCGGCGGTCCGCAGCTGCAGGGCCTGCGCGTGCTCGCGGGCCCCCGTCGTCACGGTTCCGAGCTGCGCTGGCTGGTGGCCGACGGTGACGGCACCGCCGTGTTCGCGCAGCTCGCGGCCGAGCTCGCGCGCGAGCCCAGCGTGCGCGCGCGCTGGGTCGACGACACCGAGCGGATGATGGCGCTCGACGTGCCCGCGCACGCGCGGCCGCGGGCGATCGGTCCCCAGCCCGACCCGCGCGATCCCGAGGCGCCGCCGCCGTGGCGCATGCGGCCGCAGCCGGCGGGCGAGCCGCTCGACGAGTGGCTGCAACGGCACGCGCCGCTGCCGATCGACGAGGCGCTCGCGCTGGTGCGTGCGGTGGCGGCCGCGGTCGCGCAGGTGCACGCGCGCGGGGCGGTGCTGCGCGATCTGCAGCCGCGCCACGTGGTGTGGTCCGCGCCCGACGCGATGCTGGTCGACATCGGCCTGTCGCGCACCGAGGTGCTGTCGAGCCGCACGGCCGCGAGCCTGCTGCTCGAGGACTCGCCGTACACCGCGCCCGAGTGCCTGCGTCGCACCGCGGTCGATCGCCGCGCAGACGTCTACGCCCTGGGCGTGCTCGCCTATGTCGCGTTGACCGGCGTCGCGCCGTGGGGCGAGCTGGGCGCGGTGATGCGGCCCGCGGGCACGCCGGTGCCGCCGAGTCGACACCGCGACACCCTCGATCGCGTGGTCGATGCCGCCGTGCTCGCCGCGCTCGCCGACGATCCCGAGCGCCGCCCCGGCAGCGTCGAGGCCTTCGTCGCCGCGCTCGAGGCCCGCGAGCCGGTCTCGCTCGAGCGCGCGACCATCACGTGCCAGGCCTGCGGCGCGACGGTGCGTCGCGAGCAACGTCTGTGCATGGCGTGCGGCAAGCAGGCCGTGAGCTTCACCCACACCGAACTCGACGCGCCCGACGTCTGCGCGCTGGTGCTGACCAAGGCCGCCGAGGACGCGGCGTTCAGCCAGCGCCTGCGGCAGGTGCTCGCCACCGTCGGCGAGGGCGAACCGCCCGCGCTCGACTTTCTCATCGGCGACGAGCGCATGTACTCGCAGCGCGAACGACAGAGTCGCATCCGCCTGCCGGTGCGGCTGTTCGACCGCCTCTCGCCCCAGACCGCGCAGGCGTTGAAGCGGCTGTTCGCGGAGCACGGCCTGGCCACGCGCGTGGTCCCGGAACAGCGGCTGCGTCGGCGCAGCGTGGTGCCCGCGTCGATCATGGTCGGTACCGTGGCGATCGCGATCGGCCTGGGCATGCTCGGCATGACGCGCGCGCTGGTGCCGGTGGTGCTGCTGGGCATCGTGCTCGCCGCTGCGGTCGCGCGGTACCGTCGCCGTCGTCCCCGTCGACCCGATCCGCTGATGCGACTGCGGCGGGCGCCCGTGGCCCTGCCGGCGTCCGACCCGTGGGTCGCGCGGCTGGCGGCGACGCTGTCGTCGAGCACCGCCGCGGACGTGCGCCAACGCGTCGCCGAGCTCGCGCTGGCGGTGCAGCGCCTGGTCGACCACCGAATCGAGCATCACCGCGAGCGCGCGGAGATCGAGCTCGTGACCGCGCCGATCGATCCGCTGGTGCAGGCGATCGAGCGCGAGGTCTCGCGCATCGGCACCATCGACGAGGAGCTGCGCGCACTCGACGAGGGTCAGCTGGTGCGCGCGCTCGCACGCAGCGAGGCGCGCGGCGAGCCGGCGCACGAGCGCGAGGCCATCGTCGCCCGACTCACGCGCCTGCGCGTGCTCGAGGATGCGCGTGCCGCCGGGCTCGGGCGTCTGCTCGATGCGGGCGCCCTGATCGACCGCGCCGTCGCGATGGGCCTGCGCATCCGCGACGACGCGGTCGAGCACGACCGCGAGGTCGCCGCTGCGTTGCGCGCACTCGAAGCCGACGGCTGATCCAATGGCCGCGCGCACGAAAGTGCGCAGCAACGAGGGGGTCCGCGCGCGCCCGCGGCAGTGGCCGAACGGCCGCGCGCGCTGCCGCTACGCTCGGCGCCGTGGGTGACGTCTCGCTCTCGAGCACGCAGCACCGCCTCACGGTCACGGTGCGCGGAAAGATCGACCAGCGGCTGGGCTCCGAGCTGCGCGCCGCGTTGGGCGAGTGGTTCGTCCGAAGCCACGAGACCAGCGAGGTGCTCCTCGATCTGCGCGACGTCGAGGACTACGACATCCTCGGCCGCGTGGAGATGATCGCGGCGCACGGCGTGCTCGCGAACGCGGGCCGCCGCTGCGCCTACGTCACGGCGCACCCGCGCATCCGCGGCCTGGCGCTGCTCACCATCGGCGAGGTCGGCGATCGTGGTTCGCGCGCAGTCACGACCATCGAGCAAGGTGAGGCGTGGCTGCGCGGCCGCGAGGCCGTGACCGAGGCGAGCATCGAGCAGGGCGAGGGCGCGCCGCGCCGCCGCGGCTAGGAGCGAGACCCCTTATGGGGTCACGCTGCTAGCCCGCGCCGCCGCGGCGCGGGGGCTCGTGCGCGCCGCCGCGTGCCCGCGCGACCGCGGCCGACATCGCCGCGACGAGCTCGTCGGACGTGGCGGGGCGGCAGTCGTGGGCCGCGAGCGTGACCGCGAGCCAGTCCGCGGCGTCGCGCATCGAGGCGTGCGCGCGCGTCGGATACACCGCGCGGGTGAGGAACAACAGCGACGTCAGCACGCTGCGGATGAGCGAGCCGACGAAGCCCTCCTGCTCGATGACGATCGCGGAGGCGCGCACGATGGTGGCGCGGTCCTGCATCATCGTGCGGTAGCGGGCGCGCGCACCGTCGTCGGGCGGCGCGCCGGGCCCATTGGCGACCGAGCAGTGGATGATCGCGGCATGGTCGTGGCCACGGGCGCGCAGCTCCGCCAGCGCCTGCTCCAGCGCGAGCACGTCCTCGCCGTTGGGCGACGAGCGCACGACCACGACGACGAAGCAGCGCCACAGCGCCAACAGCTGCCGTGGTCGGTCGTGGACGACCTCGATTGCTGCGTTGTCCATCTTCGCCGCGTCGAAGCGGAGCACGGCCGCGCCGCCGCGGTCAAGCGCCGCGTCGGGTCCTTGCGAGGCGTCTGTTCCCCAACTCAGACGACGCTCGGAACGACCGCGATGGCGCGGTCGGCCAGACGCGCCAGGTCCACGCCGACACTGGAGCTGAACAGGCGTCCGGCGAGGCCCAGCTGGCGCGAGCCGGTGACGATGAACGGCGCGCGCTCCTTGGTCGCCACGCCGAGCACGGTGTCGACGATGTCGCCCGAGATCACCCGCGGTTGCGCGCGCTCGCAGCCCTGGGCCGCGAGCCACTCGGTCAGGCTGCGCAGGCGCGTGGCGTCGTCGGGTTGCTCGGGGCCGCGGCCCAAGCCCGCACCCATGCCCCAGTCGGGGGCGAAGTCCCGCGGCGGCATCACGTGCAAGGCGATCACCGTGCGACCGAGCGAGTCACCCAGGCGCACGGCGAAGCGAGCGGCGTCGGCCGAGTCGCCGTGCATGTCGGTCGCGAGCACGATCGGTCCGTCCCCGATCGCGGTGCGCTGCAGATCCGGCGGCACGATCACGGTCGGCCGCGGCAGCTCGCGCACCAGACGACGCGCGACGCGACCCAGCCGCTGCAGCGCGACCGCGTGCGCAGGGGCGATGCGACCCAGCAGCAGCGCGTCGACGTCCTGCTCACGCGCGGTCGCGGCGAGGCCGTCCTCGGGCGTGTCTCCGAACGCGACGTGGGCGTTGCCGGCCAGCTCGCTCGCGTCGGCATCGCGCAGCGCACCCTCGAGCTCGCGCTGGGCACGGCTGACGACCTCGTCGACGAGATCGTCGCGCAAGCTCACGCGCACGCGCTGATCGAGCACGTGCACCGCGACCAGCGAGGCGTCCTGGCGGCTGTGTTGGCGCAGCCACGCCGCCAGCTCGATGGCGCCACGGCTGCGGGCACGGGAGTCGACACCGATCGCGAATCGCATCGCTGCGAACGTAGCAACGATCGTCGCGCCGCCCGTGCGCAGCTTGTGCGGCCGGCCGGGCTCCCGGTCACCTGCGGGTCAGCAGACCGCGTCGGTGTCGCAGCCGACCTCGACCGAGAGGTCCAGCGGCACCGACTCGGGCGCACAGGTGTCGTCGCCGCACACCGCGAACTTGAGCTCGCCTGCGAGGCGGCGCGTGCCCTTGCCCTGCGGTGTGAAGCGATGGACCACCGCGAGACCGTCGGCATCGAAGCGCGCGGTCTCCGACTGCGGGGGTTCGCCCGCCAGGCCGCTGCGATCCTCGAGTCGCAACCGCGGCGTGACGTCGAGGTTGATGTGCCACGGCGCGCGCGGTTCGATGCTCACGCGCACGGTGTGCTCGTCGCCCGAGGTCGCGCGCGGCTGCGACTCGATCGCGACGTCGAAGCGCGGGCCGTCGACCGCGGCCGCGGACGGACGCGCGCCTGCGGGCGCGGGGCTCGAGGACGGGCACGCGCTCACGAGCGCGAGCACCAGGGGGCAGACGGGGGCGAGCAGGGCAGGGCGCACGGTTGCTGCGGGACAACGTCGCACGGTTGGCCCGCGTATCGGCGCGCAGGCCCGCGGCGGCGTCGGGACGCATGCGTAGACGCACGGACGCGATCGGCGTTGCCGGCGCGCCGTGACGGCGGCCACGGTCGCGCGGCGCTCCGGCGGGCCCGTGACGGAAGCGGCCGGCGGCTCCCACCCACGCCACGACATGACTCGCCCGCTTGGAACCTCGCTCCCGCTGTTCGTCTGCGCCGCACTGCTCGCCGCGGTGCCCGCCTGCAACCTCGACCTCGACGAGCTCATCGACGAGGCGCAGACCGCCGGCGACACCGAGGGCGACGACGGCGACACCGACGGTGACGACGACGGTGGCGACACCAAGAACGCCGACGACCCCGGCGATGATCCGGCCGGCACCGAGGGCGGCGAGGATCCCGGCGCCGACGGCGGTGCCGACTCCAGCGGCGGTGGCGACGACGAGCCCGTGTCCGGCGACGCGGACGCGCTGTTGGGCCTGTGGGTCGGCACGCTCGACGACGTCGCGTTCGCGTACGAGTTCCACGACGACGGCACCTACCTGCAGGCGGTCTACCTCGAGATCGACGACGGCGGTTGCCTCGTGACCGACACCGAGTACTACGCCGGCAACTACACCGTCGATGGCGACGCGCTGTCGCTGCAGCCGCTGCAGGGCGAGCAGCACGTCGATCAGTGCGGCGAGGTCACCGACAGCACCGAGCTCATCGATCCCGCGGTGTGGTCGTGGTCGCTGCAGACCGACGACGCCGGCGAGCAGTTGGTGCTCGCGGCCGACGACTTGGTGATCGTGCTCGCGCCCGGCGACGCCGCGCAGGGCTGATCGCGGCAGTTCGTCGCGCGGGGCCCGGCGCCCGGCGACGCGGCTTCGCCGGATGCGGCGTCGGTGCGCGCGATCGCGATCACGGCGCGCGTTGCCGCGCCGCGGCGGGTTTTCTCGCTGTTGCGGACGCGAGCCGCGACACCGGGCGCGGGCCCCCTTGCACCGCGCTGCGGTCGTGGCTTAGCGTCCGCGGCTCCCATGAAGAACCTCGCTTGTCTGTCGCACGTGCTGTTCGTCTCGCTGGCCCTGGTCGGCTGCGGTGGCGACGGTCCCACCGAATCCCCGAGCACCAGCGGCGATGACGACAACAGCGCCGGCGACGATGCCTCGGTCACCGTCGGCCTCACGCTCGGCAGCGCGGGTTCGGAGTCCAGCGGCGGCTCGGGTGGCGGCAGCAGCGGTGGCAGCAGCAGCGCCGAGGGCACCTCGACGAGCCCCGAGACCACCGACCCCACGGTGGCCGACAGCGGCACCTCGGCCGCCGAGGGCAGCAGCAGCGGCGGGAGCGACGGTGGCAGCACCTCGACCACCGGCGATCTCGGCAACACCATCTACGAGGTGCAAGACGGCACGCTCGCCGAGGGCGCGGACGTCGAGATCAACGGCGTGGTCGTCACCGGCATCGCCAGCAACGGCATCTACGCCGAGGAACCCGGCGGCGGCGAGTACAGCGGCGTGTTCGTGTTCGCCACCGGCGGTCCGGATCTGTCGGGCGCGCAGCTGGGCGACGTCGTGAACTTCACCGGCGTGACCGCCGAGTACATGGGCAACACCGAGGTCGACCTCACCAACGGCACCTTCGAGATCGTCTCGAACGGCACGCCGCTCGACGCCGAGACCATCGACGCCATGCTGCTGGGCGACGACACCACCGCCGAGCCCTGGGAGGGCGTGCTGGTGCGCGTCGAGGGCGATCTGAGCGTGACCATGGTCGCGGGCAGCAACGAGTTCGTGGTCAACGACGGCACCAACGACATCCGCGTCGACGACTTCCTCTACGAGGCGCCGACCTCGGGCGACTTCGCCGGCTTCGACGTCGGTGCCAGCTTCACCGCGATCGCGGGCCCGCTGAACTACTTCAACAGCCAGTTCAAGCTCGCGGCCCGCGGCGCCGAGGACTTCGAGGGCTACGCGGCGCCCTGAGCCGCGACCACGCCGCTCACGGATCGACGCCGCGGAAGCGCTCGGCGCAGGCCATGCGCAGGCCGCCCTGCTCGACGCGCACGCGGCACAGTCGTCGATCGGTCGGCGGATCGTCGCTGCCGTCGACGGCGATCTGCGACAGCACGAACAGCTCCTTGCCGTCGCCGCGCAGGCCCACGCCGCTTTGCAGATACGAGGCCCGGCGCGCGCCGTGCTGGGTCACCTCGGTGACGTCGAGCGTGGTCGCGTAGGCGCGGCCGTCGGCGGGGTCGACTCGCACGAGCGTGACGGTCGCGACGGTCTCCGCGTCGCCGCCTTTGACCACGCGGTGCACGTGGGGCACCAGCAACAGCGGCGGCCCGTCGTCGGGCCACCACCAGCCCGGCTTGCCCTCGAAGTGCTCGTGGCTGGTCATGGCATGCGGCGCATCATCGACGCCGCGATCGTCGCCCAGGCCGTGCATGCCCACCAGGCCCAGCTCGGTCGCCATGGTCTTCCACGGCAGCGTCTTGCCCAACGCGCGGTAGCGATCGGCGGGCCGCTTGGGCGGCGACGGCAGCGTGAGCGTGACCGGCGTCGACGGTGCGAGGATTTCACCGAAGCGAAACTCGCCTTGGACCATCAGCCCCCAGCATTCGTCGCTCTCGCGATCGGAGCAGCGCGCGGGCAGGCCCGAATCGTCGGTGTCCGCGGAATCGCCGGTGGCCGGCGGCACTGTGGGGAGCGCGGTCACGGTGGCGAACCATGATTGTTCGCGCGCGACCGCGAGGTCGGCGTCCTTCGCGGCCTTGTCGCGCACGCGCTGCCCGCCGCGCGCGATGGCCTCGGCGAGTGCGACCTGCACGTCGTCGACGCGGCCCGCCAGCGCGAGCGCGCACGCGAGGTTGTAGGGATACTTCCACGGCGCGCGTTCGTGCAGCGACAGCGCCGCGTAGCGCTGCGCGGCCTCGAGGTGCCGCTTGCCGCTGTAGGCCGCCCACGCCGCGTCGGCGTCGGTCGTGCCCGCGGGCGTCGCCGGCGGAGCTCCGAGCGCATCGGCGAGGGCTTGCATCGGCGAGGGCGTCGCGGGTGCGCTCGGCATCGCGGGCGTGCTCGGCGTCGCGGGTGTGCTCGGCGTCGCGGTGCTCGCGGTCGCGGTGCTCGCGGTCGCGGCCTTCGCCGGCGCGGGGCTCGGCGCGGGTGTGTCGGCGGTGTGCGTCGACGGTGGCGTGCTCGGCGTGGTGCTCGCGGGTGCGATCTCCGGCGGCGGCGCGCCACGGTCGCACGCGTGCGCGACGATGCCTGCGACGAGCCCGGCCGCGATCCTGCCCGCGAGCCTGCGCTCGATCCGGCCCGCGATCCGGCCTTCGATCCGGCGTCTTCCCATGCCAGCGACGGTAGCCGTCTGCGGCCCGCGGCGCATCGGCATGCGCGCGTGCTCGTGCGCTGGCCGAGCGGCCACCGGCGGTGCCGCGGCCCCTTGCGTGCGCGGGTGCGCCGACCCATACTCGCCAACCGGCCCACACACGCCCTCGTCGCGTGGGCCACTCGAGAACCAACCCACGGGGGTGTCACGGTTTCGACGGGGGCACCGAACGAAGAGACTGCGTGTCGCGGATCCCGAGCCTCCGCGTCAAAACGACTCGGGAAACAGTAGCTGCGAACGACAGCAACTACGGCCGTATGGCCCTCGTCGCCTAAGAACCGACGACGTGAGCAGGTGAGGAGCTCGACTAGCCTGCAAGCGTGGACACACGAGCTGGTCGCCACGGTCGCCGCACCGTGCTGACGAGACCAAGCGGCTGGGCAACCGGGTCGCCTGCCGATGGGCGTGCCGGGAG
>JAIBBS010000029.1 GCA_019694555.1 Nannocystaceae bacterium
CGGCGCCGCGTCGCGAGCCGCCGCCGCGCCGCGAGCCGCCGCGGCCGCAGCCGCCCGCGCGTGCGAGCGCCGACATGGCTGCGTTCGCGAGCCTCGCGGGTGGATTGCTGAGTCACCTCGACGATCGCGAGCTGCCGTGTCGACTCGAGGGTTGTCGGCGCACGTGGATCTGGACCGCAGCCGAGCAGCTCGGTGCGTTCGGCCAGCCGCCACCCAAGCGCCTGTGTCCCGAGCACGATGCTGCCTTCGCGGCGGTCGCCGACACCGAGGTCCGCTGCAGCAACCCCTGGTGCGAGCGCACCTGGACGTGGACCAAGGCGGCACAGCTGGCCGCGCTGCAGCGCGGCGGCACACTCGAGCCGCCGACGCGCGCGTGCGATCACTGCAGCGACGACGATCGCAACCTCGCCGACGCGGAGGTCCACTGCCGCGTCGACGGCTGCAACCGCGCGTGGACGTGGACCCGCGACGCGCAGCTCAAGCACCGCGCGTGGCTGCGTCACAGCGCGAACGAGGGTGCGCCCGTGGAGGATCGCGGGCGCCGGGGTCGACGACGCCGCGGCCGCAGCAGCGACGGCCCGCCGCCGCGCATGTGCGAGCCGTGCCGACAGCGCCTGGCCAAGCTGGTCGACCGGGAGTCTCCCTGTCGCGTGCACGGGTGCACCCGCTCGGTCACCGTCGACCGCGAGTCGCAGCTGCGGGCCTGGGCCGCGACCCACACCGTCGACGTCGATGCCGACGTCGCGCTGCCGAAGCGGATGTGTGAGGTGTGCCGCGAGTTCTGTCGGTTGCACGCAGACCGCGAGGTCGCGTGCGGGCGACCCGGCTGCGAGAGGACCTGGACGTACAAGACCGGGGCGCAGTTGCAGGCGTTCCTCGCCGGCCGCTTCGAGGACCCGCTGCGCCTGTGCCAGCAGTGCCTCGCGGGCGGACACGCTCCCATCGAGGTGGCCGTCGACGGTGCCGAGCTCATGCCCTGTGTCGTGCCGCTGTGTGACGGTATCTGGCACTACGTTGTCGGCATGGACATCGGCCCCGCGGACGACGGCGACCAGCCGCTCGACCGCATGTGTGATCGATGTCGTGCACAGCGGGGCGCAACGCCTCGGCGGACGATCGTGCGCGAGCCGGCCGCGACCGAGCCCGAGCCGTCGTCGGACGAGGCCGCCGAGGCCGGCTCACTCGCGTGAGCGGCTCGACAACGCACCACCATCTCGTGCGCTCGGCAAAACCGAAGAGTTCTTGACCAACCCCGCAACGAAGTGGGAAGGTTCCACGCGCGCACGTCTTCCCGGCTCGAACTCCCGCTCCCGCGACACCCTCCGACCGCGACTCTCCCCACGCTCGGCGTGCGCACCAACTCCTGAACCCGGTTCGCTCCGTTCGCTCGACTCGCCCACCGCGGCGTCGCGAGCCAGCGTGACGCGAACCGGGTTTCTTCGTCGTGCAGGCCCGCGCCCAACGCCGCGCGTGCGCAGCGGCACTCGCCTCGGGTACCATCGGCGACGATGGCGAAGGCGCCACCGGATACGCGGGTTCGCGAGGTGCGACCGATCTCGACGCCCGGCCCCGGCGAGGTCCCGTGCCTCGAGGTGATCGGTGGTCGCAGCTCCGGACGCGTGTTCCAGCTGCGTTCGCCGGTGACCGCGATCGGGCGTGACCCGACCTCGGACGTCGTGCTCGACGACGACGGCATCTCGCGCAACCACGCGCGGGTGCACATGGCCGACCCGCTGTGGATCGAGGACCTCGCGTCGACCAACGGCACCTACGTCAACGGCGCCCGCGTCGGCCGCTCACGCGTGCGCGAGGGCGACCGGCTGCAGTTCGGTCCCAACGCGCTGCTGCGGCTGAGCTACTGGAGCGCCGAGGCGTTGCAGCGCGCGATGGCCGAGGGCGCGACCGCCGGTGCCGAGGCCAACGCCCCGCTGCCGCTGTCGGATCGCGAGCTCGAGATCGCCAGGCTCGTCAGCGAGGGCCTGACCAACGCCGAGATCGCGGCGCGCCTGCAGATCAGCGAGCGCACCGTGACCACGCACGTGGCGAACATCTACCGCCGGCTCGGCGTGCACAGCCGCGCCGCGCTGACGCGGCTGCTGCTCGAGCGACGCCTGCGCTGAAGCCCGAGCGCGAGCACCAGCCACAGCGCCGCGAACGGGGTGCTGCGCGACTGCGTGCAGCCGCAACCACCGCCGTCGTCGTCGCGGGCCTCGCCGCCACCGCCGCTGCCGCTGTCACCCTCGTCGCCGCCGGTGCCATCGCCGAGCGTGCCGCCGCCGTCGGTGCCCTCACCGCCGCCGTCGCTGCCACCGCCACCGCCACCGCAGTCGTCGCCGGGCGGACACGCGGGATCGTCCATCACGTACAACACGCCGGCGTCGTCTTCGACCAGGAACACCTCGGGTCGCATCGGCGTGCCCTCGGGGATGCCGTCGACGCTGGCCTGCGGCCAGGTCTCGACCGCGCCGACGACGACGTGCCAGAGCTCGAGCCCGGCGGCGTCACCGAAGCTGCGCTTGCGACCACCATCGATCAACCACACCGTGCTCTCGGGATCGGCGTCCCCGCGCACCCACAGCGGCGCGTCGTCGAGCGGCGCGCCCACGTCGATCGCGGCCACGGCGGCGGCGTCGATCGGGGCGAGCTCCCAAAACGGCGAGAAGCCCCACGCGGCCTGGGCCTCGGGCCCCGCGATCGCACGGCGGACGCCCTCGGGCACCGCCGGCGGCGCGCACGAGAACTCGGTGGTCGAGGCATCGAGCGGCTGCAGGCTGCCGCCCTCGGTGTCGACCGCGTAGACGAACGCGGGATGGCTCTGTCCATCGCGCAGGCTGCGGGGGATCTCGAGCTCGAAGCCGTGCTCGCACGAGCCCAGCGGGTCGCACAGATCGTCGCGGTGCTGATCGGCCACGATGGTCACACCGGTGGCCTCGGGCGCGTCGGCGGGCCCGCCGAACCACACCTGCACCTGCACCGGTTGATCGGGCGTGTCGGGATCCTGCGCCCAGCCGCGGATCGACTCGCAGTCGACCGCGTCGACCGGGCCCGCGGGCGGCTCGTTGCCCAGGCCGGTGAGCTCCTCGTAGGCCGCGACCAGCGACATGTACGGGCTGACGAACACGAAGCCGACGCCGGCGACGTCCTGCTTGATGTTGAAGTGCAGGTGCACGGTCGTGGAAGTGCCGCCGAACTGGTTCGAGACCAGACCGATCGGATCGCCCTGCGCGAGCACGTCGCCCTCGCTGACCACGAGGTTGCCGCCGTGCAGGTAGTCGAAGCGCGTGCCGTCCTCGGCGGTGACGTAGACCGAGTAGCTGCCGATCGACGTCACCGTGCCCGGCAACACCGAGAGGTACGGATGCGTGAGGTTGTCGCAGCTCGACGCGCGGATGTCCTGGCCCTGGTGACCGGTGCCCGAGGGGCACAGCGGCATGTCCCACGAGCGGGTCTCGCAGTAGTTGTCGTGCCACGGATAGCTGAAGTTGGCCTCGTCGCACTGCGAGCCCGCGGGGCCCTCGGAGCCGCCGACACCCCACACCTGCGAGTTGGGAAACGACGGCGCGTCCTGGATCGGGTAGCGCATGCCCGGTGCGTAGACCGTGGCGTCGGCGGCACCGTCACCCGAGCCGGGCACGAGCTCGCCCACCGGTCGGTAGAACGGATCGGCCTTCGCCGCCGCGGGGACCAGCAGCAGCGCCAGCGCCACGAGTGTGCGTGCGCGGTTCATCGTGCACCTCCGCGACCGCCGACGTAGACCAGCGATTCGAGTCGCTCCTGCACCGCGCGTTCGTCGTCACACCACGGCACCACGCGTCGGTCGCACTCGATCTCGAAGCCGTACGCGACGCCGTGCTCGATCCACGACGCCGACCACACCTCCTCGTTGCGCGTGAGGTAGCCGGCGCCACCGCGCATGGGATGGGTGGGCTCGTACGCGCGCACGTGCGGGTGCAAGCGCGCCTCGGCGCTGCCGTGGGTGTGCAGCAGGAAGCCCTCGCCGTGCACGGTCAGCGCGTACCAGCTCGGGCCCAGCGACAGCGTCGAGCGACCCGACTGCGGCGGCGCGAGCACCGGGACCGGCGCGGCATCGAGGCGATCGCCGACCGACGCGAGCAGCTGCGCGCGCACGGTTGCGTCGCGCGTGCCGGCGTGCGGCCACGCGACCACGCGCGCGACCTTCTCGCCGCCGATCACGGTGCCGCGCTCGGCGGTGCTGCGCGCGGCGACCGGTGCGGTGGTGCTGCGCTCGCCCGACGCCGGCGGCGAGGCCTCGTGGGTGGAACACGCCAGGGTGCAGGCCGACAGCGCGAGCGCTGCGGCGAGTGCTCGGCCGGGGATCGTGCCGCGCGACGAGGTCATGGGCCGAGGCTAACCCGGCTCGGTCGCGGCATCGCACGCAGCGATGCGATCGACTCGCGCTGCGCCGCGCGGCGCTACGCAGCGGTACGTACGGCGGCGCGCCGCCGCGCGGCCGGTGGCGCTACCATGCGATCGCCGTGAGCCCCCGCGCACGTCTGCTCCCGCTCGCATTCGCGCTCGCCGCCTGCGGCGACGCCGAGTCCAACAAGACCACGCAGGCGTGGAACCCCGACAGCGAAGACGGTGGATCGTCGAGCGCGGCCGGTGGCGACGCCGACACCGGCACCCACGCGAGCGCGTCGGCGAGCGCGAGCGCGTCGGCGACCGAGGGCGCGGGCTGCGACGAAGCCTGCGAGTCGCCACCGGGCGATTGCTACGTCGCGCCCGGGCACTGCCAAGACGGCAGCTGCGTCTACGACCCCGCGCTCGCGGGCACGCCGTGTTTGGGCGACTGCAGCGGCGGTGGCCACTGCGACGCCGCGGGCATGTGCATCTGCGGCGCGCAGGACGACTGCGCCTCGACCTGCCTGCCCGGTCCCAACATGGACGCTGCGTGCGACGAGGCCGGCATGTGCATCCGCAGCTGCCAGGCGCCCTACGACGACTGCGACGGCGATCCCAGCAACGGCTGCGAGGTGCCGGTGGGCGTGCCGCACCAGTGCGATCTGAGCGGCCTCAATCCCACCGGCGGCTGCTGGACCGCCTACTGTGGATCGGCGGCCGGCGACGGCGTGTTCGACTTCGGCACCTACCACTGCGTCGACTGCTCGACCTGCGGCCAGACCGACGGCGGCCAGTGCCATTGGTGCAACCACGACACCGGCAACTGGTTCCCCGCCGAGGCCTGCGAGTGCGGCTCGTACCTCGACGCGGCCTGCGGCCCGGTGTGATCGCGCGCGGCGTGCGACGCCGCGATCGTGCAGCCTGCAAGGGTGCCAGCGCCCGGGCCTTGCAACGTGCGGTCGCCCAGTCCGCGGCGCCCGCGGTCCAGGCCGCGCCGTAGCCCGGCATGGCAGCTGCACTGCGGGGGCCCGCGCTCGGCCTCGACATGCTCGATCTGCTCTGCCTCGCCATCACCACGCTGTTCTTCGCGGCCACCGCCGCGTACCTGCGGGCGTGCGAGGACCTGTGAGGGCCGCGCGATGGGACTGGACACCATGATCGGCGGAACCCTCGCGTTGCTGTTGCTCGCGTTCCTCGTGCACTCGCTGCTGCGGCCCGATCCGAGCTGAGGCGCGCCCGATGACCACGCGGGGATGGATCGAGATCGCGGCGTTCGTGCTCGTGATGGTGGTGCTCGTGCGACCGCTCGGGCGCTACCTGTGGCACGTGTTCGAGCGAGAGCGCCCGCCGGCCGTGCGCGCGCTGGGCTGGCTCGAGCGGGCGCTGCTGCGCGGCGGCGGGCTCGTCGACGCGCGCGGCCAGTCCGCGCGCGAGTACGGCGGCGCGGTGCTGGCGTTCGGCTTCGTCGGCGTGATCGTGACCCACGCGCTGCTGCGGCTGCAGTCGCTGCTGCCGCCCGATCCCGGGCACGCCGCGGTGCCGCCGTTGCTGGCGTTCGACACCGCGGTCAGCTTCACCACCAACACCAACTGGCAGGCCTACGCCGGCGAGTCGACGATGTCCTACGGCGCGCAGATGCTGGCGCTGACGTGGCAGAACTTCGTCTCGGCCGCGACCGGCTTCGGCGTGATGCTGGCGTTCGCGCGCGGGCTGACGCGTCGCGCCGACGACGACGCCACCGTCGGCAACTTCTGGGTCGATCTGGTGCGCGCGCTGGTCTACGTGCTGCTGCCGCTGTCGCTGGCGTTCGCGCTGGTGTTGGTCTCGCAGGGCGTGATCCAGTGCTTCGCGCCGCCGCTGCAGCTCGCCACGCTCGAGCCGGGCACACAGACGATCGCGCTGGGCCCGGTGGCATCACAAGAGGCCATCAAGCTGATCGGGGTCAACGGCGGCGGCTTCTTCAATGCCAACAGCGCGCACCCGTTCGAGAACCCCACGCCGCTGTCGGACTTCCTGCAGTGCGTCGCGATCCTGCTGCTGCCGGCCGCGCTCACGCACACCTACGGCTGCATGACCGGCAACCCGCGCCAGGGCTGGGTGCTGCTGGTCGCGATGACGCTGCTGCTGCTCGCCGGCGTCGCGGCGGTCTACGCCGCCGAGGCCGCGGGCAACCCCGCCGCCGCGCTGCCGGGCGTCGCGGCCGGACCCAACCTCGAGGGCAAGGAGGTGCGCTTCGGCCTGGCCGGCTCGGCGCTGTTCGCCACCATCACCACCGACGCGTCGTGCGGCGCGGTCAACGGCATGCACGACAGCTTCACGCCGCTGGGCGGGCTGGTGCTCTTGCTCGACATCATGCTCGGCGAGGTCGTGTTCGGCGGCGTCGGCGTGGGCCTGGTCGGCATGCTCGTGCTCGCGTTGCTGACCGTCTTCGTCGCCGGGCTCATGGTCGGCCGCACGCCCGAGTACCTGGGCAAGAAGATCGAGCCGCGCGAGATGAAGCTCGCGATGCTGTACCTGCTGACGGTGCCGCTGGTGCTGCTGGTGCTGGCCGCGATCGCGGCGGTGGGCCCGTGGGGCACCGCGCCGCTGGGCAACGCCGGGCCGCACGGGCTGTCGGAGATCCTCTATGCCTACGCCAGCGCCAGCGGCAACAACGGCTCCGCGTTCGCGGGGCTCGCGGCCGACACGCCGTTTTACGACCTCACGCTCGCGCTCGCGATGCTGGTCGGACGCTTCGCGCTGGTGGTGCCGGTGCTCGCCATCGCCGCATCGATGCGACGCAAGACCCCGGTGCCGCCGGGCCCGGGCACGTTGCCCACCGACGGCGGCTCGTTCCTCGCGGTGCTGCTGGCGGTCGTGCTCGTCGTCGGCGCGCTGACGTTCTTCCCGGTGCTGTGCCTGGGCCCGATCGTCGAGCACTTCACGGTCGCGGCCGGGAGGTTCTTCTGACATGGCCGCGGCCCCGCCACCGGCGCTGTTCGACCGCGCGATCGTGCGTGCCGCCGCGCGTGATGCCCTGCGCAAGCTGGCGCCGCGAACGATGATGCGCAACCCGGTGATGTTCGTGGTCGAGCTGGGCTCGGCCACCACCACCGCCGTGCTCGTACGCGACGCGATCGCGCGACCGGCCGCGATGGCGCCGCTTTGGTTCACCGCGACCATCGCCGTGTGGCTGTGGTTCACGGTGCTGTTCGCCAACTTCGCCGAGGCGCTGGCCGAGGGCCGCGGCAAGGCCCAGGCCGCGTCGCTGCGCGGGGCCCGGCGCGACACCAGCGCCCGGCGATTGCACGCCGACGGCGAGGAGCGCGTGCCCGCGACCGCGCTGCGACGGGGCGATCGCGTGGTCGTCGAGGCCGGCGAGATCATCCCCAGCGACGGCGAGATCGAGCTCGGCATCGCCTCGGTCGACGAGTCGGCGATCACCGGCGAGTCGGCGCCGGTCATCCGCGAGAGCGGCGGCGACCGCTCGGCGGTCACCGGCGGCACGCGCGTGCTGTCGGATCGCATCGTCGTGCGCGTCACCGCCGAGCCCGGCGCGAGCTTCCTCGATCGCATGATCGCGCTGGTCGAGGGCTCGGCCCGACGCAAGACCCCCAACGAGATCGCGCTGCACATCCTGCTGGTCGGTCTGACGATCGTGTTCCTGCTGGCATGCGTGACGCTGGTCCCGTTCGCGCACTACGCCGGCATCGAGCTGTCGATCACGGTGGTCGTGGCGCTGCTGGTGTGCCTCATCCCCACCACCATCGGCGGGCTGCTGTCGGCCATCGGCATCGCGGGCATGGACCGGCTGCTGCAGAAGCACGTGCTCGCGATGAGCGGCCGTGCGGTCGAGGCCGCGGGCGACATCGACACGCTGCTGCTCGACAAGACCGGCACCATCACGGTCGGCAATCGCATGGCGACCGCGTTCGTGCCGGCGCCCGGCATCGCGATGGCCCGGCTCATCGCGGCCGCGCAGCTCGCCAGCGGCGCAGACGAGACCCCCGAGGGCCGCTCGATCGTGGTGCTCGCGCGGCAGCACCCCGGCGGCGACGCGCCCGCGCCCGCGCCCGCGCCCGCGCATGCGGTCGATGCGTGGGTGCCGTTCACCGCGCAGACCCGCATGAGCGGCTGCGACGTCGATGGTCGCGCGCTGCGCAAGGGCGCGGTCGATGCGGTCGCGAGCCACGTCGCGAAGCTGGGTGGATCGCTGCCTGCTGCGGTCGCGGAGGCAGCCGCGAGCATCGGCGATGCCGGCGGCACGCCGCTGTGCGTCAGCGACGGCGCGACCGTGCTGGGCCTGGTGCGGCTCGAGGACGTGGTCAAACCCGGCATCGCCGAGCGCTTCGCCCGCTTCCGTGCCATCGGCGTGCGCACGGTGATGATCACCGGCGACAACCCGCGCACCGCCGCCGCGATCGCGCGGCAGGCCGGCGTGGACGACTTCGTCGCCGAGGCCACGCCCGAGCGCAAGCTCGAGTTCATCCGTCGCGAGCAGGCGCTGGGCAAGCTGGTGGCCATGACCGGCGACGGCACCAACGACGCGCCGGCGCTGGCGCAGGCCGACGTCGGCGTGGCCATGAACAGCGGCACGCAGGCGGCCAAGGAGGCCGGCAACATGATCGACCTCGACAGCAACCCGACCAAGCTGCTCGAGGTGGTCGAGGTCGGCAAGCAGCTGCTGATGACCCGCGGCGCGCTGACGACCTTCTCGCTCGCCAACGACGTCGCGAAGTACTTCGCGATCCTGCCGGCCATCTTCGTCGCAGTCTACGGCGAGATCGCACCGCTGGATCTGATGCGACTGTCGACGCCCTACAGCGCCATCGTGTCGTCGGTGGTGTTCAACGCACTCGTGATCGTCGGTTTGATACCGCTCGCGCTCCGTGGCGTCCGCTACCGCCCACGCAGCGCCGCCGCGCAGCTGCGCCGCGCGCTGCTGCTGTACGGCGTGGGCGGACTGATCGTGCCCTTCGTCGGCATCAAGGCCATCGACGTGGTCGTCGCGGCGTTGCTGCCGACGTGATCCAGGAGCAGTCCATGCGCCGCACCCTCGTCATCGCCGTGCGTCTGTCGCTGCTGACCCTCGTCGTCACCGGCGTGGTCTACCCGCTGCTGGTCACGGCCGCGGCGCAGCTGCTGTTCCCGCGCCAGGCCCACGGCAGCCTCGTGACCGACGACGATGGCACCGTGGTCGGCGCGGCGCCGATCGGACAGCGCTTCACCGCGCCGGGCTACCTCCACGGTCGGCCCTCCGCCGCGGGCGCGCAGGGCTACGACGCGATGGCATCGTCGGGCTCGAACCTCGGACCGAGCTCGCTGGCGCTGCGCGAGCGCATGACCGCCGAGCACACGCGTCTGCGCGCCCTCAATCCCCAGCAGCCGCTCGCGGTCCCGGTCGAGCTGGTGTCCGCGTCGGCCAGCGGCCTCGACCCGCACCTGTCGCCGGAGGCGGCGCGGTGGCAGGCGCCGCGCATCGCCGCCGCGCGCGGTGTGACGCTGGCGCGCGTGCTCGCGGTGATCGATGCCAACGTCGAGTCGCCCGATCTCGGCCTGCTGGGTGAGCCGCGCGTGAACGTGCTGCGCACGAACCTCGCGCTCGACCGCACCTTCGACGGCCACGGCGTGGGCTCGGTGCTCGCGCGATGACGCGGCCGCGCACCGACGCGCCGCCACGGCGGACGCGCCGCGGCGACGTGCTAGGCTGCGCGCGGAACGTCGCATGAGCGCGGAGCGCAAGCGGGCCGAGGACTTCCTCGAGTTGGTGCAGCGCGCGAAGCGGGGCCGGCTCAAGCTCTACCTCGGCTTCGCCGCCGGCGTGGGCAAGACCTACCGCATGCTCGAGGAGGCCCACGCGCTGCGTCGCCGCGGCGTCGACATCGTCGTCGGCGTGGTCGAGACCCACGGCCGCCCCGAGACCGCCGCGCTGCTCGATGGACTCGAGCAGGTGCCGCACCGGCGGATCGAGTACCGCGGCGTGGCCATCGAAGAGATGGACGTGGACGCGATCGTCGCGCGCGCGCCCGCGGTCGCCATCGTCGACGAGATCGCGCACACCAACGCGCCCGGCAGCCGGCAGCGCAAGCGCTGGCAGGACGTGCTCGAGCTGTGCGACGCCGGCATCAACGTCATCGGTGCGTTCAACGTGCAGCACCTCGAATCGCTGCGCGACACCATCGAGCGCTCCACCGGCGTGAACGTGCGCGAGTCGGTGCCGGACACCTTCGTGCGCCAGGCCGACCAGGTCGTCACGCTCGACCTCGCGGTCGAGGATCTGCTCGAGCGACTCGAGTCCGGTCGCATCTACGCCGCAGACAAGATCCCGTGGGCGCTGCAGCACTTCTTCCGCCGCGAGAACCTCAGCGCCCTGCGCGAGCTGGTGCTGCGCGAGGTCGCCGAGAGCGTCGAGCGCCAGGCCCACCCGGGCCCACCGAGCGAGAGCGAAGCCACCGGTGCCGGTGCCAAGGTGATGGTGTGCATGTCCGCGGGTTCGCCGGGCGCCGCGGCGATGCTGCGCCGCGGCTCGCGACTCGCGGGCCGCCTGTCGAGCGACTGGTACGCAGTCTACGTGCAGACCCCGGGCGAGACGCCCGAGCGCATCGACGCCGAGCGACAGCGCCGGCTGCACGACGACATCGCGCTCGCGCGCGAGCTCGGCGCGGAGGCGGTGCGACTGAGCGCGCGCGATCCGGTGGTGGCGCTGCTGGACTTCGCGCGCTCCCACGGCGTCGGCCACCTCGTGGTCGGGCGCTCGCAACAACCCCGCTGGCGCCGCGCACTGGGCCTCGACGCCACCGCGCGACTGCTGCGCCTGGCCCACGACATGGACCTGCACGTGGTGCCGGTCCACGGCCGCGAGGTGCGATGAAGCTGCGACTCAAGCTGGTGTTCGCGGCCATGCCGCTGGCGCTCGCGCTGGCGGTGCTGGGCTCGGTGTCGTCCGCCACGGTCGACGCGCTGGGCACGGTCTCGGGCCGCATCCTGCACGACAACTACCGCAGCGTGATCGCGGCCCAGCGCATGAAGGAGTCGATCGACCGCCTCGACGAGGCCGCACTGCTGGCGCTCGTGGACCGCGACGACACACTCGTGCACCACGCGACTGCGCTGCGTCAGGGCTTCGCGGACGAGCTGGCGCGACAGCAGGAGAACATCACCGAGCCGGGCGAGGACGAGCTCACCGCCGAGCTGGCCGCGGCGTGGCACGACTACGCCGTGCAGTTCGACGCGTTCGCGCGCGCGCCCAGCAAGGCCATGTACTTCGAGCAGCTGCAGCCGCGCTTCGCCGCGGTGGAGTCGACCGCAGATCGCATCCTCACGCTCAACCAAGACGCGATGGTGCGCCGCAGCGACCACGCGCGCAGCACTGCCGAGCGCGCAGAGCTGGTCGTGACGTGGAGCTCGGTCGCAGCGCTGTCGCTGGGTTTGTTGGCATCGCTGTGGATCGCCTCGCGGGTGCTGCGACCGCTGGACAACCTGGGCCTGGTCGCGCGTCGCCTCGGCAGCGGCGATCTGTCGGTGCGCGCGAGCGTGCTGGGCGACGACGAGCTCGCCGCGGTCGCGCGCGAGTTCAACGACATGGCCGCACGGCTCGAACGCTTCCGCAAGAGCTCGCTGGGCGAGCTGCTGCAGGCGCAGCTGGCCTCCCAGGCGGCCATCGACAGCATCCCCGACCCGGTGCTGGTCTTCGGCGTCGACGGCAACGTGCTCAGCGCCAACCGCAGCGCCGAGGACGAGCTCGAGCTCGCGCTGGGCGACGCCGCGGACCGCGACGTGCTGGCGCGGGTGGCCGCACCGCTGCGCGGGGCGCTGCAGCTGGCGCGCGACCACGTGCTCGCGGGCAAGGGCCCGCACACGCCGCGCGGCTTCGACGAGGCCGTCGCGGTCCGGCGTGCCGATCGCGAGCGCTGGTACCTGCCGCGCGCGTCGCCGGTCTACGACGAGCACGGCGCCATCATGGGCGTGACCGTCATCGCCCAGGACGTCACGCGCCTGCGTCGCTTCGACGAGCTGCGCAACGACATGATCGCGACCGTGGCGCACGAGTTCCGCACGCCGCTGACCTCGCTGCGCATGGCGATCCACCTGTGTGTCGAGGGCGCCGCCGGCGAGCTCGGCGACAAGCAGGCCGATCTGTTGGGCGCGGCGCGCGAGGACTGCGAGCGCCTGCAGGCCATCGTCGACGATCTGCTCGACCTCGCGCGGCTGCAATCGGACGCGCTCGAGCTCGCGCGGGTCGCGACGCCGGTCGAGACCCTGGTCGACGCCGCGGTCGAGGCCCATCGCGAGGACGCCGCGCGCGCGAACCTGCAGCTGCGGGTGCGCGTGACCCCGTCGCTGCCCGCGGTCGACGTCGATCGCTCGCGCATCGCGTTGGTGTTCGACAACCTGCTGGCCAACGCGATCCGCCACAGCCCCGGCGGCGGCACCATCACCGTGCTCGCCGAGCCCGGCGACGACGGCGTGCGCATCGAGGTCGCCGATCACGGCGCAGGCATCGAGCCCGAGCACGTGCCGCGGGTGTTCGACCGCTTCTTCCGCGCACCCGGCCAGCCGCCCGGCGGCGCGGGCCTGGGCCTGTCGATCGCGCGCGAGGTCGTCGAGGCCCACGGCGGACGCATCGGCGTGGTCAGCGAGCCCGGACACGGGGCCCGGTTCTGGTTCACGCTCCCACGCGCGGGGGCTGGGCCATGACGACGCCGTTGCCCGACGCGATCGTGGCCGAGCTGCACGGCTCGACCGTCGACGAGATCCTCGCGCAGCTGTGCGAACCGGTCGCGCGCGACACCGGCGTGCCGCTGCCGGAGCTGCTCGCGACGCTGCGCGAGCGGGAGGCGCTGGCATCCACCGCGCTGGGCTCGGGCATCGCCATGCCGCACGGGGAGCACCCGGGGCTGAGCCGCGTGTTCGCGGTGCTCGGGCGCGCGCGCACGCCGGTGGCCATGGCCGCGCCCGACGACACGCCGGTGCAGCTGTTCGTGGCGCTGCTGCGTCCGCCGGCCGCGAGCGCGGCCCACCTCAAGGCGCTGGCACAGTGGAGCCGCGTGCTGTCGGACGCCGGCACGCGCGCGGCGCTGCTCGCCGCGCCCGATGCCGCGGCCATCGCAGCGTTGCTGCAGCCCTGAGCACCGCGCGGCTCAGCCCTGCTCGTAGCGCTTGCGCTTGCGCCACAGCGTCGACGCGTCGATGCCGAGGATGCGCGCGGCCTCCTCCTGCGTCTGCGCGCGCGCGAGCACGCGCACGATGTGCTCGCGCTCGATGTCCTCGAGCGTGTGATCACCGCCCAGTCGCGGCCCGACCGCGACCGCGGTGGCGATCGCACCCGGCAGCGCCTCGGGACCGATCACGCGATCGGGCCACAGGATGACTGCACGCTCCATCGCGTTGCGGAGCTCGCGGACGTTGCCGGGCCAGCGGTGCTGCAGCAGCGCGGCCTCGGCTGCCGGCGACAGCTCGGGGATCGCACGCGCGGCGCTGCGGGCGAAGAACGCCAGGAACCGTCGCGCCAGCGGCACGATGTCCTCGGGCCGCTCGCGCAGCGGCGGCACCCGCAGCTCGATGACGTTGAGCCGGAACAGCAGGTCCTCGCGGAAGCGGCCCTCGGCGACGTCGCGCACCAGATCGCGGTTGGTCGCCGCGACCACGCGTACGTCGGCGTGGCGCGTGCGGGTCTCGCCCACGCGCTCGAAGGCGCGGTCTTGCACGAAGCGCAGCAGCTTGGCCTGCAGCGCCACCGAGATCTCGCCGATCTCGTCGAGGAACAGCGTGCCGCCCTCGGCGCCCTCGACCCGGCCGGGTTGATCGCGCACCGCACCGGTGAAGGCACCGCGGGCGTGACCGAACAGCTCGCTGGCGAGCAGGTCGTCGGACAGCGTGGGGCAGTTCACGGTCGCGAACGGCCCCTGGCGACGGCGGCTCTGGGCGTGCAGCGCCCGCGCGAGCACGCCCTTGCCGGTGCCGTTCTCACCGCACAGCAGCACCGGCGCGTCGGACGGAGCCGCGCGCGCGAGCGTGTCGAGCACACGCTGCATCGCTGCCGCGTGGGTCTGCAGCTCGAGCTCGGGCACCGCGTCGGCCAGCTGGGCCTCGAGGTCGGCGACGCGTCGCTGCACCGCACGCCGGCCCGCGATCTGCTCGACGGTGTGGCGGACCTGTGCCGGCGTGAACGGCTTGGGCAGGTACTCGACCGCGCCGCGCTTGATGGCCTCGACCGCGGTGTCGAAGGTGGCGTAGGCGGTGATGATCACGACCGCGAGCTGGGGCCGCAGCGCGAGCAGCTTCGGCAACAGCTCGAGCCCGCTGTGCTCGCCCAGGCGCAGATCGAGGAACGCGAGGTCGAACGGCGCCCGCTCCAACGCCGCGAGCGCGGCGGCACCGTCGGCGACGCCGGTCACGTCGCAGCCGATGCCCTGCAGGCACAGCGTCAGCGTGCTGCGGATGTTCTTCTCGTCGTCGACGACGAGCACGGACATCGCCGCGGCCGCGGCGGCCTCGGGCGCGTCGGCCACGTCGGGCTCAGCCCTTCTCGAACGAGGCCTGCATCATCATGGTGGTCTCGAACGAGTTCTGCCCGAACGAGATCATCGTGCTGCGCGTGAACTTGTAGCTGACCGGCAGACCGGCATCGACGTCGAACAGGATCGAACCCTCGATGGTGCCCTCGAGCGAGATCATGCCGCCCTGCATCTCGCTGGCGCCGCTGGTCGACTGCTCGACCTGCAGCTCGGCGATGCGCTGGCCGCCGGAGTCGTCGATCTTGACCAGGGTGTACTTGGTCTCGGTGTCGGTCGGCATCATCACGCCGGAGCCACCGAGCTCGGTCTCCGCCTGCTCCTCCTCGACCACGGTCTTGCCGACCGCGATGGGATCCTTGGGCAGATCGGGCAGCGCGATCATGGCGTCCGCCAGCGCGAGGATCTGCGCCGCACCGGCGCCGGCGGGCGGCTTGCCACCGTTGGCCTTGGCCTCCTCGCCGAGCTTCTTGAAGTGCTCGCGGCGCGCGGTGTTCTCGGCCAGCCCCTCGGTCGCCTTCTCGTCGAGCTCGCCGCGGCGGTCGACCAGGAACGCGCCCTTGCCCTGCTCCTTCAGGACCGACTTGGTGTCACCACCGCCGTCGTCCTTGAACATGCCCTGCAGGTCGAGCTTGCCGATGTCGGCGAAGCTCCACACGACCTTGAGCTTGTCGCCCGAGGGCGAGAACTCCAGCAGCGCGGAGTACTCCATCGCGGCCTGGCCGAACTGGCCCGAGCCGCTGGTGTTCATGTCGATGCTGCCGTTTTGCTTGAGCTTGGCCGCGGCCGCGCCGTAGCGCAGCTCGATGCCGCCCGTGACCGGCGCACCCTTGCCCCCGCGCCCGCCGTCGGGCGTGTTGGTGCCACCTTGCTTGTTGCAGGAAGCCGCGCCCAGCAGCACGGCGGACAGACCCAGGCGGACGAGCAGCGACATGGTGCGCGGACGTTAGCACCGCCACGCGCGCTGTGGTAATCCAGCGCCCGGCCATGGCGCTCGAGTTCCTCGCCGCGTTGTTCGGACCGCGGCTCAAGCTACCCGCCGATCAAGTGACCCGCCCCAACGCGGCGGCCAAGAAGGCGGCGGCGCCGCATGCCGCGGCCATCCAGGCGACGCTCGACAAGATTTCGGGCCTGCCCGGCATCGCGGACATGAAGGAGACCAAGCGGCTGCCGCGGGGTTTCACGCCGCTGTTCAAGGAGCTGCTCCACGCCGTCGACGCGTACCACGACGCGCTGCGCGGACCGATGGGGCTCACGGACGCCAAGCGTCCGGGTGAGCCCGGCGGCTGCAACGCGTGCTTCACCGCGCCGGTGGGTGTGTCCGCGATCGAGGCGCTCAACATCTACCGCGTCGCGCGACCGTGGAAGGACTTCGGCGAGGTCGTGCGCGCGCTCGTCGAGCTGGCGCAGGAGCAGTACAAGGACGTGCAGGCCGGCGCCACCGGCAAGGACGCGGAGAAGGTCCGCTTCGGCGGCAAGGCGGTCCAAAACGGCCGGCTCACCTTCGCCAAGAAGCTGCACGCGTGCCCGCTGCTCGACGCCAGCACGCAACGATGCCGCGTGTGGAACGACCGGCCGATCACGTGCCGCATGCAGCACCCGATCTCGCCGCCGGAGCACTCGCTGCCCAGCCACGAAGGCTTCCCCAAGTCGGTGCGCTCGAAGAACCTGCGCCTGCCGGTGCGGGCCCAGGTCACGCTCACGCAGCTCGACAAGCGCATGGGCCTCGAGCTGTCGCCGTTTCTGTACGCATCGGTGCCGCAGATCGCCCAGATCACCGAGGGTCAGCAGCTCGCGGAGGCCGGCGAGGCGCCGGTCCGCATGCAGCAGGACGGCTCGGTCGCGCGGCCGGCCAACCGCAACGTCGCGCACGCGAAGAAATTCCAGAAGGACAAGAAGAAGAAGTCGCGCAAGAAGTGAGGCCTGCTGCGGCGCGAGGCGCCGGGCGACTCACGCCGACCACGACAGCTTGGGCCCGCGCAGCGCCACGGTCTCGCCGGTGCGAGCGCGGGGTCCGGTCGCGCTGGGCAGCGCGCGGAACGGCGTGGGCCCGAGCTCACCGCTGAGCCGGCCTGCCAGCGCGGCGCGGCGCGTGTTGAGCTCGCGCACCAGCGCACGGAAGCGCCGCAGGTCGTCCTTGAGCAGCGGGTCACCCTGGGCAGCGACGCGCGCACGCACGTGCGCGCTCTCGCCGACGCACTCGCCGACGTAGGCCCCGAGCCCGCCCAGCGCGGTGGTCGAGAACAACGCGATCACGACCAGGCCCAGCGTCGCCAGCAGGATGCCGGGGTTGGGCGCGCCCAGGCACATCCAGCACACCAGCGCGAACACGCCGATGCCCGCCACCACGCCGGCCGAGCGTCCGCGCTGCACCGCCAGCGCACCGTCGCGCTGCGCTCGCACGAGCGCCCGCGAGGTCGCGCGGCCCGAGGTGCGCACGATCATCGCGCCGCTGTGGCGCCGCACCGGATCGAGGATGCTCTCGATCTCGACCTGCGCTCGGAAGTCGCCGCGACTCACCGTCAGCTGCACGCCGTTGCTGGCGCCGGCGGGCGAGTCGACCCGCAGGGTGTAGCCACGCGCGGCCGGGAAGTACATCGCCCAGGTCTGCGCCGCCCACTCGACCAGCGCACGAACCTCCTCGCGCACCTGCGACGGCTTCAGCCCGGTGCACGGCACCGACCACCCGAAGGGATCGAAGCCGTTGCCCTCGCGGAAGTCCACCGCATCACCGTAGCGTGCGAGACCCGCAGCGTCCACAACCCGGCCCGCTGTGGGCTGTCCGTGCCGTCGCAGCGGGGTGCGGGCACGCGATCACTCGAGCCACTCGAAGCTCACGTAGGCCCGCATCACACCTTTGGCCTCGCCGCACATCATCGTGACGCGATAGCGCTGCGTGCTGCCGGTGAGCTTGAGTCGTCCGGGCAGCTTCTCGTCGGGCGCACGCACGAGGTTGGTGACGTCCTTGCCGACCTTCTCCTGGAGCTGATCGGCGCACTGCTCCGCGGTGGTGCCAGCCGCGAGATCGAACAGGATCTGCGACGAGAACAGGCCCTTTTCGTTGCGCTCCGAACGGCTGACGTCGGTGGCCTTGGCGCCCTCGAGCATGTCCTTGCGGAACCACGCCGGATCGAGGAAGCGCTGTCCCAGATCTGCGGACGCCTCGGCCTTCGCCTCCGCCTTCGCCTCGGTCGGCTCCGCGCCGGTCTTGGCCTCGAACACACGACCGCCCGACTTCGAAGCCCCCGAGTCCAGCGGCGGTGGCGTCTTGGCTGCGCCCGCATCGGCGGTCTTGCCCGCCGCTGCGGCCTTGCCCGCGGTGGCCGCGGTGTCGGCCGGCTTGTTCTGGCAGCCACCGACGAGCGCCAGCGCGAGCGCGACGGTCTTGGTGCAGCGGGCGAGCGACTCGTGCGTCATCGCCGTCGACACTAGCAAACAACGGCGGCGACGCGACCGCCTTCGCGGCCGCTGCTAGCCGTGCACGCAGCGGGCCGCCGCGGCGCCCTTGGCTCCCAGCTCGACGGTGACCCACGGCGTGTCCGCCGTCGGTTGACCGCTGGGCGGGCGCTGCTCGGCCGCACCCTCGGCGGTCCAGAAGGGCCCGGGGCCGCGGAACATCGCGGCGATCGACTCGATCTCCGCGAGCGTCGGCAGACGCCAGTCGCTCCACGTGCGACCGAGCGCTTCGACCTCGAGGCGCTCGCAGAAGGTCAGCGCCTCGGAGGCATCGACGGCCTCGGCCACACCGCCGAACAGCCGCAGCTGCTGGCCGACCTCGCGCACGATCGGCAGCGGCAGCGTCTGCGCCGGCACCGTCAGCTTGGGTGCGTCGGCGCCGAGATCGGCGACGCAACGGAAGCCGCGCAGCGGATCGGCCGCGTCGGAGTGCTGGCGATCGCCCACGCGCGCCGCCTTCCACACCCACCCGGTCGGGCTCGAACCCAGCGCGCGCAGCAGTGGGCCGTCGGGGCGACGGAAGCCCTTGGGCACGTAGGTCGACAGCGGCGCGTCGGGATCCCAACGCTCTGCGACCCACTCGTTCGCGTTGGCGCCCATGCCCCGCACGCCGAAGTAGCTCAGATCGATGATCGGCGTGTCGATGGGCATGACGCCGGCGATGAACTCGTCGCGCAGCTCGTTGCCCCACGGATAGATGCGCGCGTCGACGCCCCGCGCGGCGTACTCCCACTCGATCTCGGTGGGCAGTCGGCCGCCGGCCCACGCGCAGAACGCCTCCGCCTGCTCGTGGCTCACGCAGGTCTGCGGCACGGCCGGCCGCGCGCCCTCGGGCGTGCGCGCGAGCGCCTCGCTGGGATCGCACACCGGCGCGGTGCACTTGCCCGCGGCGATGCACTTGTCGTACGCAGCGCGCGTCACCTCGCTGACGTCGATCCAGAAGCCGGGGCTACGGACCACGCGCGGCGGCTGACCGGCCCACAGCAGCTTCGGATCGTCGATGACCTTGCGGAAGTCGTAGCTCGACGGCAGATCGCCGACGATGAACTCGCCTGCGGGGATCTGCACCTGCTCGCCGGTCGGCGGCCTGCGCGTGGTCAGCAGCACGCACTTGCCCTCCTCGTTGCGACCGGTGCCGCGGGTGCACGCGTCGGGCAGACGCTGACCGCTGGGATCGACGTTCGCGGGCGCCGGCTTCGGCGGCGGCGCAGCGGCCTCCACCGGCACCGGATCGGGCGTGTCGACCACGTCGTAGCGATGCGAGCTGCGATCGCAGGCGCCCGCGAGCGCGAGCAGGACCCAGCCGAGGCGTCGAGTGCGTGATGAGATCATGGCGCGAATCGTTCGAGGTGCCCGGGGTCCATCTTCGGCGCGAGATAGGTTCCGACCACCAACGCGAGCGTGGTCACGACCCCGCCGAGCACGCCGATCTGCAGGCCCCAGGGGTTGAGCGCAGTGTACAGCCCGGGCGCGAGGCGTTGCGAGACGAACAGCAGCACGCAGGTGCCCAGGCCGCAGCCCAGGCCCGCGAGGGCGCCAACGCGGTTGGCACGCGGCCAGTACAGCGCCGCGAGCACCAGCGGCAGGAACTGGATCGGCACCGCGTACGCCAGCAGCAACAGGTCGACGATCGAGGTGTTGCCCGCGAGCTCGAGCAGCACGAACGTGCACAGCGCCAGCGCGACCACGGCCATGCGCATCCAACGGGTCTGCCGGGCGTCGTCGGCGCGCCAGCCCAGGCCGACCACGCCGACGTCGCGCACGAGGATCGACGCACCCGCGTGCAGCAGCGCGTCGCCGGTCGACATCGACGCCGCCAGCACCGCGAAGGTCACGAACGCGACCACGAGCGCGGTGTCGCCGAGCTCGGGCCGCGACACGATCCACAGCAGCACCGAGTCGTCGGCGGGCCCGCCCAGCACCACCGCGGCGTAGCCCAGCAGCAGCAGCGGCACCAAGAAGAACAGAAACGTCGGGTACAGCACCGCCGACAGCTGCACCAGCCGCGCGGAGCGGGCGGTGAAGCACTTCATGAAGACCTGCGGCCACATCGAGAAGCCCAGCATCGAGACCAGGATCTCGGCGCTGTACTGCGCGAAGCTGGTCGGCCCCGGGCCCGGCAGCGTGAGGCTCTCGGGGTGCTCGGCGATCACGCGATCGAACATCGGGCCCACGCCGCCGAACAACCGCTGCGGCACCCACAGACCCAGGCACCACACGATCACGAGCATGGCCGCGCCCTGCAGCACGTTGGTCCACGCCACGCCGCGCACGCCCCCGATCACGACGTAGATCACCACGACCGCGTAGACCACCGCCGCGCCGACCGGCAGCGGCCAGCCGGTGACCGCCTGCATGACCACGCCCGCGCCCTTGAACTGGATCACCAGGTACGGCGCGAACGCCAGCACCGTGGCCGCGCCCATGATGGCGGTGACGGCCCGGCTGCCGAAGCGTGCGCCGATCAGCTCGGCCTGCGTGACCAGGCCCAGCCGCGCGCCGAGGCGACGCACCCGTGCGCCGAAGTAGAACACCGGCACGAAGCCGACCGCACCGTAGGCGATGATGTAGAACGCGTCCGAACCCTTGGCGACCACGCGCTGCGGCGTGCCCAGCAGCGCGTAGGCGCTGAAGATGGTCGCGCCCATCACGAAGTACATCACCAGCGGCCCGAACGCGCGCTCGCCCGCGACGTAGTCGGACACGTCACCGCGACCGACGCGACCCGCCGCGATGCCGATGACCAGCGTGATCGCGAGGTAGCCGAAGACCACCAGCGCCGGCGCCATGCCGCTCACGGCGGATCGTCCTCGAGCTCGGCGTGGTCGACCGCACGCAGCACGTACAGCCCCGCGAGCGCGAGGCAGTCGATCGCGACCATGCCCAGCACGTACACCAGCGACCACGGCAGCCCGAGCACCCGCGGCTCGATGTGATTGCCGAGCCAGGGATAGATCGGCGTGATCAGCATCGCGGTCGAGAGCACGAAGAACGCCAGGCCCGCGCGCGACAGCGCGGGCCCGCGGGCGCGTCCGTGGGATCGACTCACGCCAGCGCCGTGCGCAGGAACGCGAGCGTGCGATCCCACGCCTGCGCCGCCGCGGGGGCGTCGTAGGCCTCGGGGCGCGCATCGTTGAAGAACGCGTGGCCGGCCGCGTAGTGATGCGCCTGCACCCGCGCGCCCGCGCTCTGCAGGGTCGCGACCAGACCGTTGGCGGTCGCCGGCGGCACGAACTCGTCGCGCTCGCCGAAGTGCGCCAGCACCGGGCCCGACAGCCGCTCGGGCCGCAGCTCGACCTTGGGGTGCACGCCGTAGAAGTCCACCACCGCGCAGATCCGATCGGGGTGCTCGCAGCCGCCGAACAGCGCCAGCTGCCCACCCATGCAGAAGCCCAGCGCCGCGACCTTCTTCGGCGCGACGCGGGCATGCGCGAGCAGGTAGTCGGCGGCGCCCGCCAGCTTCTTCGCGGTCCGAGCGATGTCGAGCGCCATCAGGCGACGCCCGGCATCGTCGGGGCTGGTGGTCGACTCACCGTCGTACAGATCCGGCGCGAGCGCGACGAAGCCCGCCTGGGCGAAGCGGTCGGCCACGCGCTTGATGTGGTCGACCAGGCCCCACCACTCCTGCAACACCAACAGGCCCGGGCCGGTGCCCGCGGCCGGCAGCGAGAGGTAGCCCGCCGCCCTGTCTCCGTTCGCCCCAAACTCCACCATCGTCGCGGTCATCGAGTGCTCCTGATCCGGTGCGGGCGAAAGTGTACCCCAGCGGCCGCCGACGCTGTGCTCGGCCCCGCGCACCGCGCCGGCGCGGCCGCGAACGCGTACTATCGTGCGAACCCCGTGAAGTACGATCTGGTCGACCGTCGCTGCATCGTGACCGGCGCGAGCTCGGGCATCGGCAAGGAGGTCGCCCGCAACCTCGCGTACTTCGGTGCGACAGTGGTGCTGGCGTGCCGTGATCGCGACCGCGGCAGCGTGGCGCTGCAGGAGATCGCGAACGACAGCGGCAACGATCGCGTGACCATGCTGCAGCTCGACGTGTCGAGCCGCGCGTCGCTGCGCGCGTTCGTGAAGAACGTGACCGCCGGGGGTCCGGTCCACGTGTTGGTCAACAACGCCGCGGTGATGTGTCGCGAGCGTCGCGTCGGCATCGATGGCTTCGAGCAGACGTGGGCCACCAACGTGCTGGGATACTTCGCGCTGAGCAACCTGCTGTTGCCCGCGATGCGCCGCGCCGCACCCGGACGCATCGTGCACGTCGCGTCGACCTACGCCCGCGGCCTCGACCTGGGCGACGTGCAGTTCGAGCGCCGCCGGTGGGCCGGCATGGCCGCCTACGCCGCGAGCAAGCAGGCCGATCGCATGCTCGCGTGGCGGCTGGCGGAGATCGCCGCGCGCGATGCCATCTCGGTGCACGCGTGCCATCCGGGCGCCGTCGGCAGCGGGCTGTTCCGCGAGCAGCCGAATTGGATGACGAGGTTGATGCGGCTGGGCTCGGGCTGGGCGCTCAAGTCCGCGGCCGAGGGCGCGCTGACGCCCACGTTCGTCGCGGCCGACCCCGAGGTCTCGAGCCAGACCGGCCGCTGGTGGGTCGATCGTCGCGCACGTCCGTGTCCGTTCGCGGCCGACAAGGCGCAGCTCGAGGCGCTGTGGCGCGTGTGCGCCGAGCAGGCGCAGTGCGACGCGTGATCCAGCTCGCCGCGCGTTCCCCACGCGTGCCGCTCGTCACCGACGTTGGCGGCCGATCGTTCGCCTCGCGACACGTGTGACGCGCGACAAGCGTGTCACGGTGTCACGATGCGAGCGCCGGTGCGGGCCCGCGACCCCGAGGGGTCTCCGCGTGATCGCCCGGGGGGCAAACCCCGCGGATCCGCCTCAATTCGCGGCTGTCGCGGTGTTTCGACGGATCGGGACGGTTCCGGGGATGGAAATCGTGACCTCCGGCCATGGACGAGCATACGTCGTTCCGTGATCGAACGACGTCACCCGCTCAGGGGCGTGACCGAGAACATCGTCGTGACGATCCAGCATCGGGAGCCGCCACGTACTTGCCGGGATCGACTGGCACGGCGGCAAGGATCGAACAGACTTTGGAGCGCAGGTTCCGGCCCGAGCGGCCATACAAGAGGCAGGTGTCATGAGTCTTCGAGCAAACATCGATCATCTCGCAGCGGCCCCGGGCATCGTGGCCGTGAACGTGGCCGATCCGGCCGGCAACCAAGAGTTCCGCGGCGAGGAGTCGTGGAGCCCCATCCTCGCGGCGGCCATGGGTCTGCTCAAAAAGACCGATGAGAGCACGATCCGCCTCGTGATCGGTCAGCACACCGTGGTGCTGCAGGGCGAGGGCGAAGAGACCGTCGCCGTCGTGCTGCCCACGGGCCACGCGATCGCGAAGTCGCTTCGTCGGATGATCCGTCGCATGTCCCGCAAGGTGCGTGCGCCGATCGTCCGCCCGTCGCTCTCGCAATCGGTGAGCGATCCCACGCGGCAGCCCAGCTCCTGGGGCTGAGCGGCGCCAGGGTTCGCACACGGTCCGACCTGCGGTGCCGAACCGCGCGGGCTTCATCGCCCGCGCGGTGGGCGGGCCTCCTCACAGGCCCGGCCCACGGAGCAACCCAGGGTCTGGCGATCACCGACCGCCGGCGAAGTCATAGAAGTGGGTGTCTTGAAGCTTGGGTAGTGCATCGCGGCGGACGAGCAGCGTTCGAACCGCCCAGAGATCCGCGAAGACCCGGTACCGCAATGCGGTCTGGTCGAGATAGTCGACCCCCGCAGAGCCACCGGTGCCCGTGCGCCGACCGATCACGCGCTCGACCATGCGAGCGTGGCGTTGGCGGAAGACCAGGAACGCTTGCTCGAGCGCGACGATGCCGTCGACGACCTCGCGCGGCCACGCGAGCAGCGGCAACTCGCGGTAGCTCTCGATGAACACGATCGCGGCGCGGATGCGGCGCGAGCGCGCGCGCTCGGCCTCGGGCCGATCCGCCGCCTCGAGGAACGCACGCGCACCGTCGATCTCGCGCTGGTATCGCGCCGCGAGGCGATCGCGATCGCCTTGCGTGGTCGCGACCGCGAGCGACTGGGCCTTGTTGGACTCGATCTCCGCGGCGTGGGCGCGCAGGTACTGCTCGACGAACTCCGACACGCACGCGCTGTCGCCGGGATCATCCGGTCCCGAGCCGCAGATCGGCGTGCGGTACAGCCACTGCTCGACCGCGTACAGGATCGACGGTCGGTCGGCCTGCCGCGCCAGCACGCGGCGCAGCGCCGGCGACTCGCCACCGCCCGCGGCCCGCAGCGCATCGAGGTAGCTGCCCTCGCCGAAGCCCACGCGGACGTCGTCGGGCAGGCCCAGCAGGATCTCGATCTCCCGCAGCTGCGCCGACTGGAAGCCGCTCGCGGGCGAGAGCTTGTCGCGAAACGCGAGGTAGTCGCGCGTGGTCATGCTCTCCATCAGCGCGAAGTGCTGCGCGGTGTTGTGCATGAGCAACACGGTGCGTCGCAGCCCCCGCGCCACCTGTGCCAGCGATTGCTCGGGCACGACCGGCTGCGCGAGGCAGTCGCGCATGACCACGAGCTCGCGCAACACGAGCTTGAACCACAGCTCGTCGATCTGGTGGATGGTGATGAACAGGACCTCGTCGTTGCCGAGCGCGCGTTCGTCGGAATCCACGCCCTGCTGCAGCGACAGCAGTTGTTCGACCTTGATGTAATCCCAGTACGTCGTCGGCGGGCGAGCCATGAACGACGCCGACGGTGCCACCTCCGGTCAGGGCATGGCAAGCCAATGCGGCGTGGGCGTGCCTGCAATCCGCGCGCTCTGCAGCTCCGCCACCGACAACACCGTCACGAACGGCGTGAGGCCACGACACAAGTCGGCGATCGCAGCGCGGGCCGCCGGGGTCGCCACCACGATGGTCGGCCCGCGGGGCGATTCGCCCGAGACCTCGGTCACACCCGCGAGCCAGCGGGCGCGCTCGCTCGCGTCGAGGCCGAGGCGACCACCGGTGGCCCCGACGGTGAAGCGCGCCAGCAGCTCGGCCTCGGCGTCGGGCTCGAACCGCAGCCACCGCGGCGCCCCCAACCGTTGCAACGCATCGAGCGCCTGCGGCAGCCACTGTGGCGCCAGCCGCTCGCGCACGTACGCGAGCTCGGCGTCGCGGTGTCCGCCCAGCGACGCGGGCGCGTCGGCGAGCGCGAGCATGACGTCGACCAGGCGCGGGCAGCCGATGCGTTCGCGGGCGAAGCCCCGCAGCAGCGCCGCCAGCTCGAACACGTCGCGGTGCTGCAGCACGCGCTCGACCAGCACCGGCTGCTCGGCGCGTAGCTCGTCGAGCTCACGGTCGAGCGCCGGCAGAGCCACGAAGCGCTCGGCGTGATCCATCAGGCCGCGGAACACCGCGAGCACCGCGGCATCTTGTTGCTCGCCGCCGGCCGGCAACGCCACCCGCAGCAGTCGCAGATCGTCGAGCGACAGCTCGAGCGCGTCGTCGGGCAGCGTCGGATCGCGGCGCAACAGCAGCTCGGGCAGCGGCAGCCGCAGCGCCGCCTCGCAGCGCGTGCGGACCTCGTCGAGCGCACGCTCGAGCTCGCGGGTCTCGCTGGCGCCGTCGCCGACGCGCACCAGCAGGCGTCCGCGCGAACGCTCGGCCGCGTGCGGCCGCTCGCGCTCACCGCGGGCCGCGAGCACCAACGCGACCGTGACCAGCGCGATCGCGGTCGCCGCGAACGCCAGCGCCGGCATGCCCGGCACCAGTGCCATCGCCAGCAGGAACGCCGACGGCACCAGCAGCATCGGCGGCTGCAGCCATGGCGTGGCCACGGTGCCGTCCTCGTGCCGATCGACGCGCGAGACCAGGATGCCGGCCGCGAGGCTCACGAGCAGCGCGGGGATCTGCGCCAACAGGCCGTCGCCGATGGTCAGTCGACCGTAGCGCTCGAGACCCTCGACCAGGCCCATGTCGTGGCGCCAGCGCGCGATCGCGAGGCCGCCGAGCAGGTTGATGCCGGTCACGACCAGGCCGACCACGGCGTCGCCCTTCACGAAGCGCATCGCACCGTCCATCGCACCGTGGAAGTTCGAGCGCTCGCCCAGCCGCGCGCGACGGCTCGCGGCCTCGCGCGGCGAGATGACCTTGGCGCGCAGATCGGCGTCGATCGCCGCCTGGTGCCCTGGCAGGCCGTCGAGCGCGAAGCGAGCGCCGACCTCGGCCACGCGCTCGGCCCCGCGGGCGATCACGACGTACTGCACCGCGGTGATGATCGCGAACATGACCCCGCCGACCACGAGGTCGTCGCGCACGACCACGGCCGCGAACGCATCGATGACGCGGCCGGCGTCGGCCTGGCTCAGGATCAGCCGCGTGGTCGAGACGTTGAGCGCGAGCCGGTACAGCGTCAGCAGCAGCAGGAGCGACGGGAACGCCAGGAAGTCGGTCGAACGCCGCACCAGCAGCGCCGCGACCAGCACCAACATCGATGCGGCCAGCGACAGCGACAGCAGCAGATCGACCAGCACCGTCGGCAGCGGCACCAGCACGCACGCGAGCAGGGCGATGACCAGCAGCGTCGGCGCAAGCCGTGGCAGCGCCCGCCACAGTCCGCCGACGCCGGCCAGGATCGGCGTCGTGCCGGCCGAGGTCGCCATCGTTGCCGTCAGGCTAACAAGCGCGCCGACCCGGCACCGAATTCCCGGCGATCCCGGGCGCCCGCTGGCCACTCGGCCATCCGGTCGGGCCCGCGGTCGCGCCCGGCCCGGTGGGCCCTCACTTGTCCGGGAAGTCCTCGAGCGACTCCTCGGCCTTCTTCTTGCTGCCGAAGTAGATCTTCATGCCCTCGCGCTGGAAAAACTGCCGGATCATGGTCTCGTCGACCTTCGAGGCCCGCTCGGTGATGGTCGCGAGGTTCTTGACCAGCGGTCCCACGAACTTCGACACGCCGCGCAGCTCGTCGGTCAGCTCGCGCAGGTTCGCGGTCGCGACCGAGGCGTCGTCGATGATGGTCGCGATCTTCTTGCGCTTGTCCTCGTCGACCACGCCGGCGAGCTTCTCGAGCTCGGCCAGGGCCTTGTCCGCGCGGTCCAGCAGGCCCGGCAGGCGCGCATCGAGATCGGTGGTGATGGACTCGACGTTGGAGACGATGCGCGTGACCTTGGGTCCGGTCAGCAGCGCGTTGGCGTTGTCGACCAGGGCGTTGCCGTCCTTGACCAGCTCGGCCACGCCCTGCTCGTTCTGCTCGGTCATGCGCCGGACCGAGGCGGAGGTCGCGGTCAGGTCCTCGACCAGCTTGTCGATCTGCTCGCGCGTGATGATGGGCGGCTTGCCGCGCTTGCCCGAAGCATCGGCGAGCAGGTCGTTGAGCTGACCGGCCAGCGGCGCGAGCGCGGCGGCGATGGAATCGTCGCCGCCGAGGATGGGCTCGAGCGCGTTGAGCACCTCGTCGATCTCGAACGGCACCTCGACGTTGGGGATGGTGCCGCCGTCGGCCAACACCGCCCCATCGCGCTCGCCGGGGTGCAGCTGCAGGTACTTCTCGCCCAGCAGGCTCTTGGCGCGCACGATGGCCTTGGCGTCGTCGTGCAGCACGATGTCGCCATCGACCCGCAGGGTCAGCACCGCGATGTCGTGATCGACCGCGACCTTCTCGATCTTGCCGACCGACACGCCGGCGATCTTGACCGCGTTGTTCTCGACCAGGCCGGCAGCGTGGGCCAGCCGCAGCTCGTAGCGCTTGCCGCCGCCGCCGCCGATGGCCCCGAGCGATTGCGCGAGCCAGATCAGCAACCCCACGGTGGCGACGACGAAGATGCCCAGTCCGATGTGCGTGCGATTCATGAGCGGATTCAGACCACCTGGATGGGTCCCTGCGTCGAGCGATCGAAGAACTGCCGCAGCGCCGGATGACACTCGTGCTCGAGGTCGGACTTGGGACCGTAGTGCACGAGCTTGCCGCGCGCGAGCATGCCGATGGTGTCGGCGATGGTCAGGGCCTCGGCGGTGTCGTGCGTGATGACGATGAACGAGATGCCCAGGGTCCGGTGCATCTCCATGATGAGCTCGTCGAGCGTGGCGGACATCACCGGGTCGAGCCCGGAGCTGGGCTCGTCGCACAGCACGATCTCGGGCTCGAGCGCGATGGCCCGCGCGAACGCGACACGCTTGCGCATGCCACCGGAGAGCTCCGACGGGAACTTCTGCGCGGCGTTGGGCAGGCCCACGCGCGCGAGCTTGTCCTGCACCTTGGCGCGGATCTCGTCTTCGCCCATGGTGGTGTGCATGCGCATGGGGAACGCGACGTTGTCGCCGACGTTGATGTCGTCGAACAGCGCGCCGTCTTGGAACAGCATGCCGAACTTGCGCCGCACGTCGAACAGCAGCCGCCGGTCGCGACCGCGGCGGTCGTCGAGCGCAGCGATGTCGTGCGGACCGACGAAGACCTTGCCCTGATCGGGCTTCATCAACCCCACGAGGATGCGCAGCAGCACCGACTTGCCGGTGCCCGAGGGCCCCAGCAGCACGGTGATGGAGCCCTTGCGCACGCGCAGGCTGACGTCGTCGAGCACGCGGTGCGTGCCGAACGACTTGCTGACGTGCTGCAGCACGACCGCGTCGTCAGGGCCCGGGGGCGTGTCCACGAGCGCGACGATACCGCGCGGGTCGCCGGGCGTCGCGCTCGAAGCGACGGCGCGTGCACACGATGTGCAGCGGCCGTGCGCACGACGGGCTCTGCTCGCGCCGCCGCTGCGGCCCCACGCGCGCAGACCGGGCCGGCGGCGGCTTGTCGCGGCCCGGCGGCGCTGCCACGCTGGGATCGTGGATCGGCCCCAGGCTGCGACCGACGCCGCGCCGACGATCCCCGAGCGGGTGCGTCCGCCCGGCCCCGGCGCGCCGGCGCGCGACGTCGCGCCGCCGCCATCCGCCGTCGCGCCGCGGCTCGCACGCGGCGCGCAGGTCGGCCGCTTCGTCGTGCTCGAGCCGCTCGGCGAGGGCGCGATGGGCGTGGTCCATGCCGCCTACGATCCGGAGCTCGACCGGCGACTGGCGATCAAGCTCATCCGCGAGCGCGGTCCGGGCTCGGAGCTCGGCCGCGACCACACCGATCGGCTCGCGCGCGAGGCCAAGGCCATGGCGCGCCTGGCCCACCCCAACGTCGTGACGGTGTTCGACGTCGGTCGTCACGGCGACGATCTCTATGTCGCGATGGAGCTGGTCGAGGGCACGACGCTGCGGCGCTGGGCCGAGGCCGCACCGCGGCACTGGCGTGCGACGCTGGCCGTGATGCGCGATGCGGCGCGGGGCCTCGCCGCCGCGCACGCCGCGGGGATCGTCCACCGCGACTTCAAACCCGACAACGTGCTGGTCGATCGCTCGGGCCACGCACGCGTCGCCGACTTCGGCCTGGCGCGCGAGCTCGGCGGCGTGCGGGCGGCGTTGCCGACCACCGCGACGACGTCCGGCGACGCCAGCCAGACTGCCGCGGGCACGATCGTCGGCACGCCGGCATACATGGCCCCGGAGCTGCTCGCGGGCGGCACCGCCGACGCGGCCAGCGATCAGTTCGCGTTCTTCGTCACGCTGCACGAGCTGCTCTACGGCGCGCGGCCGTTCGCGGGACGCGACCTCGACGCGCTCGCGCGCGCGATGACGTTGCCGCCGACGATCCCGCCGGGGCGCGCGGCCGCGGTGCCGGCGTGGTTGCGCCGCACGATCGCGCGCGGTCTGTCGCCCGATGGGCGCGCGCGCTGGCCGTCGATGCGCGAGGTCCTGGTGGCGTTGTCGCGCGAGCGCTCGCGCGCGCGCTCGCTGTCGATGGTGGCGCTGGCCGTGGGCGCCAGCGCCGGGCTCGGGGCCGCGCTCGCGTCCCCACGGCCGTGCAGCGACGACGACGCGCGCCTCGCCGCACACTGGAACGACGGCGCGCGCGCGGCCGTGCGCGACGGTTTCACCGCGGTCGCGATCGACTTCGCCGACGCCGGCGCGGCACGAGCGATCGCGGCGCTCGACGACTACGGCGAGCGGTGGCGCGCGCAGTGGCGCGATGCCTGCGAGGCCACCGCGGTGCGGGGCGAGCAATCCGGTGCGCTGCTCGATCTGCGCATGGCCTGCCTGCAGCGCGCCGGCGACGAGCTCGACGTGCTGCTGCAGCGCTGGCAACACGCCGACGTCGAGAGCGTGGTCGCGGCCGAGGAGTCGATCGCGGCCCTGCCCCCACCCGAGCGCTGCGGTGACGCGCTGGGCCTGCGCAGCGCCGGCGCCGAGCCGCCGCCCGAGGCCCGCGAAGCCGTGGCCGCGGCGCTGCACGAGCTGTCGATCGCCCGGGTCGCTCGCGGGGCCGCGGCGCTCGACGAGGCCGCGACCGCGCTTGCGCGCGCCCGCGAGGCGCTCGCGGGCACCGATGCCATCGCCGCGATCGCGGAGCTCGAGCTCGAAGAGGCCCGGCTGGCGATCGCGCGCGGCGACTACCTCGGAGCCGCGACGATGCTGCAGCAGACCATCGCCTCCGCCGAGCGCGGCGCCCACGATCGCGCGCGGCTCTCGGCACTGCGCGAGCTCGGTGCGCTCGAGGCCGGACCGCTCGAGGATCACGCGGCCGGCCGCGCGCGGCTGTCCGCGATCGCGGCGCTGTGGCAGCGGCTGGGCCAGCCGGTCGAGGACGAGACCGCGATCGCACAGCTCGAGCAGAGCGTCCTGCACGGTGAGGGCGAGCTGGCCGCCGCACTCGCGGCGGGCGAGCGTGCGTATGCACTGGCGCTGCAGCACGCGCCCGCGACCGCGACCGCGCAGCTGGGTCGCAACGCCGCGCTGCTGGCGGAGCTGGGCCGCTTCGACGAGGCGCAGCGCAGCGCCACCGAGGCGCTCGCCGCCGCAGGCGAGCGACTGGGCGAGCACCACCCCGCCACCGCGGATCTGCGGCGCACGCTCGCCGCGGTGTACGGCCATCAGCGGCGGTGGGCCGACGCCGAGCCGCTGCTGACCAGTGCGCTCGCCGACACCCGCGCGGCCTTCGGTGATCGGCACCCGCGCGTCGCCACGCTGGAGCACCAGCTCGCCAACGCGCTGCGCAACCGCGGCGAGCACGACCGCGCGCTCGCGCTGTACCGCCACGCACTCGCGATCCGCGAGGCCGCCCTGCCCGCCGATCACCCCAAGCTCTCCGACAGCGCCAACACGCTCGCGGTCGCACTGATGGACCTCGGCCGCGCGGCCGAGTCGTTGCCGCTGTACGAGCGCGCGTTGGCGATCCGCCGCCGCGCCTTCGGCGAGCGCCATCCCCAGGTCGCGATGGTGCTGAGCAACCGCGCCATCGCGCTGGCCCAGCTCGGCCGCGCGGAGCAGGCCGAGGCCGACCTGCGCGAGGCGCTGGAGCTGCGCGAGGCCGCGCTGGGCCCCGATCATCCCGACACCACGTCCACGCGCGAACGCCTCGGCAATCGCCTGCGCGAGCAGGGCCGCCTGGGCGAGGCCGAGGTCGCGCTGCGTCAGGCACTGGCGGCGAACGAGCGCAGCTTCGGGCGCGACTCCGACGTCGTCGCGACCAGCCTGGTCAACCTCGGGCTGCTGCAGCTGGATCAGGCGCAGTGGGACGAGGCCGCGCAGCTGTGCGACCGAGCGCTCGAGATCCGACAGGCACGGCTGGGCCCCGCCCACGCCAACCTGGTCCATGCGCTCGACTGCACCGGCAACGCCGCGCTCGGCCACGGCGACACCGCGCGGGCCGAGGCCGCGTTCACGCGCGCGCGGGAGCTGCTGGCGCGCACGCCGGACCGCCACGCGCTGTGGGGCGAGGCGAGCTGGGGACTGGCGCGCGCGCTGGTGCGCCGCGAGCCAGACCGCGCCGTGACGCTCGCCCGCGACGCGCTCGCGCACTACCGCGAGCTCGGCGACGCGAAGCGGACGCAGTGCGAGACCATCGAGCGCTGGCTCGCGGCGACGCGCTGAGCGGCGTTGCGCACCGCGGTTGCGCACGGCCACGGTGCACGATGCACAACTCGCGCAGCGCGTGCGCATTTGCGGCCCCGCGCTGCCGATCCCACGCTGGACGACATGCAACGACGGATGGCGACGCGCCGCGGCGCGATCGAGGGTTGGGTGCTGGCGCTGTGCACGACCGCCACGATGGCGGGCTGTGACGAGCTCGACGCGGGACGACCCGTGCTCGACGACGACGGCCTGCGGGCGCCGGCGGGCGACCCACGGCAGGGCAGCGGTGAGGGCGTGATCACGCCGGTGGTGTTCGTGCCGACCGACGAGGACCCTGGCGCCGAACGCATCGCCGCGGTCGACGCGGCGCTGGCCGACGTGTGGTCGTGGTACGACGTGCAGTTGGGCGATCGCCACCTCGTGGTCGCGCCGCTGCAGGTCGTGCACGGCCAGCGCGATGCCGCGACCTACCGCGGCGATCGGGGCGGGCCGGACATCTGGGCGCTGGGTCCCGACGAACTGCGCGCAGCGCTCGGCGCCTCGCCGTGGGACAACGGCCACCTGGTGCTGCTGGTCGGCGCGGGCCTGTCGGGGTGGGCCGGCGGTGCCGGCAACGGCGTGGCCGGGTTCTCGGTGCTGGGCATGGAGTCGCTCACCGATCCCGCGCGCTGCGAGGGCAACTGGTGGTGCACGCCGGAGTTCTGGCGCGGCACCGCGATCCACGAGCTCGGCCATGGCCTGACGCTGCCGCACAGCGTCGACCCGTCGATCATGGCGTTCCACGGCGACTGGTCCCATCGCGCGCTGCTCGACGAACCCGACTACCCCGAGGTCGCGACCGTGCGCGCGCTGCCGTTCACCGCGCCCGACACGGACGACGGTGGCGCGATGCCGACCGAGCCGGACCCGCCGCCGCCGGACGAGCCGCCGTCGCAGGAGCCCAGCGGCTGTGGCGAGGTCGACTACGCCGGCCGCTGCGACGACGCGACGTTGGTGTGGTGCGAGGACGAGGTGTTGCGTTCCTACGATTGCGGCGCGGTCGGCATGACGTGTGGATGGCAAGACGATGTCGTGGGCAACAACTGTCTGTGATCGCCGCATCGTCGCGGTGGTCCTCGCGCTCGCCGGCTGCGATCGCGAGACCAGCGGCGTGCGGTGGGGTGTGCCGTGGGCTGGCTCGGTCGGCGACGACGCGTCGTCGTCGTCGTCGAGCGATGGCGGCGTCGCCGAGCCGATGGACGGCGGCACGCCGGCGGACACCGACGGCCCCACGCTGCCCAAGCCCGGCGGGTCCGAGGGCGAGACCGACGCGAGCACCAGCGACGACGCGACCACCGGCGACGACGCGAGCACCAGCGGCGCGCCACCGCCGGTCGACGAGCCCGATTCCGCGGGCGCCGACGCGGGCGTGCGACCCGACAGTGGACCGTGGTCGAGCTGTGCCGACGGAGTGTGTGCGCCGGGGCTGGGCTGTCTGCAGGGCGAGTCGGCGGGTGCCACGTGCACCGCGGCGTGCGTCGGCTTCGATCCCGGCGGCTGTCCACCGCCCCCTGGCGAGGTCGTGACCACGATCTGCATCGCGGTCGCGGGCCAGGGCGTGTGCGCGCTCGACTGTTCGGGCGGGCTGTCGTGCCCCGCGGGCATGCAGTGCGTGCTCGACCACGACGACGACGGCCCCATCGAGGTGTGCCTGTGACCCTCGTGCTCGCGCCCGTCGGCGGGTACGCGGCCCCGCGAGGCGAAGCCAGCGAGCGCGCGGCCACGGTCGGCTATGCTCGGGTACGCGTGGTCGAGATCGCCGACAGCGTCACCATGCAACGCGACCAGCGGGGCGAGGGCGCGCGGCGGACGTTGCTCGTGCTCGGCCCGGGCTTCCAGACCAGCGTGCCGCTGGGCAGCAGCGGTCGCGTCACCATCGGCCGCGCGAGCGACAACCTCGTCGAGATCGACGAGCCCGACATCTCGCGCCACCACCTGGTGCTGCACCTGGGCGCCGAGGTCACGCTCGAGGACCTCGGCAGCAGCAACGGCACGCGCGTCGGCGGCGTCGCGATCGCGCCTGGCACCCGCATGCCGCTGCCCGCGGGCGTTCCGGTCGAGCTGGGCTCGACCATGCTGGTGGTGCAGGACCGCGCGATCGCCTCGGGGCCGCGGCGGCTGTGGCCGTGGGACTACTTCGAGGCGCGGATCGAAGAGGAGTGCCGCCGCGCGCTGCGTCAGGGCGCGTGCTTCTCGATCCTGCACCTTCGCTGCGAGCAGCGAACCGCCGCGCCGGCGCTCGAGCGGCGACTCGCAGCGTTGTTGCCCCGGCTCGACGTGGTCGCGCGCTACGTGCCGGGCGAGTACGAGGTGCTGCTGGTGGGCACGCAGGCGCGCGAGCTCGAGGCCGAGATCCGCACCCTCGTCGCCGCGCTGGTGGACCACGGTGTGGCGCTGACCCTGGGCCACGCACGCTTCCCCGACGACGGCCGCGAGCCCGACTCGCTGGTCGCAGCGGCGTCGCTGCGGGCGCAGCACGGCGAGGCCTTCGCCGCGGGCGACGAGGGCGCGTCGCTGGTGTCCGCGTCGAATGCGATGCACGAGCTGGTGCGCACCATCGAACGGCTCGCGCCCGACACGATGCCGATGCTGATCGTGGGCGAGACCGGCACCGGCAAGGAACTGGTCGCGCAGGAGATCCACCGCCGCTCGGCCCGCACCGGCGCGTTGGTGCGACTCGACGGCGCCGGCGAAGGCAGCCTCGACCCGGCCGCCGAGCCGATCCGCGCGCTGCTCGGGCAACGCGGCGCCACGCTGCTCGTCGACGAGGTCTGCGAGCTCTCGCCGGCGCGTCAGGCCGAGCTCGTGCGCCTGCTCGAGACCGTCGAGCGCATGCACGACGAGGCCGCGGACGCCCCGCGCGTGCTCGCCACCACGCGCTACGACATCGAGGCCGCGGTCGCGAGCGGTCAGCTGCGCATCGATCTCTTCCACCGCCTCGATGGCGTCACGTTGGTGGTGCCGCCGCTGCGATCACGACGCGAGGATCTCGCGCCGCTGGTCGACGAGTTCGTCGCGCAGGCGTGCGCGCGACTGAGCCGCGAGCCACCGGTGATCGGCGAGGCGGTGTTGGCGAGGCTTGCGGCCTACCGCTGGCCCGGCAACGTCCGCGAGCTCCGCAACGTCGTCCGCCGCGCGGTGCTGCTCGCCGACGGCCCGGTGCTGCTGCCGACACATCTGCCGCTGGAGAAGCTCGGCGGCGCCTTCAGCGAGGCCATCGCAGAGGTCGATGCGGTCGACCACGTGCGCGCGCAGTTCGAGAGCCTCGAGCGCGAGCGCATCGTCGAGGCGCTCGCACGCGCGGGCGGCAACCAGACCGAGGCCGCCAAGCTGCTGGGCATCTCGCGGCGGACCCTGGTGAAACGCCTCGATCTGTACGACCTGCCGCGACCGCGCAAGAAGTGACCCTCGGGCCCACACCGACGCCCGGGAATCGCCCGAGCCCGCCGTGCGTCGGGTCCCGCGATGTCCCGCATCCGCCGCCGCACCTGGCGAACGATCGCGCTCGCGGCGTTGCTGCTGCTGGCGGCCGTGTGGCTGCGCTGGGGCCGGCTCGACCAGCTCGACGAGCACACGCTCGCGGTGCGCCTGCTCGAGTCGCGCGGCATCCTGTGCTGGCCGAAGATCGCCCAGCGCGACCGCGAAGGTGAGCTGTCGATCGTCTGCGCGGACGGCAAGTACCGCTTCGTCGCACAGCTGCCCTGCAGCGAGAGCTTCGCCTGCGGGATGCTGCACTTCGATGCTGCGTGCTGGGATCGAGTGCCCGAACGCAGCACCGCCGCGGACTGAATTGGGCCACCGCAGTCGCGGTCCGAACGGCGACGCAACGGCTGCGTTCGCGTGACCGCGTCGCGGTCGGAACTCCGAATGTCGTTTGCGGCGCGCCACGTCCTCGCGCGCTGCGGCAGTGACCGTCGGATCATTCACGCGATCCCACGCGATCGCACATCGACTCGATGCGCGCGCGCGCAGCGAAGGGAATTTTCTGCGCGGCGCAGCGACGTGCAGCGCTGACGCCGGATCTGTATCTTGCACAAACGTCGGCACCACAACTGCTCGACGACGGTGCAATGGACGACGGTCGCACTTCATCACTCGCTCGCACGGACCTCGCGTCGGCGACGGGCGTGCGTGCGGTCTCGTCCGACGGCGCGGCCGTGACCGGACGCGCGCTCGACTGCCTCGCCGCCGGACTGCTGGTCGCACGGCGCGGCGTCATCGAGTACGCCAATCCCCGCGCGCACGCGCTGCTGGGTCGCGCGCTGCTGGTCGGTACCGCGTTCGCCGAGCTCGGGCTGGGGACCGACGTCGCCGCCAGCGGCGAACCGGCGCGCTTCGAGCTGGAGATCCAGCCTGCGGGCCAGCCCCCACGGCAGCTCGGCTTCACCATCAGCAGCTGCGGCGACGACCCCCACGGCGAGACGCGGCTGGTGTTGTTCCAAGACATCTCGCAGCTCGCGACGCTGCGGACCGAGCGGGATCGCCTGCTGCAGCTCGCGGCGATCAACGCGGTGCTGCCCTCGATCCTGCACGAGATCCGCAACCCCATCGGCGCCATCACGACCACCATCGAGGTGATGATCGAGGAGGCCCCGGCCGCGACCCAGGCCGACCTCCACGCGATCCTCACGGTGCTGCGGCAGCTGTCGCTGACGCTGCAGGGTGTCGGTGCGGTCGGTCGCGAGCTGCGTTGCGACCGGCCCTGCGTGGTCGATCTGCCGATCGAAGAGGCCGCGCGCGTGCTCGAGGCCAAGGCCCGCAGCCGCGGCGTCGCGTTGGTGTGCCGCGTCGAGTCGATGCCGCTGCTGCAGCTGGACCCCGCGGTGCTGCGGGCGATCGTCGGCAACCTCGTGGAGAACGCCCTCGCCGCGACCGCCGCGGGTGGCCGCGTGCTCGTGACGGCGCACTATGGTGGCGGCGTGTTCCGGGTGCGGGTCCGCGACAACGGCCGCGGGATGGACCCGCAGACCCTGGCCCACGCCACCGATCTCTTCTTCACGACCAAGCCGCTCGGCAGCGGCATCGGTCTGAGTCTGTGTGCCCGCGCGGTGCAGACCGCCGGCGGGCAGCTGCGGATCGACAGCCACGTCGGTCTGGGCACCACCGTCGACATCGAGCTCCCCATCGCCTCGGACCGCTGAGCGGACCGGGCCCCCCACCGGCGCGAGCCGGTGTCTTCGTCGTGCAACGTCCCCTGTTGGAAAGGAAGCGAGTCCCATGTCACGCGTCGATCATCTCAATCGTGTCCTCCGCGGCCTGCAGAGCGGCTCACCCGACGTCGAAGCCTCCGCGCTCATCTCCGAAGACGGCCTGATGATCGCGAGCGCCCTGCCCGCGCACGTCGACGAATCGCGCGTCGCAGGCATGACCGCGACGCTGTTGTCGCTCGGCACCCGTGCCGCGACCGAGCTCGAGCGCGGCGACGTCGAAGAGGTGCTGGTGCGCGGCAAGGACGGCTATGCCGTGATGATGGCGTCGGGCCAGGGCACGCTGCTGCTGTGCCTCACCAGTGGCGCGGCCAAGCTCGGCCTCACCTTCCTCGACATGCGCCGCGCGGTCGCGGACATCCGCAAGGTGCTCTGACCAGCCACGCACTGCCGAGGAGGGCCGCCATGGACATGCAAGTCATCGAGGAGATGAAGACGTTCTTGAACTTCGGCGCGCAGGACATCGCCAACCTGCGGGCGCTGGGGCCGGTGATGGAGCCGCACCAGCAGCAGATCACCGACACGTTCTACGACGTGCTCGGCCAACACGGCCCGACCGCGAAGCTCATCGAGGGCCGCGTCGACCAGCTCAAGCGCACCCACGCGAAGTGGTTCGCGGACCTGTTCGCGGGCGAGTACGGCCAGCCGTACTTCGAGGGCCGCTGGCGCATCGGCCAGGCCCACGTGCGCATCGGACTCGATCCGTTCTGGGTCGAGGGCGTCATGAGCCTCATCCGCACCATGGCCGCGACCGCGATAGCCGCGAACAGCGCGGACCCCAAGGACGTGGCGCAGAAGTACGCGAGTCTGTGCAAGCTGCTCGACCTCGACCTGCTCGTCATCAACCTCGCCTACCAGGACGATCGCCTGGCCCGCCTGACCGACTTCACCGGCATGAAGCGGGCGCTGATCGAGAACATCATCCGCTTGCCCAAGAAGTGAGCCCATGTCGCCGCTGGATCCCGCCGCCGTCGTGTCGGACAACGCCGTCGTCCTGGTCGTGGACGACGAGCCGGTCCTGCGCGCATCGATGGTGCGCGGGCTCGCGCGGCTGCCCCACGTCGAGGTCGTCGACGCGGGGTCGCTGCGCGAGGCCATCGAGCTCATCGACGCGGTGCAACCGCGGCTGGTGATCTCGGATCTGGACCTGCAGGACGGCACCGGCCTCGACGTGCTCGATGCGCTCGACAAGCGCGGCATGCACCCGCCGGTGTTGTTCGTGTCGGCCTACACGCTGCGGTTCTCCGGACGCGTGCCGGTACGCCGCGACGTGACGGTGCGGGAGAAGCCGGTGCCGCTCGACGTGCTGCGTGCCGACGTGGTCGCGCGGCTGGGCGTCGACGTCGAGTCGGAGGAGCCGTTCTCGACCACGGACTACATCCAGCTGGCGTGCATGGGCAACCGCTCGGTCGCGATCGAGCTGCAGCGCGAGGGCATCACGGTGGGTTCGATCACCGTGCGCGCGGGCGAGCTGTGGTCCGCGCACGATCGCCGTGGCGCCGGCACCGAGGCGCTGCAGCGCCTGCTGCACGACCCGAGCCTGCGGCCGCGCTGCGGTGGCGTGCGTGCGCCGTTGGGCCCGCGCGACATCACCGGGTCGTGGCAGGGCGTGCTGCTCGAGGCCGCGCGGCTGCACGACGAGCGGCTGCACGCCGCGCGGCGCGGCGAGGCCCGCGGCAGCGACGGCGTCGACGCGGCCTGGGACGATCTCATCGAGGGCGGTGAGGCTGCCACGGCGACGTCGGCTGCGACGGCGAGCGACGCGGAGTTCGACGCCTCGTACGAGCGCGGCGTCGATGCCCTGCTGCGCAAGGACTACCTCGCGGCGCAGCTGGCGTTCACCGACGCGGCCCGCATCGCGCCCGAGGATCCGCGCGTGCGCGCGAACCTGCTGCGTCTCGCGCAACTGGGCTTCGGCGGAGGTGGAACGTGAGCGCACTCGGACCAACGGCCCCGCGCGTGTGGGGCGAAGACGCGCTGGCGCTGGCGCTGCTGTGCCTGCTCGGCGGCGCGGGCGGCATGGCGTGGTCGATCGACACCGTCGCGGCCGCGACACCGGACGCGACCGCGACCGCGGGCACTGCGACCGTGACCGCAGCCTCCGCGCCCGCGGCGACGCCGAGCGCCGCCGTCCCGGGCGCAGGTGCAGCCGCGGTCTCGCCCGCGACCGCAGGCGGTGCGGCGATGGCGGCCCCGGCCCCCGCGTCCACGCCAGCGACACCGAGCGATTGCCCACCGCTGTTCGGCGTCGCGTTCCAACGCGGCGCGACCACGCCCGAGGCCATCGACGACGACGCCGTGGCCGCGCTGGTGCGCTGGCTCGAGTCGCACCCTCGCAGCGTGCTCGTGGTCCAGGGCCACGCCGACGCCAGCGGCCGCGCGTCGTACAACTTCACGCTCAGCCACCGCCGCGCCCGCGCGGTCGCCAAGCGCTTCCGTGCCGCCGGCGTCGCGGCCAGCCGCGTCGTCGCCCAGGCGGTCGGTGAGTTCCAACCCCGCGTCGGTGCCGGCCCCGAGGAGAACCGTCGCGTGGTGCTTCGTGCGACCGAGGCCGACGGCTGCCCCGGCGCCTTCACCGTGGAGGACAACCGATGATCGTCGCCACTGCTCTCGCTTTCACGGCCTCGACCAGCGCGCTGCTGCTCGCGGGCTATCTCTTCGGCGCGCGACGGGGCCGCGGCGTGCGGGCCGCGATGGTGCAGACGCTCGACGAGAACGTGGCGCGTTGCCGCGAGCTCGAGGGCGTGGCCACGGCCGCGGCCGCGCGCGCGCAGTCGCTCGAGCTCGACCTGCGCACGGCGCAGGGCCAGGCGGTCGAGGGTGAGCGCCAGCTGCAGATCGACCTCGAGCGCTCGCGCGCGCAGCTGCTCGAGCTCAAGCAGGCGCTGGAGTCGGCGCGCCGCGAGGCCCACACCGCCCGCCGCACGCTGACGACCTTCGAGCACCGCGCGCGCGAGGAGGGCGAGCTGATCGAAGAGCTGCGGCGCCAGCTCGAGCCGCTGCGGCAGGAGCAGGCCGCCCGCGGTGATCACGAGCAACAGCTGCGCACAGCGATCGAGGCACTGGTGGGTCGCGTCGATGCGCGCGAGCGCGACGACGGTGGCCTGCGCGACCAGGTCAACGAGCTGCTCGCGCCGCTGCGTGAGCGCGAGCGGCTCTCGCACGCGCTCGCACGCGTCGACCTCGCCGCCCGCGGCGACGCGGCCCTGCCCGGCCTCATGGACGCCATCGCCGAGGTCGGCGGCTTCGCGACCGTGCTCATCAGCGACTCGATGGGCCTGCCGCTGGCGAGCAACAGCCACGCCGTCGACGCCGAGACCCGCGCCGGCATCTCGTCGCTGCTGCTGACGCTGATCGATCGCGTCGAGGCCAACCGCCAGCCGCCGCCGATCGCGGCGGTGCTGCGCGACGAGGACAACCAGCTGATCCTGCACCGCGTGTTCCACGTCGATGGCGGCCGCTTCGTGCTCACCGCCGTCAGCAAGGGTGGCGCGCTCGATCCCGCCGCGCTCGACCCGGCCCTCACCGCGATCGAGCGCGTGCTCGCGCGGCCGCTGGCCGCGATCGCCTGACGCTCACAGCGACTTCCACACCACCGAGCCGTCGCCGCGACCCAGCGCCGACAGCAGGTTGGTGCGGTCGACCTCGTCGATGCTCATGTGGCCGTGGCGGCCGGCGAGCTTGCCCTCGACCAACTCGTAGCCCAGCAGCGCGAACACGCGACCCTTGTAGAAGATCGGCCGCGCGTTGCCGTACCAGTCGACGCAGCTGACGAGGCAGCGATCGTCCTGCGGCGTGTTGGGGTCCGACGCGAGCGCGCCGATCTTGCGCAGCTGCAGGTCGTTCACGTCGAGGAACAGCACCTTGGCCGAGCCGTTGATCAGCTGCTCGTAGCCCGGCTCGCCGCCGCCGCGGATCGGCAGGCCCAAGGTGCCGTCGTCCTCACCGTCGGGCTTGAAGAAGAAGCCGTGGCTGCGGGTCTCGCCCTGGGCTGCGTTGGTCTGCACGAACTCGCCGGCGATCTCGGGCCCGCCGTCGAGCGCGACCGAGGAGAAGTGCAGGTCGTCGCCGCGCGAGCCGATCACGACCGCGGCCTTGCCCATGGGCTCGATGCGATCGACGCCGTGGGGCAGCTGCAACGCGAAGGGCTTGTCGCGACCGCGGATGTCGAACACCTGCAGCGCGGCGTCACCCTGGCCGGGGCCACCCCAGCCCGCGCCCGTGCCGTACAGCAGGTGATTGCCGACGAAGCGGTTCTGGAACGAGTAGCCCGCGCCGCCGGGCTCCGGCAGATCCACATAGGCCGCGGCGTTGACCGTGCGCACGCCCTCGGAGAACACCGCCGTGGGCACACGCATCATCGCGACGTCCTGGCTGGAGACCTCCGGCCCCCACATGCCGTCGCCGGCGGAGTCGGCCATCACCAGCACGTTGAGGAAACCGTCGGCCTCCTTGAACGAGAACTGATCGACCGGCGCGCCCCACACCCGCAGCGCCGACGGCTCGCCACCCGCGAGCGGGAAGCGGTAGACCGCGCCCGGCGGCACCGCCCCGGCGGCCGAGTCGGCGCCGTAGCCCTCGTGCACCCAGACGTAGACCGCGTTGCCCGAGACATAGAAGTTGCGACCGTAGGGACCGATGACGCCCTGGGCCTTGCAGTCGACGTCGCGCTTGCCCAGATCGCAGGTCACGACCGTGTGCAGCACCGGCGTGTCGGTGTCCTGGATCGGGCGGTAGATGTCGGTCGCACCGATGATCGCGTGCCAGTCCTGCTTGGCACCGCGCTCCCACGGCATCACGCCGGGCAGATCGGGCCCGCGTTCGCCGAAGCTCGACTGCAACGCGTAGGGCATGTAGAAGACCAGCTTGTCGCCGAGCAGGCGGCTGGCGTAGTTGCGCGACGAGTAGTAGTCGTTCGAGCTGAGAAAGAACGTGTCGCGGTGCGACAGCTTGCCTCTGGCGTCGACCTCGAACAGCCCGATCTCGGTCGCACCGACCTGATAGCTGAAGCCGACGACCACGATGGTGTCGCCGTCGATCAGCATCTCGTCGTACCACGCGTCGTGACCGCGCTCGGGGCTGACGTCGATGGCGGAGATCGGACGCAGCGAGCGGCGCGCGAGGTCGACCGTGAACAGGCGGCCGCGCCGCAACACCACCAGGTGATCGCCGTGGGTCTTGACGATGCCACCTTCGTCGACGCCGGCCTCCTGGGTGTTGGTGATCGACTCGGCTTCGGCGGGTGCGGCTCCGGCATCGTCGGCGCTCGCGGCGGACAGCGCCGGCGAATCCTCGGCGAAGTCGCCATCGGCCCCGCCCTCTTGCATCGCGCGCCGCGACGGGGCGCGCTTCTCCTCGAGGTAGTTCGCGAGCTGGCCCTTCGTGGCGAAGCGCTGCAGGCCCGGGCTCGCCTTGGCGTCGGTGACCTTGGCCGCCTCGCGTCGCGCCTGTGCGGGCGTCGGCTCGCCGGGCCGCAGCGGGGGTGCTGCGCCCTTGCTGCAGCCGAGCACGCTGAGGCCGAGGGCGACGAGGGCGAGGGGGTTGCGGCGCTTCACGACCCCCGGAACGCCGCGCGCGCCCGCGGCCTAACACCCGCAGCGCGCCCGACTCACGGCCCGGCGGCTGTGCCCAGCTGCACCGCGCCGCGGTCGACGTTGTCCGACCGGTACTTGCGCATGCTGAAGCAGCGGCCCTCGTGGATCTGCACGTCGGCGTCGCTGAACTTCACCGGCCGCGTGAAGCGAGCACCGTCGGGCGTGTCGAGGTGCACCTGGAAGTGCAGGTGCGAGAACATGCTGTAGCCGACGTTGCCGGCCTCGCCGATCCACTGCCCCTCCCAGATGTGGACCGGGTTGTTGTTCATGTTGTAGCCCTCGTTGAACGTGCCCTGCACCGCCGCGTCGGCGAGCGCCGTGTTCGCGCGCGTGACCCCACCCTGCTTGAGGTGCAGGTAGTGCGCGACGGTGCCATCGCGGTGCTTCACGTAGACGTGGTTCGCCGTGCTGTTGGACGGCGTCGACATGGTGTTGCCGGTCTTGTCCTCGCGGAACGAGATGATGTGGCCCTCGCGCGCGCACAGGATGTGTTCGCCCTCGGGCATCGACCAGTCGTAGGAGAACTCCTCGTCGGTGGTCCAGATGCGTGCGACGCCGTGATCGACGTAGGGCTCCTGGCGGTAGAAGTGACTGATGAAGCCGTGGTGGCCCTGCACGCAGTAGCGCTCGCCGGCGTACGGCAGGATCAGATCGGTCAGGCCCCAGGCCTGCGCGGGATCGATCTTGCCGTCGTTGATGAACACGTGGCCCATGAAGCCACCGAGGAAGCCCGTCACCGCGCCCGCGACCAGCTGCGCGACCGCACCGCCGACGACGTAGCCGGGGTTGGCCATGAAACCCACCGGATCGGCGAAGTAGTACACGATGAGGTAGACCACGATCGTGATCACGATGCCGACGATCATCGCCGCGATCGTGGTCATCCAGTCCTTGTGCGAAAAGGCCTGCTTGCCCGCCGCGAGCCCCACCGCGAACGCGGTCCACAGCCCGCACAGCGGCGGGAAGAAGAAGATGTCCGGCGACGGGATGCCGTAGGTGCCGGTGGCGCCGTTCATGACCGGCAGCGGTGGCGTGGTCAGCAGCGACAGGATCGTGAACACCACCAACGCGAGGAAGCCCGCGAAGGCCAACGACATCGTGATGACGCCGGCGATCATCCCGAAGATGACGTGGGTCGCGTACGAGAAGATGCCGAAGCAGATCATGCCCAGGCCCAGGCAGATCGACAGTCCCGGCAGTCCCAGCCCCAGCGCGGTGAAGAGCACGAACAGCACCATGAACAGCAGCCACACGATGTCGCGCAGCAGCAGGATCCACGGCTCGTCGGACCAGAACAGCGGCCCCAGCGCGTTGGTACCGGGCAGGCCGTCGGGCTTGCGCACGTGCTTGCGCGTGCACACCAGATCCTGACTGCGCATCGTCAGGTTGGTCGCGGGCGCGGCCGCGCCGGTGACGTTGACCGTGGCGGTGGCCTCGCGGTGGCTGCCGTCGTGGATGAAGCCGACCTTGGTCGCACGCAGGTTGGCCGCGCCGACCGGGACGTTGTTGAACGTCACGTTGCCGCTGTCGTCGGTGGTCTGGAACTGCGCGGCACCGGTCGCGGGCGACAGCATCACCATCACGCCGGCGAGCGGACGGTCGGCATCGCTGCCGTCGGGACCGAAGGTGTCCCAGCACAGCGCCTGCTGATCGACGTGCACCTGCACCGTGCCGGTGGTCGGCGCGGGGGGTGCCGGCCGGCGCCGCGTGCGTCGTCCACCGGGAGCGGCCGTGGGTTCGCCGAACTCGGTCACGCGCGCCTCCTCAGTTCACCTGGGCCTTGCCGCCGGACATCGCGACGCGGCCGCCACCGCCTTCGAGCGCCATCTTGGTCTCGGCCTTCACGTCGATGTCGTCGGCGTCGACCTTGATCTGCTTCTTGTCGATCTCGATGGTGGCCTCGCCCGAGTCGATGGTGATCTTCTCGGCCTCGAACAGGCCGTAGGCCTTGTCGCCGGAGCTGAGCTTGGCGTCGGCGGTGAGCAGCAGCTCGGCCTTGTCGTTGCTGGTGGTGCGCGCGCTGGCGTCGAGCTTGAGCACCGAGCCGGTGTTGGACTTGATCTCGACGTTCTTGTCCATGAAGACCCGGCTGAGGTCGTGCGACTCGATGGTGACGTTCTCGTTGAGCACGATCTTGGCGCCGCCGCCGGCCTCGATGGTGATCTCGTTGGGCGTCAGTCGGATCGACGAGCCCTTGCACTTGACCAGGATCTCGTCGGGCGCCTGCACGAGGATGGTCTTGGCGACATCGAGCTTGTAGTCGTTGCTGACCTTGATGGTCTCGCCGCTGAAGCCCTTCTCGCTCTTGCCGCCGATCACGACCGTGCGGGTGCCCTTGATCGTGATCATCTCGTCGGCACCGACGATGCGCGTGCGATCGTGGCCGACGATGTGGGTCTGATCGACCTTGACCTCGGTGCCGTGGTTGCGCTGCACCAGCTCGTTCATGTCGCGCTGGGCGCGGATGTACAGCTCCTCGCGCTCGGCCGAGTCCTCGAAGCGCAGCTCGTTGTAGCCGCCGTTGTGCGGCGTGCTCCACGTGCGCAGGGTGCTGCGCGTGCGTTCGTCGGGCAGCGGATACGGCGGGGGATTGCGGCCGTTGTAGAGGCAGCCGGTCACGACCGGACGGTCGGGGTTGCCGTCGAGGAACTCGAGCATGACCTCCATGCCCACGCGCGGGATGAAGACCGCGCCCCAGCCGGCGCCGGCCCAGGTCTGCGCCACCGGCACCCACACCGACGAGGTCGCGTCGGCGCGACGCGTGCGACCGCGGCCCTCGCCGTCGCGATCCCAGTGCATCAGCACCTTGATGCGACCGAAGCTGTCGGTGTGGATGTCCTCGCCCTCGGGCCCGGTCACGGTCGCGGTCTGGGGTCCGCGCATGATCGGCCGCGGCACGCCCGCGGTGGCCGAGCGGAAGCGCGACGCCGGCACGCACACGAAGTTGTTGTTGTAGTGGCCCGGGGTGTCGAGCGTGTTTTCGCCGCCGCTGATCTCGTGCACGACCTCCAGCACGACCCAGCGCTCGAACGCGGTCGGACGATCGATCTCGAACACCAAGCCGCCGGTCAGCGCGGTCACGGTGCTGCTGCCGCGGGCGACGCACTCGTCGGCCAGCGCGTGATCGAGCGCGATCGCGGCGCGGCGCTGGGAGTCGTCGTGGCTCGAGAGCACCCGCGGGCCGTCGTAGATCTCGCGCACGCGGCGGTCCGAGGGCACGTAGAGCTCGCGGCCGTTGTCGTTGACGGCGCCGGCCGGGGTCGCGGCCGCATCGGCGCGCACCGGTGAGGTCGGCATCAGCCAGTCGTGGTGATGGACCACGACCTTGTGCGGCGCGGCGGCGCGGTCGACGACCAGCCGCGTGATCGACTCGCCACCGGTGGCGTCGGCGTCCACGCGCAGGCGCGCGCCCTCGTTGCCGCTGTAGACCGGCAGCGCGTCCTCGCGGTCGACCAGCTTCATCAGCTCCTGCTCGCCCTCCTGATCGAAGAAGAACGCGATGCCCTCCTCGTGCATGAGCCGCAGCACGAAGTCGAGGTCGGATTCCTTGTACTGCACGCAGTAGTCGCGCGCCGGCAGGTAGTCCGTGGGCGACAGGCCGCCGTCGTCGACGGTGCGGCCGTAGGCCGCGAGGCCCTCGGCGGGCTCGCCCGGCCCCACGTGCTCGCCCAGCAGCATGTCCCGCAGCACGTCGGGCACGGGCATGTCCTGGAAGATGCGGCAGTTGATGCGCTGCGCCATGGTCGCGAGCGCGGGCCCGATCTCGACGTCGAGCGCGAACACCGGCTCGCGCCCCCGCAGCATGATGGTGCCGCGCACCTGCACGCGCAGGACCACGCCCGGCAACGTGCGCCAGTGCGCGCCGCGGTCGAACGCGAACTCGCAGGCCGCGCCGACGAGCTCGTCGGGATCGACGTCGAGGTTGGGGCTGACGATGGAGGCGTGCACGAGGTACGGGCGCGACAACCCCTCGCGCACGACGGCGTGTCGCACCTGCCAGCCATGGGCGGAGCGTGGGCAGTCGAAGCGGCACCGGACCCCGGCCCGCAGGCCCGCGGTCGCGGCAGCGTCGCCTTCGAGATCGGATGCGGTGGGCAAGACGACGTCTCCTCCGCGACGGCGGACGCGGTGCGATGACTGTCGCACGAAACCACCCGCAACGTGCGTGGCAGCGCGGTATGCTGGCGGCCGCGGCGATGCGCTGGGGCGTCGACAGCTACGGGCCCGCGGACGCGGAGCAGCAGGTGCCCGAGGCCCTGCGTCGCGATGGCGAGGATCACCACAGCCGGATCTCGCGGCTGGAGCTGGTCACGCGCCGCATGGGCCGCGCGCCGGCGTTCTGGGGCCGCTACCTCAACCAGCGCCTGCCGGTGCACGACGGCGTGGTGGAATCACCCCCCGACGATCACCGACTCACCCCGCGCGAGATCGCGTGGCTGCATGCGCAGGGTTGCCGCGTGTTGCCGGTCTACAACGGCTCGGTCGGCCGCACCGATCGACTCACCGGCGGGCGCGCGGACGGGGCCGCGGCCGCCAACTCGGCGCTGGCGCTGTGCGAGCAGCTCGACATGCCCGCGGGCGTGATCGTCTATGCCGACGTCGAGAATTGGGCCGGCGACGTGGGTTGGTTCCGCGGCTGGTTCGAGACCATGCGCGCGGCCAACCGCCGCTGCGGCGTCTACGGCCGACCCGTGCGCGTGGTCGAGAACCCCGCGGATCGATCGCGCCACTACGGCACCGCGCTCGATCACATCCGCAGCGCCGCGACGCGTCGCGAAGCCACGCGCCGCATCGAAGACGAGACCCGCTGGGGCGGCGGCGTCACGCCGCGGCGCGTCACCACCGGGGAGATCTGGAGCGACGAGCTGCGCGCGGCCATGACCGCGGTGCTGGTCGACGGCATCGTCGAGCGCGCCGTCGATCCCTTCGATGGCCCCGGCGCCGACGCGTTCTACGTGTGGTCGAACGAACCACGCCGGGTGCTGACCGCCAGCAGCGACGCGCACCTGACCGGCGACGACATCCCGGTCGAGTTCGTCCCGGCCGAGCCGCCCCACGCCTCCAACGTGCAGACGGTGGTGTGGCAGTACCTGCAGAACGCGATCTTCACCCATGGCGCCCACGGCAACGTCGACATGAACCTGGCCAGCGACGTCGGCTTCGACGGCATGTGGTGACCGCCGGACGCGATCGGGGTCACGCGCGGTGACGATCCGTGACGCGCGGCGACGCGGATCAGCGGCGGGCGCAGAACCGGCGCGCTGGCACAGGCGTTGCTACCATCGTCTCGCCATGACCTTCGCTCGCTCCGCGTCCCCCTCTCCATTCGCTCGAATCCCACCCGCGCTGATCCGCGCGCGACCGCACCGGCGCACCACCGCGGTGTTGCTGGCCGCGCTCGCGCTCGCGTGCGGCGCGTGCCGGCGCGGCCCGGGCTCGCCGCAGCCGCCCGACCCGACCGCGGATCACCCGGGCAAGCACACGCCGTCGCTCGATGCGCTGCGCATGGATCGCGCCGAGGCCGACGCGCTGATGGCCTCGCTCGCGCGGCTGCCGAAGTTCCCGTTGCGGCTCAGCGAGCTCGAGGCCCACGTCGGCCACTCGCTGAAGCGTCACTTCAACCCCGAGTCCTTCGATCCCACGTTCGTGCACGACCGCGGCGGTCAGGGCGTCAACATCGGCGGCACGCCCATCTTCCATCCCGGCGTCGATCCGCAGACGCCGCTGCTGGTCGAGCTGCGCTCGCAGTACTACCCGCGCTACGACGACGAGCGCAAGTTCGACCGACGCCCGCCCTTCGCCAAGGACGACCCCATCATCGATCACATCACGATCTCGGATTCCTACGTCCACGGCGCGCCTCCGCCGGCGCCGGGCACCGCGGTGTTCGAGGGCGAGTACGCCCACGTCGCGGAGCGCTGGTCGATCGCGCCGCTGCACGATGGTTTCCGCTCGCTGCTGACCCACGATCGCCGCGTCAACCCCGAGGCCAAGCGCTGGGTCTTCGAGATCACCACCGACCGCGGCCGCTACTTCACCCCCGCCGAGGCCCAGCAGGTCGAGTCGACGTTGATCGGATTCCTCGACGCGGTGCGCGACGGCAAGGACCTGCCCACGGTGATCTCGAGCTTCGAGCGCGAGCATCCCAGCGACACCGGCATCCCGCAGGTGGGCGTGGCGAGCTACAACGTGCGCTTCTTCGACACGCTCGTCGCCGAGGGCCCCCACGCCGGCGACTTCTTGCGGCAGGAGGGGCTGGCGAGGGCGCTGTACCTCGACGTCAGCCTCCTCGGTGAGGCCAAGGTGCCGCTGCCGCGCTTCTTTGCGGCGCTGGGGTTCGAGTCGGTCACGCTCGACCCTGCGCGGGTCCGCGAGGTACCGCCGGGGCTGGTCGACGGCGGCCTGCTCTACTACGACGAGGTCTCGGTCGAGCGCGACGGCTGGTCGGTGCGCGCGGTCGGCTTCTACCCGGTCGAGCACGGCACCGCGGCGCAGACCCTCGACCTGTCGCGCTTCCGCGTGACCTCGTTGACGATCCGCCACGAGGTGAGGTCGTAGCGCGCGGTCAGCCCAGCGCGTTCTTGCCGTTGTGCGTGAGCATGTCGCCCAGCCGGCACACGTTCTGGCCCTCGAACATCACATCGAACGAGTACAGCAGGAACTCGCACGCGCCCATGTTGCGGCCCGACATCAGGCCGCCGGCGCTGCCGGCCTCGTCGCCGCTGCTCTTGGCGTACTGCGCCCCCTTGGTCATGGGCATGCCGCCGTCGGCGGTCACGGTGGTGGGGCCACCGCTGGCGTCGCTGGCCTGACCGATGTTGGGATACGGGATCGGCACCGGACCCGCGGCGCTGGGGGTGTTGCACACGTCGGGAAAGACGATGCTCATGCCGCCGCTGCCCTGGTGCGCGACGCCGCGGGCGTTGGCAAAGGTGTTCGCGCTCATCGTGTTGCTCCCGTCGCATCGAGGTGAAGCGCCGCGCAACCGCACGGCCCGTGATCCGAAACGGCCCACACCAACACCGGGCCCTCGCAGCGACCTGCGACCAGGCGCAGCTGCGCGTCGACCATCAACATCGCACCGAGTCCCGCGCCCGCGTCGCCGAGACGATCGGCGGGGTGCTCGAGTCGCACGCGCTCCGGCAGCAGCTCGCGGTGACGCAGCTGCGCCACGCCCCACTGCTTGGCCTCGTGCGCCTCGCCGATGATGCCGGCCCACACCGTCGCGAAGCGGCCGGGCTCGCGCTCGGCTCGCAGCGCCTCGATCGCCTCGGACACGCCCTCGCCCTTGGCCGGCGCGCTGCCGAAGCGATGGCCGGGATCCTCGTGACGCCCGATCGCCGAGACGACCACGCCGCCGCGGCGCTGCGGATCGGCCTCGAGCACCAGCATGCCGGCGGCCTCGCCGAGCACGCGACCATCGCAGGGCGCGCCCGCACCGACGGTGCGACCGTCGACGTCCTCACGGCCCACGCGTTCGGCTGCGGCGTAGCTGTCGACGCCGCCACACACGACGGTGGTGCCGGGCTCGCGCTGCAGCAGCTCGCGCGCGGCCGCCAGCGCCGCGAACACCGACGCGCGACCGCTGGCGAAGCTGCGCGAGCGTCCGGGATCGATCGCGATGCCGCTGGCATCGCCGATCGCGGTCCACAGCGCCGCGTCCGGCGGCAGCGTCACGCCCTCGCGCTTGTCCGGCAGCCCCAGCATCAGCGCCAGCGGACGCTGCGGCGGGCGCTCGAACAGCGCGTCGGCAAGCGCGAGCCCGGCCAACGCGGCCAGCCGCGCCGACCAGTCGCCCGGCGCCGCGGTCGGCCGCTGACGCACGTGCGCCACCGCCTCGGTCAGCACCGCATCGGGCACCAACGCCATCGTGACCGGCTCGCCCGCGGGCTGCCACGGCCCGGTGTGGAAGCGCGACAGCCCCGCGCGCAGCGACGCGTCGGTCTGCACCGCGCCGACCCCGATCGAGGTGATCGCGCCCACGCCGGTGATCCGCAGCGCGACCGGCCCGCTCATGCCGCGACTCCGTCCATGCGCGCGAGCGCGACCCGCAGCTGTTCGATCGACAAAAGCTCGCGATCGCACGACAGCTTCGCGCGCCAGCTCATCGACACGCTGTCCTCGTCGGGCCACAGCGCCACCGTCTCGAGCTGGGTCGGCAGCTCGCGCGGCATGCCCGAGACCGTCGCGCCGACCTGCAACGCGCAGCGCGGCAGCGTGAACTCCAGCGGCCCGTTGCGCGAGGCCCCGAGGATGACGATCGGCTCGCCGCCCTGCAGGAAGCGATCGAACTGCAGCTCCGCCGGCGCGACGTTGAGGAAGCGCTTGTCGAAGTCGTCGGGCAGCAGCGGCGCGCGTCGGCGCTGCCACGCGGCGTCGTAGGTGCCGGCGAACTGCACCCGCGGGCGCCAGTTGGGTGCGATGGGACCGAAGCCGACCGTGCGCGGCCGCTCGCCGCCGCCCTCGAACGGCGCGCGCGGATCCTCGAGGTTGGGCACCGGCGCGCCGGGATGGCGATCGATGCCGACGCCGACGGGATTCCACGACGACAGCTCCGCCGCGGCCTTGTCGTGCGGCGCCGCGCGCCCGCCCAGCGCGCGCTCGTACACCAGCGGCAGCTCCACGAACGGTTGCGGCGACGACACGCGGTCCATCGCGCGGAACTCTCGATCGCCGACCACGACCACGCTCTTGCGCCGCTCCGCGACCGCGACCGACACCGCCACGCGCTCGCTCGGACGCCCGTGCTCGGCGTAGGCTTGGCCGTGCATCACGACGTCGGTGCCGGCCTTGCCGACGTGGTGCTCGCCGGCCTCGATCAGGCTCGAGCGCCCGGGCTCGCCCAGGTGCAGATCACCCTTGGCGATCGCCAGCTGCGACGGCGCCAGCGCCACCCGCGGTCGCACCACGAACGTGGCCTTGATGCACAGGTACAGCGCATCGACGCCGCGCTCGTCGGGGAACATCGAGGCCCCGACGGCGAAGGGTGTGTCGTTGACGAGCTGCAGCATGACGCGGTCTCAGTGCGCGGGCGCGTGCGCGGGCATGGCCGACAGCCGGGGCGGACGCTCGCCCGGCGCCGCGGGTCGCAGCGCGTCGAGCTGGGCCCACTGCACGCGCGTCCACGTGGACGTGACGATCTGCGCCGCGCCGCCGGTGCGCATGGCCAGCTCGTCGGCGAGCCCGTGACGACGCCGCATCGGCGCGCGCGCGAGCCACTGTGGCAGCTGCTCGGGATCGAAGGGCTCGCCCTGCAGATAGCGACGCTTGGGCTCGAGCGTGCCGCGCAGCTCGAGCCAACGCTCGCGCAACAGCTCGGGCGCGGGCGTGGGCAGCAGCAGCTCGTCGCGGGGACAGTCCGCCGGTGACGCGACCCCCGGCGGCGGCGACGGATCGAGGCCGGTGATCGCCCGCAACGCGTCGGCGGCCAGACGCGCGTGCTCGCGGTGATCGAGCAGCGAGACCGCGAGCTCGGCCGCCGCGACCGTACCGATGGTCGCGAGCGCGTCGAACAGCGGCCGCGCCGCGCCGTGACGCTCGCGCAGCCGCGACTGGATCACCGGCAGCAGGCGCTCGCCGGCGCTCGCGGCCACCAGCGGCAGCAACACGTCGCTGCCGGGCACGTTGTCGCGGATGAGATCACCGGCCTTGGCGACGGCGCCCTCGAGCGCGCGCAGCAATGCCGCGCGCGTGGCCTCGACGCGCAGCTGCGGATCGGAGCGACGCAGGCCCCACTCGATGTACGGCTTGGTCCACTTGTCGCGCACGGTCGTGGCCAGTCGCAGCGACGCGAGCTGCACCGCCGGCGCGGCGCGATCGACCATGGCGTCGATGCCCGGTGGCAGCGGCCAGCGGCGGAACGCCAGCGCGTCCAGCACCGCCGCCTGCACCGCGGCGGGCAGCTGCGGCAGGAACTCGACCAGCACGCTGGGCCACTGCGCACCGGCGCTGGCCTCGAGCCCGCGGCGCAGCGCGGGCAGGCGCTCGGGCCCCGCTGCGAGCATGGCCGCGACGACGTGCTCGATGCCGGTGCGCCCCATCGACGCGAGCAGGTGGGCCGCGACCGCGGCCGGCCGCGCGCGACGACCCGCGAGCGCCGGCAGCAGCAGCTCGTCGACGGCGCGCTGGCCCCCGAGTCGCGTGCCGTCGATGCCGCCGCGAAGCCGGCCCTCGACCCAGTGCACCACGTCGCGCAGATCGTGGCGCGGCGAGTCCATCGCGTCTTGCCACCGCGCCCACAGGAACACCGCCTCCGAGAAGCTCTCGGCCACGAGGTCCCACTGCAGCGGTGGTCGCGGACGCGGCGGCATCTCAGTTGATCCGCACCTGCGCGCCCTTGATGCGATGGATGCCCTCGGCCTCGGCATCGATGCGCTCGCCGTGCAGCTCGATGCGACCGTCGGCGTGCAGCTCGACGCTGGCCTCGCCGCAGCGCAGCGACAACGTCTGCGAGGCCGCCAGCTCGACCACCGGCGGCGGTGCCACCGGCACCCGCGCGACGATGGCCGAGACGATCACCGGCGGCTGCTCGCAGCCGGGCTCGAGCAACACGACCACCGCGGTGCCGGCCGGCAGCGCCGGCGCGGCCGCACCCAGGGGCACCGCGACGCGGGCGGGCGAAGTCGCCCCGCCCGGGAACGCGACGTGGACGGTGCCGTCCTCGTCGATGCGATCGACGGTCGCGGTGGCCAACGAGACGCCGCCTGGCGGCAACGAGCCGGGAACGGTGGGCAGGACCCTCATCGCATGAACAGGGTAGTCGGTTCGCCACGGGGGCGGAAGCGGCCGCCGGCCGTTCGGCCTGGACGCGCGATCGTGGCGAGACGCAACGCCGGCCCCGGTGCGACCGGAGCGCGCATCGATGCTGGCTGGGATCGTGACAGCGACCCCGAAACCGATCGACACTCGCGGACCGTCGTCGATGCAGGGAAGCGTTCCGCAACGGTTGCTGGAGTTCGCGCGCGCGCTCAACCGCGCGACCACGTTCGGCGAGGTGCTCGAGCTGTGCCGCAGCGAAGCCGAGCGCGAGCTGGGCTATCGCCACGCGTGGCTGGTCGTGCTCGACAGCCCCGAGGCGACGACCGTGCGGCTGATCGATGCCGACAGCGCACGCCGGGAGCAGCTCTTCGAGCACGCGGCGACGATCCCGATCGAGGGCGACGCGATGCTCGCGGAGATCTTCTCCAGCGCCGCGCCGGTGGTGGTCGAGGACGCGCGCGTCGACCCGCGCACCAACAAGGAGTTGGTCGAGCGCCTGGGCAACCGCACGATCATCAACGTCCCGCTGGCGCTGCTCGACAAGCCCTTCGGCAGCCTCGGTGTCGGTAGCTTCGGCGACGAGGGCTGTCTGCCGCCGACGCCGGCGGCGCTCGAGTACCTCACCGGCATGGCCAACCAGGTCTCGGTCGCGGCGAGCCGGATCCGCTTCGTCGAGCAGTCGCGCGCCCAGGAGCGCAGCCAGCGGACACTCGAGGCCCGCATCGCGCAGATGCAGCGACTCGAGAGCGTCGGCGAGCTCGCCGGCGGCGTCGCGCACGACTTCAACAACCTGCTGACCGTGATCCTCTCCAGCGCGGGCATGGCCCGCAGCGCCGAGGATTCCGCGGAGCGGGACGAGAACCTCGCGGCCATCATCGAGGCCGCCGAACGCGGGCAATCGCTCACGCGCCAGCTGCTCGCGATGAGCCGCTCGCAGACGCTCGAGCTCCGCGCGATCTCGCCGAGCACCCGCATCCAGGGCCTGCTGCCGCTGATGCGGCGGGTGTTCCCCGCGAACATCACCATCGACGTCATCCCGCACCACCCCGACGCCAACGTCGAGGCCGACCCCACGCAGTTCGACCAGGTCATCATGAACCTGGCGATCAACGCCCGCGATGCCATGCCCATGGGCGGGCGTCTGACGCTCGAGCTCGAGCAGGTCGTGATCAACGGCGCGTTCCGGGCCACGCACCCGTGGGCGGTGCCCGGCCGCTACGTGCTGATCTCCGCCACCGACGACGGCGTCGGCATGACGCCGGACGTGGTCGCGCGGGTGTTCGAGCCCACCTTCACGACCAAGTCGCCACGCCGCGGCACCGGCCTGGGCCTGTCGGTCGCCTACGGCATCGTGCGCCAGCACGGCGGGCTGCTGCACTGCTACAGCGAGCCCGGCGTCGGCACGACGTTCAAGATCTACTGGCCGGTGTCCGAGCGCAGCGCCGCCGACGTCGGCACCAAGCTCACCGGCCCCATCCGCGGCGGCGACGAGCACATCCTGGTGGCCGAGGACGACCCCGCGGTCGCGGCGGTGGTGCACCGCATCCTCGAGCGCGCGGGCTACCGCGTGTCGCTGGTCCACGACGGCGCGGCCGCCTGCGACGCGGTCGCACACGATCAGTTCGACCTCGTGTTGCTGGACGTGATCATGCCGGGCCCTTCGACCCAGGAGGTGCTCGCGCGCATCACCACCGCGCGCCCGGGCGTGCGCGTGATGCTGACCAGCGGCTACACCGCGGACACCAACGTCGCCGCGTTGCTGCGCGAGGGCGGGCTGCAGCTGCTCAACAAGCCCTACAGCCCCGACGAGCTGCTCCGCGCGGTGCGGCGGCGGCTCGATCAGCCGTAGAGCGCCCAGCTCATCACGAGGTTGAGCACGATGCACACGACCGCGCCGTGCACGATCGCGCGGTTGGTCGCCACGCCGACACCCTCGGCGCCGTCGCGCTTGGCCGCGCGGTAGCCGTGGAAGCACGCGATCAGTGCCACGATCCAGCCGAACACCAGGCCCTTGAACACGCCCACGAGCAGGTCGGGCAGGTGCACGAACTGCTTGAGCTGGCTGAAGAAGGTGCCGCCGTCGAGGCCGAGCTGGTAGACCGCGCCGACGTAGCTCGCACCGATGCCGATGACGTCGGCGTAGCCGCACAACAGCGGCAACGCGATCGAGACCGCCCACAGCCGCGGCGCGACCAGGAACCGCAGCGGGTCGATCGACATGACCTCGAGCGCCTCGACCTGCTCGCTGATCTTCATGTTCGCGAGCGCGGCGGCGAGGTTGGCTCCGATGCGGGCGCCGCAGACCACCGCGGCCATCACCGGGTACAGCTCGCGCACGCCACCGATGCCGGCGAACATGCCCAGGAAGTCCTGGCCGCCGAAGCGCTCGAAGGTGGCGTACGACTGCACCGACAGGTTGAGGCCGGCGAACACCGTCAGCATCGTCAGCAGCGCGACGCTGCCGACCGAGGCCTGGTAGGTGTGCTTGACCAGCTGCTGCAGCGGCGGCACGTGGGTGAACTGCGCGACCGCGGCGCGGTGGGCGAAGCGCAGGAACTCGAGCAGCACGCTCACAGGCCCGCCCCCAGCAGCGCCATGCTGACGACGTAGTCGACCAGCAAGATGAGCACGATGGTCTGCGTGACGGTGTCGTTGGCGGCCTGACCGACCGCCTCGGCGCCGCCCTTGACCTTCATGCCGAGGTAGCCCGCGAGCAGGCCGACCGCGGTGCCGAACAGCACGCACTTGCCCAGGCCGACCCACAGATCCGCGGCGGTGACCTGGGCGGTGAGGTGTTCCATGAACGCGCCGTGATCGACGCCGCCCAGCGGCACCGCGAACAACCACCCGCTGGCGACGCCGAGCACGTTGGTGAGCACGTCGAGCAGCGGCGTCACGATCGCGCACGCGATCACGCCGGGGACCACGACGTAGCGCATGGGATCGACCGACATGACCGCGAGCGCGTCGATCTGCCCGCGTACGCGCATGGTGCCGATGCGCGCCGCGATGGAAGAGCCCGCCTGCGCCGCGACCATGACCGAGGCCAGCGCGGGGCTGTACTCGCGGAAGATCGCAGTGCCCAGCAGCGAGCTGAGCATGCGGTCGAGGCCGAACATGCGGAAGATCTCGAGGCCCTGCAGCGAGATCACGGCGCCGACCGGCGCGACCGCGAGCCCGACCGGGATGATGCAGCGGACCACGAGGATCCACATGATCCGCAGCGTCTCGCCGACGTAGCGCGGCGAGGTCAACGCCGTGCGCGTGACGTCGAAGAAGAACGCCGAGATCGCACCGACGGTGGCGAAGGGCTGCAGCACCCGCGCGAGCAGGCTCGCGGCGCCGCTCATCCGAACAACCCCAGCTGCAGCGGCGCGTCGCCGTGCTCACCCGGGCGCCACGGCGGCGGCTGGTGCTCGCGCTCGAGCTGCAACAACCAGCGCTTGGTCGGAAGGCCGCCGCCGAAGCCGACCAGCGCACCGGTGGCCCCGATCACGCGGTGGCACGGCAACAGCAGCGGCAGCGGGTTGCGACCGTTGGCGCGGCCGACCGCGCGCGCGCTGCCGGGCGATCCCAGCGACGCCGCGAGCTCGGCGTAGGCGCGCGTCTGTCCGTACGGGATGCTCGCGAGCGTGCGCCAGACCTGCTGCTCGAACTCGGTGCCCAGCAACGCGAACGGCACGTCGAAGACGTCGCGACGGCCCTCGAGGTACTCGCGCATCTGCGTGCGCGCGCGGGTCTTTGCGCGCCGCTCGACCACCGGCGTGGCGCCGTGACGCTGTGCGAACGCGAGCAACGGTCCCGGCCGTGCGTGCAGCGAGACGAACACCAGGCGGTCGGCCTCGTCGACCGCGAGCAGCAACGGCAGCGCGCGGTGACGCAGGCGATCGACGCGCCATGTGGAGGCGGAGCCCACCTTCGAGCCGTGGTTGTACCGGAGAACGGCCGCGCTCGGGAGCCGGAGCGGACCGTCGGCCGGCGCGCGTGGCCCGGCGGCGGACGACGGCACGGGCGCGTGCGCGCGCCGACGCGGCGCGGGTCAAAGCCGGGTCACGCGGGCCGATGGGGTCGGTGATGGCAGCCCTCGCCGCGGCCCTGGCCCCATCGCACGCGCCCGACGGGGCCCCGTCCGCGCTCGCGGTGGTGTGGGGGCTCGGCAGCGGCCGCAGGGCTCGCGCGCTGCTGCGCGAGGGCGCGACGGTGATCCTCTACGCCATCGACGTCGCGCCCGAGCGCGGGGACGTGGTCGAGGCGGTGGTGTCGGCGTGCGAGCGGCTGCGCGACGCGAGACGGGAGGGTCGACTCACCATCGTGCACGGCAGCGCGGCCGCGCTCGCGCGTGCATTCCGGGCGCTGCCGGCCCAGGGCGTGCAGATGCACGTCGATCTCGCCGCGCTGGCGAGCGTGCCCGAGCCCGCGCGACCGCTGGCGCGGCTGGTCGAGCGGCTGCACCTCGAGCAGACCGACCTGCACCGCTTCGCCGCGCGCATGCGCGACAACCTGCGCGAGAACCTCGACGCGCTGTGCGAGGCCGCGCCGATGACGGTGTGGCACGACGCGGCGCGCGGTCGCCCGGCGTTCGTGCTCGCCGCGGGGCCCAGCGCACGCGCGGCGATGTCGTGGCTGGGCCGCGCGCGCGAACACGGGCCGCTGCTCGCGGTCGACACCGCGCTGCCGCTGTGTCGCGAGCACGGGCTCGACGTCGACTGTCTTGTCAGCGTCGACCCGCACCCCCGCAGCGCGCTGCACCTGTCGCGCGGCTGCGACGGCGTCGCGGCGCTGGCGATGCAGCCGTTCTGCGCGCCCGCGGTGGTGCAGGCGTTCCCCAGGCGGGTGTGCGCGCTGCCGCAGGGCGATCTGCTGTGCGACGCGGTCGCGCGCGCGCTGCAGCTGCCGCAGGTGCACGCCGGCGGCACCGTGCTGCTGTACGCGCTGCAGCTCGCGGCGATGCTCGGCTGCGATCCGATCGTGCTCGTGGGTGCCGACCTCGCCCACGTCGGCGGCCTCTCGCACGCCGCCGGCACCGCGACCTCGACACCGACGCTGCACAGCGGCACCGTGGCACCGACCAGCAGCGGCGGCGTGGTGCCCACCACCGCGGCGCTGCAACGCTTCCGCGGCGAGATCGAGGACCACGTCACCCACCATCCGCACGCAACCTGGTGGGTCGATGGCGGTGGCGCGATCATCGAGGGCACGCGCCGGACCACCGGTGACGCGATGGCGCG
>JAIBBS010000214.1 GCA_019694555.1 Nannocystaceae bacterium
CGCCGCCGGCGGCGACGCCGCCCGCGGCGGCGCCGCCGGTGAAGACGCCGCCGGCCACGACGCCGCCCGCCGCGACGCCGCCGGCCACGACGCCGCCGGTCGAGACGCCACCCGCGACGCCACCGCCTGCGACCACGCCACCGATCACCACCGCACCGCCGGCCACGACGCCGCCGGTCGAGCCCCCGAGCACGCCTGCGCCCACCGCCGAGTCGCCGGCGGTCGCGTCACCGACCGCGGCCGAGGCCGCCGCGCCCGCGGCGATCGACGAGGCCGCGTGGGCTGCGATGAAGGGACAGACCGTGGTCGTCACGCGACGCGAGGGCGATCCGGTGCAGGGCAAGCTGCTCGCGCACGAGGGCACGCACGTCGTGCTGCAGCAGCAAGACGGCACCATCGCCTCGGTCGCCAAGACCGATGCGGTCGCGCTCGCGACTCCGACGGCGCCCACGGTGCCCAAGCCCGTCGACAAGCCCATCACCAAGCCCAAGCCGACGTGGAAGTACCACAAGCTCGGGCTCTTCACGCTGCACGGCGTGGGCTACACGCGCTGGCGCAATCCGGCCTTCGCCGACGGCGGTGCGAGCTACAACCTCGACGCCGGCGTGGGCTTCAACTTCACCGAGCGCTTCGGCGTGTATGCGCTGGTCGGCGGCGCCGTCGGTGCGCGCATCCACGACAAGCAGACCCACGGCGCGCTGGGCCACTTCGCGGTCTCGTTCCTGGTTCGGCGCAAGTACATCGCGTTCATCCCCGGCATCGGCCTGGGCGTCGGCGGCATGCGTGGCCCCGGCGATCTGCGGGTGCGCGAGACCGGCGTCGCGATCCCGCTCAAGCTCATGGGCCTGATCCCGCTGCCCAAGGACCTCACGCTCACCGTGGGCCTGGGCTACGACCTCGCGATCCTGGCCGAGACGCGGCCGCTGCAGAGCATCGCGCTGCAGGTCGGCGTGGCGCGGTTCTGATCGCGCGCGCGCGTCACAGCATCTCGTGGCCGTGCTGGTCGATGTCCGCGCTGATCACCAGCGGGCGACCGTCGCTCGCGAGCACGTAGAGCACGCCCCGGCCCTCGCGCCACTGACACTCGACGCCGTGCAGCGCCGTGGTGAAGCTGTTGATGATGTTGGACTCGCGTCGGATCCCGCCGCACGAGGAGTCCTGCACGCCGTCGAGCAGACCCAGGCGCAGCAGCTTCTCCGGGAACTCCTGCCGCGCGCGCACGCTGTCGGCGTTGCGATGGGCCGCATCGGTCAGCACGAACGCGCGCTGCAGCGCGTCATCGCCGAGCCCGCCCAGCGAGTTGAGGAATTCCGTCGCGGCCTGACGCGAGGCGGCTTCGCGCTGGTCACGGTACACGTACGCGCCCCCGGCAACGGCACCGAGCAGGACCACGGGGACGACGATGGCGATCACGAGTTTCTTCGACATCGCCGGTGGTGGAGCCACCGCCGACCCGATCGGATTGCCCAGATCAATCGTCGGCGACGACGTCGCGGATCCGCGCCGCCCAGGCGCCCAGATCGTCGACCGTGGCCTGGGACTGCGCGACCGGGCTGCCCAGCGCGGTCATGGCCTGCTGCAGCAGCTCTCGCGCGCGCCGCAGCCGGCTCTTGATGGTGCCGATCGGCGTCTCGAGCACGCGGGCGATGTCCGCGGCCGAGAGCTCTTCCCAGTAGGCCAGCTCGATCGCGATCTGCAGGTCGAGCGGGATCCGGCGCAGCGCGGCGAGCAGCAGCCGCTCGTGCTGCAGCCGGCCGACCGCGCCGGTCGGTGACGCGCCCGACAGCTCCGCGATCGATTGCTCGGTCACGTCGACGTGTTCGTGCCGCCGCGGCAGGCGGCGCAGCTCGTGGCACAGCTCGTGGCGCGCGATGGTGAAGAGCCAGCTGCGGAACGAGCACTCGCCGCGGAACTTCTCGCGGTTGGCGACCGCGGCCAGCATCGTCCGCTGCACCAGCTCCTCGACGGTCGCGACCTCGTCGAGCTTGTGGCGGAAGAAGCGGAACAGCGCGTCGAAGTGACGGCGCAGCAGCTGCTCGCCCGCCGTTCCCTCGCCGCGGCCCCATGCCGCCAGCAGCTCCTCGTCGGTCGCCACCGCACTCGATGGTACCATCGCGATCGTCGTGAGCGCCCAGGAGACCTTGCCGGACACCGGGAGGGACTCGCCGCTGGCCGTGGCGCCGCCGCGCGATCCCGTCGAGGCGCGCAGCGCCCTCGATGCCGTGGCCGCGCGGATGTTCGGCAGCACGCCGCAGGCCCTGCGGATCGGTCGCTTCGTGCTGCTGCACAAGCTCGGCAGCGGCGGCATGGGGGTCGTGCACGCGGCCTACGACGAGCAGCTCGACCGCAAGGTCGCGCTCAAGCTGCTGCACGAGCACGCCAGCGGCGGCAGCGAGGGCGGCACCGCCGGCGCGCGGTTGTTGCACGAGGCGCGCGCGGCCGCGCGCCTGGTCCATCCCCACGTGGTGGCGGTCCACGAGGTCGGCACGTGGTGCGATCAGGTGTTCCTCGCGATGGAGTTCGTCGACGGGCCCACGCTGCGACGCTGGCTCGACACGCCGCGCTCGCGCGCGGAGATCCTCGAGGTCTTCGAGCAGGCCGGCCGTGGACTCGCGGCCGCGCACGCGGCAGGGGTCGTGCACCGCGACTTCAAGCCCGAGAACGTGCTCGTGGGCGTCGGTCCCGGCGGAGGCCCGCACGTACGCGTGGCCGACTTCGGCCTCGCGCGCGCGAGCCGGCGCGAGCCGGTCGACGTGACCGTGCCCGACGCCGGCGTGGCCACGCCGGTGGCGGTCGCCATGACCGCGGGGCTGGGCGCGGCCGCGGGCACGCCGGCCTACATGGCACCCGAGCAACACCTCGGCGCGGCCGTCGACGCGCGCTGCGATCAGTTCGCGTTCTGCGTCGCGCTGTGGGAGGCGTTGTTCGGTCGCCGCCCGTTCGCCGGCGACACCCTCGAGGCGCTCGCGACCGCGGTGCTCGAGGGCACCATCGTCGAGCCCGCCGATGCGCGCGTGCCCGCGTGGCTGCGACGCGTGTTGCGGCAGGGCCTGCGCACCGATCCCGCGCAGCGCCACGCCTCGATGGATGCGCTGCTGCTGGCGCTCGCGCGCGACCCCGGGCGACGGAGACGGCGGCTCGCGCTCGGGCTCGCCGGCGGCGCGGCCCTGCTCGCGCTGGGCGCGACGATCCCCCGCGGGGTCGCGGGCGACGATCCCTGCGCCGGCGGTCGGGCGCGGGTCGAGACGGTCTGGGGCGCGCCGCAGCGCGAGCGTGTGCACCAGGCCTTCGTGGCGACCGGGCGACCGTGGGCCCAGGCCGCGGCCGCGCGCGTGGGCGAGCGGCTCGACGCGCAGGCCGATGGCTGGGTCGCGATGCACCGGCAGGCCTGCGAGGCGACGCGCGTGCGCGCCGAGCAATCCGACGCCGTGATGACGCTGCGCATGGACTGCCTCGACCGTCGGCTCGCCGAGCTGGACTCGCTCGCGTCGTTGCTGGCCGAGGCCGACGCCGAGGTCGTCACGCAGGTCGAGCGGCCCCTGGGCTCGCTCAATCCCATCTCCGCGTGCGGCGACGTCGAGGCGTTGCGGACCCGCGTGGCGCTGCCCGAGGACCCCCAGGCGCGCGAGGCGATCGCGACGATCGAGGACGAGATCACCCGCGCGGCCCAGCTGCGTGATCTCGGGCGCTATCAGGCCGCCAGCGAGCTGGGCCTGGCGATGGTCGCCAAGGCCGAGGCGTTGGACCACGCGCCGACGTTGGCGGACGCGCAGGCGCTGGTCGGTGCGACGCGGGCGCTGGCGGGCGACGCCGCGGGTGCGCGACCGATGCTCGAGCAGGCGATCTGGTCGGGCATCGCAGGCCGCAACGGTGCGGCCCAGGCCTCCGCCGCGATCTCGCTGGTGACCCTGGTCGGGCACACGCAGGGCGATCGCGAGGACGCGGCGCGCTGGGCCGCGCTCGCGCGCGCGACCTTGAGGGCCATGGGCGATCCGCCGCAGCCGCTGGGTGCGCTCGAGGGCAACCTCGGCAACGTCGCGATGGCCGCGGGAGATCGCGCGCGCGCGGCCGATCACTTCCGCGAGTCGATGCGCCTGTTCACCCTCGCGCTGGGCCCCGACGACGCCCGCGTCGGTCGCATGGCCGCCAACCTCGCGGTCGCGCTGCGGCAGCAGGGCGAGCTCGAGGCCGCCGAACAGGCCTACGCCGACGCGCTGCGGATCCTCGGCACCGCGCTGGGCCCCGGTCACCCCGATCTGGGGCCGGTGCTGTCGAACTGGGCCGGGCTGCTGTTCCACCGCGGTCGCTTCGACGACGCGCTGAGCCGCTACCGCGAGGCCCTCGCGATCGAGCAGGCCGCGCTGCCTCCGCAGCACCCGCAGCTGGGACACGTGCACAACAACATCGCCGAGACCCTGCTCGAGCTCGGTCAGCTCGACGCGGCCGCGCGCGAGGCCGACGAGGCGATCGCGATCTGGGAGCACGCGCTGGGGACCACGCACGTGCTGCTGGCCCACCCGCTGGTGACGTGGGGCCGCGCGGTGTGCCGTCGCGGCGATCCCCTGCGGGCCGCGGCGGCGCTGCGCCGCGCGGTCGCGCTGCGGGAGGCACCGGGTGTCTCGCAGGAGGATCGCGATGCGGCGACGCGCGCGCTGCAGGCGTGTTTGGCCACGCAGCCCGCGGGCTGACAGGCGCGTGCGCTCCACAGACCGAGCGCCAGGGCCCCCGCGGCGCGCCGCGAAGGTGTGAGTTTTGGTCCAGGCGCAGGCGGGCTCGCGCGGCACGTCGCCCGGAAGGGCGGTGCAGTCCGGGCGCGTCGACGTCTTTGTTCGGCTTGCGCCCGCACCCGGGTTAGCGTAGCTCCGCCCTCGCTGCTTCGACCCCACGGCGACGCCCCAACCGCGCGGCGATGCTCTTCCCGACGTTCGACTTCCTGCTGTTCGTGATCCCCGTGCTGCTGGGCACGTGGGCGCTGTCGCATCGGCCGCTGCCGCGCACGCTGCTGCTGCTGGGCGCGAGCCTGTTCTTCTACATGGCGGGGCCCAAGACCGAGCCCCCGCCGACACCCTGGTACTACGTCGGGCTGCTGGTGTTCTCGACCGTGCTCGACTACGCGTGCGGTCTGGGCATCGCCGCGCAGGATCGCCGCGCGCGGCAGTCGAGCGACGGCACCGCGGCCGCGTCGGCGCAGCGGGCCAAGAACGCCATCTTCGCGATCTCGCTGGTCGGCAACCTCGGGCTGCTGGGCTACTTCAAGTACACCGACTTCGCCTTCAGCGTCGCGACCGACGTCGCGCACGCGCTGGGCATCGAGTGGGCCGCGCCGAGCCTGCGCCTGCTGCTGCCGGTCGGCATCTCCTTCTATACCTTCCAGAGCCTGAGCTACACCATCGACGTGTGGCGCGGGCGGCTCACGGCCGAGCGTTCGTTCCTGAAGTTCGCGCTGTTCGTGACGTTCTTCCCGCAGCTGGTCGCGGGGCCCATCGTCCGCGCCGACGAGTTCCTGCCGCAGCTGCACCGCCCGCCGCGGATCTCGGCCGCGCGCATGGAAGAGGGCCTCTTCCACGTGTTCAAGGGCCTGGTCAAGAAGGTCGTGCTGGGCGACTGGATCGCCAGCCAGCTGACCGATGCGATCTTCGCGTCGCCGGAGCAGTACACCTCGGCCGAGCTGCTGTTCGCGTTGTACGCCTTCACGCTGCAGCTGTACGCCGACTTCTCCGGCTACTCGGACATCGCCATCGGCGTGGCCAAGCTGATGGGCTACGACCTGCCGGAGAACTTCGATCGTCCGTACCAGGCCAAGAACGTCGGCGAGTTCTGGCGACGCTGGCACATGACGCTGTCGACGTGGCTGCGCGACTACCTGTTCTTCCCGCTGGGCGGGAGCAAGGGCTCGGCCGCGCGCACGTACTTCAACCTGTGGCTGACGATGTTCCTGGTCGGCATGTGGCACTACAGCCAGGGCACGAGCTGGAACTTCGTCATCTACGCCAACCTGCACGCCGCGGCGATCGTGTTCAATCGCTGGAACCGCATCCGTGCCCGCGGTGCCTCGCGCACCGCCGAGCTGGCGCGCTGGGCCCCGGCGCTGGTGGCCGCGGGCGCTGCGATCGCGTGGCTGGTGCACGCGGTGCTCGACGTGCCCTGGGCCGGCGCGTGGGTCATGGGCGGCTTCGCCGTCGTGATGGTGCTGGTGGTCGCGTGGCTGCCGGAGAACGGTCACTGGGCCAACGGCGCGCTGCACGTGCTGCTGACGTTCCACTTCACGGTGCTCTCGCGCGTGTTCTTCCGCGCGGAGAGCTTCGACGTCGCCAAGCGCATGTGCCAGGGCCTGCTGGCGTTCGACACCCACGGCCTGCGTCCGGGCCTGATCACGCCGTGGGTCGGGCTCGCGCTGGCGGTGGGCTGCATCTACCACTTCACGCCGCGGCGCTGGGTCGACGAGCACGGCCTCGCGGCGGTGCGACGGCTGCCCGGCTGGCTGCTGGGCCTGCTGTTCGCGGCGCTGTGCCTGGGGCTGATGCTGCTGATGGGCTCGGCGCCGCGCGCCTTCATCTACTTCAACTTCTGATCCCGACTGCGACCATGAGCGACCGCGACACCACCCCCACAGCGCCTGGCGAGTCGGGCCTGCTCGACGGCGAGGACACGCGTCACCGCGTCGAGCTGGTCGGCGAGGACGACGGCGGGGGTCGCTACGCCCGCGGCAGCTTCACCAAGATCGGCGGCGCGCTCGCGACGATGACGCTGGCGGTGGTGGCGAGCTACGTCGTGCCGCAGCTGTCGTTCGCGCGGCCGTGGACCGCGACCGAGCCGCCGTGGGGCCTCACCGCGCTGCAGGGCGAGCGCGACGATCCCGTGCCGTTTTGGAACCTGATCGGCCGCGAGCTGCTGGACGAGGGCGCGGCGCAGCAGCAGGCCGAGCAGAAGGCCGAGCAGACCGCCGCGATCGCCGACGCGGTGCTGAAGGTCGACGACGATGCCGCGGCGCCGCTGGTCGACAAGACCGTCATCGCCGACACCGGCGACAAGCTGCCGCCGTACCGCCCGCACCCCGACGACGCCGAGGTCCCGACGCAGACGATCGAGCTGCCCGACGAGGGCGCGCTCGATCACTTCTTCGCCCGGCTCGCGCGCACCGATGCCGGCGTCGCCGGTGCGGTCACGCGCGCGGTGCACTGGGGCGACTCGGTGGTCGCGGCCGATCACATCACCTCGACGTTGCGCGCCAAGATGCAGCAGCGCTTCGGCGACGCCGGCCACGGCTTCCACCTGCTGGCCAAGCCCAACGCCAGCTACGTGCACAAGGCCATCGAGTTCCGCGACGGCGAGGACTGGTCGCGCTGCTACATCATCAACAACTGCAAGAGCGACGGGCTCTACGGCCTGGGCGGCACCACGGTGTGGTCGTCGGGCGGCGCGCAGACGCGGCTGCGCACCTCCGACTCGACGCCCAACGGGCGCAAGGCCAGCAAGCTCGAGCTGTGGTACCGCGCCGAGCCCAAGGGCGGCAACGTGCGCGTGCGCGTCGACGACGGCGAACCCACGGTGGTCGCGACCGCGAGCGAGACCGCGGCCGACGGCTGGCACACGATCACGGTCGAGGACGGCGCGCACGAGTTCGAGATCCGCGCCGCCGGCGGCGGCAAGGTGCGGCTGTACGGCGCGGTGATCGAGCGCGACGTGCCCGGCGTGGTCTGGGACGGCATGGCGCAGCTGGGCGCATTCACCAGCCGCATGCTGTACTTCGAACCCGCGCACATCCGCGATCAGATCGCGCACCGCGACCCGGCGCTGCTGGTGTTCATGTTCGGTGGCAACGATCTGCTGCTGCCCGAGCACCGGCTCGACGAGTACCGCGACACCTTCCGCGACATGCTCACGCGATTCCGTGCCCAGGCGGAGCCACCCGACTGCCTGGTGCTGTCGCCCGTCGATCACGGCGTGCGCGAGAGCCAGCGCGTCGTCAGCAATCCCATGGTCGCGAAGATCACGGCGATCCAGCGCGAGATCGCGTTCGAGCAGGGCTGCGGCTTCTTCGACAGCCAGGCCGCGATGGGTGGCGACGGTGCGGTCGCGCGCTGGCGTCGCAGCAATCCCCCGCTCATCTCCGGCGACCTCGCGCACCTGACCGATGCCGGCCAGAAGGTGCTCGGGCACATGGTCTACGTGGCGCTGCTGCAGCGGTACGTCGAGTACCGCCGCCGCACCGACGGCTGAACCGCCGCGCGGCGCACCGGGGGCGGACCGGCGGGGTCGATCCCCGGCCTTGGGCGAATTGTCCGCCGCACGGCTGCACAGTTTGCCCGGTGCCCGCGCGGCGTCGCGGCCACGGCCGCGGGATCGGTGCCCCACCGCGCTGGCATGCCTCGTGCTCTCCAGGGGTCCGTGCCGCAACTGTGTCGTCGTCTGCGCTGCCGCGGCGACAACAAAACCTCACCCCTGCCGCAAGCAAGTCGCCGCGGCTCGGGGGCGACGACACAGGGCCCGGCCGCTTCGCGACAGGGGTGACGTGCCCCGCCTGCAGGTCGACCACACCCGTGTCGGCCTGATGGACGCGAGACGGCCGGGGCCGCGGCGGCTTTGCTCGCAGGACTAGATCGCCTCGATGCGCAGCCGCGTCTGTCCGACCAGCAGCTCGGCACCGTAGGGCACGACGTCACCCGAGCGCAGCCGCAGCCAGGTGCCGTACGCGGAGCCGAGATCCTCGAGCGTCGCGCCGCGATCGGTCTTGCGGATGCGGCAGTGGAGCTCGCCCAGGTAGGGGTCGTCGGGGAACTGCACGTGGCCGTCGGTCTGACCGAAGCTGGCCTCGTCCTCGTCGACGGGGTAGCTCGCGGCGTTGTCGTCGAGCGTGAGCATCACGTCGATGCGGGCCCAGTAGCCCGGGTCGGGGCTGCCCAGCACCGGCGCGCGGCCGGGCTGTGAGCCGTTCTTGAGCGCGGTGTAGCGCAGCAGCTCCTCGCCGCAGCGCAGCACGTCGCCCGAGCGCAGCGCGACGCGGCCGCGCACGCGCACGAACACGCCGTTGGTGGAGTCGAAGTCCTCGATCGCGACGCCGTCGGGGCGGAAGGACAGCGCGCCGTGCTGCGCGTCGACGTAGGGATCGTCCGCGAACGGCGACGACTTGCTGCGCGAGAGCACCCACGAGCCGCCGAGACGATGATCGAGGCTCGCGCCCTCGTCGCCGCCGACGAGGTAGCGCCCCGCGATCACCACGCGCGCACCGGTGACCGGCAACGTCGCGGTCGACTCCTTCACCACCGGCATCGGCACGCCCAGCGGCGGCGCGCTCACCACCGGCGCGGGCGCGCGCTGCATCGTCGGCTCGACCACCGGCGCACCCGGCTCGGGCGTGCGCAGCACCGGACGCTCGACGACCTGCGTGCCTTCGGGCTTCGCGACGCCCTCGGGCGTGCGCAGCACCGGACGCTCGACGACCTGCGTGCCCTCGGGCTTCGCGACGCCCTCGGGCGTGCGCAGCACCGGACGCTCGACGACCTGCGTGCCCTCGGGCTTCGCGACGCCCTCGGGCGTGCGCAGCACCGGCATCGCGACCGCGACCGTGCCGCCGCCGTCGATGGGTGCACGCGGCACGTGGCCGCGCGGCGTGGTGCCACCGGCATCGCTGCGTGGCGTGCGGGGCACATGGGCGGCGGCGACGGTGTGCTCGGGGCGCTGCGGCAGCGCGTCGACGTCGAGGTCGAGTCGACCCTCGAGCACCTCGATCACCGCGTCGTCGATCAGCTCGATGATCGAGGTGGACCGCCCCACCGGGGCACCGGGGGCCGGATTCGGCGCGAGGGTGGTGTCGCTCGCGTCGACCCCGGGACCCCGGTAGGACGGTTCGGTCGTGAACATGCGGGTGGGACCGTCGCCCTCGGACTCCTCGTCGATCACCTCGGCGAGGCGCAGGTGCGCGGGGGCGGGCGCTTGGGGCTCATGGGATCGCACGGCGACGGTCCGGTCCATGCCGGCTCCAAGAGCAACCGCCATGCCCAGCAAAAACCGTGGCGCGACGCCGTCGATGGTTCCCGAGCTCCGGGCCTGCGCCCGCGCATTTGCCCGAGTCGGGAAAGGGTTGCCCAATCCGGCCCCACGCGGGCGGCCGAGCGCCACCGTCGTCCTCTGGCAAAGCCGTAGGCAGGCAATCGTTTGCGGCACGTTGCGGTAGACCTGACCCGAACCCGATGCGCCGTCTCGTGCTCGTGCTGCTCTCGCTCGTGCTCGTCGTCGCCGGGGTCGCCGGCGCGCTGTGGTGGACCTGGCGCAGCATCGACGTGCGCGCGGAGCTCGAGGCCAGACTGACCGAGGCCGTCGGTCGTCCGGTGCACCTGGGCGCCGTCGAGGTCGATGCCCGCGGTCGCGTCGCGCTGCACGACGTCACCGTCGACGACGATCCCGCGTTCTCCGAGCGGCCCTTGCTGCACGCCGAGGCGATCGCGCTGGACATCGCGCTCGAGTCGCTGCTCGACCGCGAGCTGGTCGGTGTCAGCACGGCGCGCGGTGTGACGCTGCACGTGGTCAAGCGCGGCGGCACCACCAACCTCGCGGGTCTGTTCCCCACGCGCGGTGGCGGCGGTACCGGCATGGACGTGCAGCTCGATCTCGCGATCACCGACGCGAAGGTCGAGCTCGAGGACGCCGACCGCGGCGAGACCCTGCAGCTCGACGACGTCGACGTGCGCGTGTTGCTGAGCAACCGCGGCGGCGACAAGCAGGCCGCGGCCACCGTCGCGATCGCGACCGTGGGACTGCACGGCGTCGCGCTGCACGAGCTCACCGCGACCGTGCGCGGCAGCAACGAGGGCTTCACCATCGACGAGCTGCAGGCGCGGCTGGGGCAGCGCGGGCGCGTCAGCGGCCACGGCGAGCTGCTGCTGTCGGGGCCGCGCGGCTGGAGCTTCACGCTCGCGGTGGCGCAGGCCGATCTCGACGCCGACCTGCGCCCGATCGTCGCCGCCGTGTTTCCGCCGCTGGCGCAGCCGCTGCAGAGCACCGCCGCCGCCGGCACCCTCGGCGCGACCGTGACGCTGGGCGGCGCCGGCCTGCACTGGGCCCAGGTGCGCCCGTCGCTGCAGGGTCACGGCACGGTGCAGCTGCGCGACCTCGTGTTGCCGCCGGGCTCGCTGCTGGTCGACCTCGCGGCGCTCGCGGGGCACGACGGCAAGGCGCTCACGCTGCACGAGGCCGAGGTCACGTTCGATCTCGCCGACGACTGGGTCAGCCTGACGCGCGTGACCGCCGACGGTGCGATCACGACGGTGCCGCTGACCGGACGCGTCTCGCTGGGCGGTGCGCTCGACCTGCGCTTCGATCTCATGCCGATCCTGTCGCGCTTCGGCGGCGGCGCGTACCAGGCCATCGCGAGGCACGCGACCTCGCTGCCGGTGCGGATCCGCGGCACCGTGAGCAAGCCCGAGCTGGCGCCGCCGACCGCGGCCGACGCCGGCCGCAGCCTGTTGGGCGGGGCGCTGCGGCGGGTGCTGCGAGGCGACGGCAACGGCGCGACGCCCTGAGCGCGTGGCCCCCTGGCGCGATCAGAGCGCCGCGGCAGGTGGTTCGTTATGCTGGTGCACCATGCCGAGCCGCCACGCCTGCTCGCGGGCTGCGTTCGCGACCGCCGCGCTGGCGTGCGCGGGGCTGCTGGGCAGCTGCCTGCGTCCACCGCAGGCGGCCACGCGCGCGGTGCCTGCGGTCGACGCCGCACGGCTCGCGACGATGCAGCCACCGCAGCGACGGGCACACACGCTCGCGCGCGCGTGCGAGCAAGGCGATGCCGAGGCCTGCGACGCGCTCGGAGGCGCGTACTGGTCGGGCTTCGGCGTGGGCGAGCATCGCTTCCACGCGCTGTCGTTGTGGACCTACGCGTGCGGTCGCAACGTGGGCACGGCGTGCGAGCAGGCGGCGCAGGTCTACGAGCGCGGCGAGCTGATGCCGGTCGATCGCGCGCAGGCGCTGTCGCTCTACGATCGCGGCTGCACCGCGGGCCGCGCGACCACGTGCACGCGCGCCGGTGAGCTGCTCTCGCGCGCCGACAACGACACGCCCTCGCCGCGACGCGCGGTGCGGTACTTCCGGCGCGGCTGCGATCTCGGCGATGCCGGCGGTTGCCACCAGCTCGGGCTCGCTGCGCTCGAGGGTCGCGGTGTGCCGCGCAACGTCGACGACGGCCTCGCGTTGGTGCAGACCGCGTGCGAGGACGGCTTCGCGCTCGCGTGTCGAGAGCTCGGGGGCTTCTTCGACGAGGGCGTGTTCGTGACCAAGGACCCCGCGCAGGGCCTGGCGCTGGCGGAGCGCGCGTGCACGCTCGACGATGGTCCGTCGTGCACGCGGCTCGGGGCCGCGGCGCGCGAGCGCGGCGACGACCTCACCGCGGCGACCCTGCTGGGGCGCGCGTGCGATGCCGACGACATCCGCGGTTGCGCGCTGCTGGGCGACACCTTCGCGCTGCCGCGCGGTGCGGTCGCGCCCGATGGCGAGCAGGCCGCGGCCGCCTACGCGCGCGCGTGCCGTGGCGGCATGCTCGAGGCCTGCGGTCGTGCGGCGGCGTTCCTGGGCACCGGCGGGATCGATCCGGCGGAGCTGCGGCAGCTGTATCGCAACGCGTGCGAGGTCGGTGCGCTCGATGCCTGCGACTACCTCGCGGGGCTGTACCAAGACGGCGTCGGCGGCCCGGCCGATCCCGCCGCGGCCGCGCGGCTCTACGATCGCGCGTGCGCGGGTGCCTTCGCCGACTCGTGCGTGCACTTGGCGTGGATGGGGCGGCACGATCACGGGCCCGAACCGTTGCAGTGGTTGCAGCGCGCGTGCGAGCTCGACGAGCGCGCGTGCGTGGTGCTGGGTGAGGTGCACGAGCAGGGCATGGTCGCGGGCGCGCGTTCGCAGGCGGCCGCCGCGGCGTACCAGCGCGGCTGCGCGGCCGACTCGCCCGAGGGCTGCTATCGCCTCGCGCGCGTGCTCTCGCGCGGACTCGGGGTCGAGCGTGACGAGGCCGCGGCGGCGCGCATGCTGCTGGTCGCGTGCGACGGTGGCCACGCCGAGGCCTGCGTGTCGCTGGGCTACGCCTACGAGAAGGGTCGCGGCGTGCCCACCGATCTGGTCGCGTCGCGGTACTACCGCGATCGCGGCTGCGAGCTCGATGCGCAGGCGTGTCGCGCCGCGGTGCCGCCACCGACGGTCGCGGGCAAGCCCCCAGCCAAGCCGGAGTCCAAGCCGGAGTCCAAGCCGTGAAGGCGCTGGCGATCGCGGCGCTGGTGTGCGGCTGCGGTGCGGCAGCGACCGCGCGGCCCGAGCCGACGCCGGCCGCGAGCACCACCGCGCCGCCGTCGCGCGCAGTCGAGCCCACTGCGGTCGCGGCGGCGGATGCGACCGTCGCGACCCCGACGGTCGCGCCGCCGCCGGCGGTGGTCGAGCCCGCGTCGGCGCTGCGGCCGGGCACGCGCGGCGTCGTCGTGCTCGCACCGCTGGGGCGCTTCCCCGACGATCTG
>JAIBBS010000215.1 GCA_019694555.1 Nannocystaceae bacterium
CTGTCTCCAGCCCTCGCGCAGCCGCGGCTTGTGCCGCCGCGCGCGTGCGTGACAAGCTGGTGCGATCGTGTCGCTCTCCGACGCCGCGACGAGTGCTCCGGTGGCCTCGTCCTCCGAGCCGCTCGAGGTGACGCTCGACGCGGGCAGCGGGCAGCGGCGACGGCCCGAGGTGGCGTTGCTGTCGCCGGGGGCGGAGATCGGCCGCTATCGCGTGCTGCACTGCGTGGGTCAGGGCGCGATGGGGTCGGTCTACGCCGCGTACGATCCCGAGCTGGATCGGCGCGTCGCGATCAAGCTGCTGTACGACCGCAGCGACACGACCCTGCTCGCCGAGGCGCGCGCGCTCGCCAAGCTGTCGCATCCCCACGTCGTCGGCGTGCACGACGTCGGCCGCGTCGGCGGCGTGCCGTTCGTGGCGATGGAGTTCGTGGTCGGGCGCACGCTGCGGCAGTGGCTGGGCCCGCCGCGCAGCCGCACGCTACAGGAGGTGATGCCGCGCTTCCTCGACGCCGGTCGCGGGCTCGCGGCCGCACACGCGGCCGGCATCGTGCACCGCGACTTCAAGCCCGAGAACGTGCTGGTCGGCGACGACGGCCGCGTGCGCGTGGGTGACTTCGGACTCGCGCGACCGCTGCTCGATGCACCGATCTCGACGCTGGACTCGGGTCGCAGCACGCTCGCGACGCGACCGGCGGGCACGCCCGCGTACATGGCCCCGGAGCTGCTGCTGGGCGAGCCCGCCGACGCGCGCTCGGACATGTTCTCGTTCTGCGTCGCGCTGTGGGAGGCGCTGCACGGCGAGCGTCCCCACCGCGGTCGCACCATGACCGAGCTGGTCAGCAGCGTGCTCGCGGCCGCCCAGGCGCCCGAGGGCAGCGGCATCCCGGCGCACGTCATCGCGGCGCTGCGACGCGGCCTCGACGGTGATCCCCAGCGGCGCTTCCCCGACATGCCGGCGCTGCTCGACGCGCTCGCGCCGGCGCGGCCGCGACGCGCGATGTGGCCGCTGTTCGCGATCGGCGGGCTCGCGATCGCCGGCGCCGCCGTGGCCGCGGGCCTGCGCGATGCACCCGCGAGCTGCGAGACCGCGTGGCCGGCGTGGTCACCGACGCGCGCGCGCACGATCGCCGCTGCGATCGAGCACGTGCCCGGAGCTGCGAGCGCGCGCGTGGCCGAGGAGTCCACGCGTGTGATCGACGGCTTCGCACGCGCACTCGTCGATGCGCGCGGGCAGACCTGCCCGCTGCGCGAGCGCGAGCCGCTGCAAGCCGCCTACGCCGATGCCTGCCTCGAGCAGCGCCGCGCGGCTGCGGAGGCGATCCTCGAGGTGCTCGCGACGCCCGACCGCGACGTGCTCGAGGCCTGGCCCTCGCTGCGCGAGGAGCTGCGCGACCCCACGCGCTGCCTCGATCCCGACGACGCCCGCCGCGAGGCGCCGTTCGACAGCGACCCCGACGCGATCGCCCGTGCGGCGCCGGTGCGCGCCGCGATCGCCCGCGCGCGCGCACAGCTGCGCGCCGGCCAGCGCGAGCGCGCGCAGACCACCCTCGCCACCGAGATCCCCGAGCTCGACCCCGACGCGCTGTCGCTGCGGGCCGAGGTCGCGCTCGCCCGCGGCGAGGTCCTCGACGAGCGCGGTGACGTCGAGGCCGGACGCGCGGCCTACTACGACGCGGTCGAGCTGGCCACGCGCGGCGGCGACCGGCGCACGACCGCGCACGCGTGGATCGAGCTGGCCTTCACCGAGGGCTGGCTGCGGCACGATCCCGAGGCCGGTTCGTTGGCGCTGCGACTCGCACGCGCCGAGATCGACGCGCTGGGCGGCGACGCCAAGCTCATGGCCCACCTCGATGCGCGCGCGTCGGTGGTGTACTTCGCCAACGGCGAGCTCGACCGTGCGCACGACGCTGCCGTGCGCGCCACCGAGGCCCTGCGCGCGCTCGGCATGGAGCTCGAAGCCGCCAACGTCGCCATCAACCGCGTCAACATCGACGTCATCGCGACGCGACTCGAAGATGCCGAGCTCGCGATCGACGAGGCCGAGCGGCTGTGGCGCGAGCGCCTGCCGCCGGACCACCCGTGGCTGTCGCGGATCCCCGAGGCCCGTGCGCGCGTCGCCGGCGAGCGCGGTGACGTCGCGCGACAGTACGCGCTCGCGACCGAGGCACTCGCGCAACGTCGCGAGCAGCAGGGCGAGACCGACGTCGACACCATCGCGCTCACGACCTACTGTGCCGAGGCCGCGCTGGGGGCCGATCGCATCGAGGACTCGCGCGCGCTCGCCGAGTCCGCGGTCGCGGCCGCCCGCGCCAGCGGCCGTGCCGACCTGCACTCGACCGCGCTGATGGCCCTGGCCAACGCGCTGCGCGAGGCCGACGAGCTCGAGTCGGCGCTCGCACGCATCGACGAGGCCATCGTCGTGTTCGACGATCCACCGGACTCGCCACGGTGGTTCGATCGCTACGAGGCCCGCGCGGAGATCCTGCGCCACCTGCATCGCGACGCCGAGGCCCTGGTCGAGTACGAACGCGTGCTGGAATTCGAGCGTCGCATCTTCGGCGAGGACCACGTCTACGTCGCGGCCACGCTGCTCGACATCGTCGACTGCCAGCAGGCACTCGGACAGCTCGAGCGCGCGCGCACCGGTTTCGCCGAGGTCCTCGCGCGGGCCGATCGGCTCGACGGCGCGCCACCACCGATGCAGCAGCTGTTGCTGCTGCAGGGCCTCGCCGCACTCGCACCGCAGCTCGGCGATGCGGACACGGCTCGCAGCCTCGCCGCGCGTGCGCACGCCTTCGCGCTCGAGCACGACCTCGACACGGGCGCCCACGAGCTCGACGCGGGCACCGCCGATCGCGAGTGAGCGAGGGCGATCTCAGCCAGCCGCGGGCGTCGCAGCCTCGGCCGCGGGCTTGGCGATCCCGAGCTCCGCCTCGAGCACCGCGAGCACGTGATCGCGCAGCACGTTCGCGCCCGCGGGCGTGAGGTGGATGCCGTCGCCGGCGCGCACGCGCACCTTCTTGGGTGCCTTGCCATCGGGGCTGGGCTCGCCGACCGCGATGCGATCGGCGTACTCGCCGTTTTCGTCGGCGAGCACCTCCCACGCATCGACGAAGCGCGCGCCGGGTCGCACGGCCATGCGCGCGCGGTAGATGACGTTGACGCGCTTGACCCGCTCGTGGAACTTCTCCGGTCGCATCACCGGCATGCCGACCCAGAAGATGCGCTCGCCCGCGGGCGCGAGCAGGTCGCACAGCGCGTCGACGCGGCGGGCGTACTCCTCGTCCCAGCCGTCGTCCTGCCAGCGGATCCACTCGCCCGAGCCCATGTAGAGCCCCTGCACGTCGTTGCCGCCGAACATGACCACGCTCGCGTCGGGCTTCCACTTCGCGACGATGGCCTGGGCGGCCTCGGGCCAGTCGTGGAAGTCGGGCCGCGCCAGACCGGAGCTGCTCTTGCCCGCGCGCTTGCACGGCAGGCCGTACTCCTTCTCGAGTGCGCGCTCGAGGAACACACCGAAGCCGCCGGCGATCATGCTGTCACCGAGGATCAGGACCTTCGGGTTCGCCGCGGTCTGCGCCGCGGCGCGACGGGGCAGCAGCGCGGTCGCGGCCGCGCTCGCGCACAGCCAGCTCATCTGTCGACGGGTGAGATGGGGGGCAGCCATGGGGTGATCCCGGGCGGACGATGACAAACCTGGGCGCGCGCGCCAAGCAACCGACGCACCGGCTTGCCCGGGACAGTCCCATCGCCTATTTCACGGGGGCCAGCCGCGGGCCCGCCGGCCCCGGGCGCCCCGACCGCCCGGCCGCGCGCGGCCGCGCTCCAGGATCCCCATGCTCGACGAGAACACCCGCAAGTTCATCGACCACCTCGTGCAGAACAACCGCGTGCTGCTGTTCATGAAGGGCAACAAGACCTTCCCGCAGTGCGGCTTCTCCGGCGCGGTGGTCGAGGTGCTCAAGCGCCACGGCGTGGACTTCCACACCGTCAACGTGCTGCAGGACCCCGCGATCCGCGAAGGCATCAAGGAGTACAGCAGCTGGCCGACGATCCCGCAGCTGTACATCGACGGCGAGTTCGTCGGCGGCTGCGACATCGTGCGCGAGATGGACGCCAACGGCGAGTTGGCGCAGAAGCTTGCTGCGGTGCGCGGGGACGCGTGAGCGACGTCGAGCTGCGATGCCGCTGCGGCAGCATCGTCGGGCACGTCACCGAGCTGTCGCCGCGCACGTGCAACCGCGCGGTGTGCTACTGCGATGACTGCCAGGCGTTCGCACGCTGGCTCGGCACCGACGGCGTCACCGATGCCCACGGCGGCACCGACATCGTCCAGCTCGCGCCGTCGGCAGTGACGTTCTCGACCGGCCAGCAGCACCTGCGGGCGATGCGGCTGTCGCCCAAGGGCCTGTTGCGCTGGTACAGCGACTGTTGCCGCGTGCCGATGGGCAACATGGTGTCCGCGCGCGTGCCGTTCGTCGGCCTCGCGCGCGAGCGCCTGCTCGACGTGCCCGCCGAAGCGCTGGGCCCCGCGATCGGTGTGCAGGGTCGCTTCGTCCGCGGCGGCGTGCCGCCGGGCGCGGTCGCCCGCGCGCCGCTGGGCATGATCGTCCACGCGGTGCGCCTGCTGGGCGGTTGGTGGCTGCGCGGCAAGGGCCGCCCGTCGCCGTACTTCGACGACGCCGGCGCGCCCAAGGTGGCGCCGCAGGTGCTCGACGAGGCCGAGCGCGCGCCGCTGTACGCGGGCTGACCCGCGTTCGATCACGCGGATGCGGCGATGGACCGCGGCGCCTCGCGCTGCGCGAGTCGATCGAGCACGGCCTGCGCCGCGGCCTCGCCGCTCTCGATCGCGTGCTCGTGCAGGAACGGCGCGCGCAGGTGGCTGCCGCACCACCACAAGCCGTGTCGACCCTGCATCGTCGACAGCCGCACGGCGGCGGCGGCATGCGCCGCGGTGGCGCAGGGGTGATCGAACCATCGTCGCGCGAGCACGCGACCCGGGTCGAGCGCGCGGTCGGGCCCCAGCGTCACGAACACGTCGGGCGCGTCGTCCGCGAGCCGTCGCAGCCGCTTGGGATAGAACGTCATCGATGGCCCCGCGAGCGCGCGGTCGGTGACGACGTAGTTGTATGCGCCCCAGCGCGCGCGGTCACGCGGCATCACGCGGGCATCGGTGTGGACCACGACCTCGGCGCGCTGCGTGGGCACGTCGAGCACCGCGCGTTGCAGCGCGCGATCGAAGCCGACCAGAGCCGCCGCGGCACGCGGCGGCACCGCGAGCACGACGTGATCGAAGCGCGCGACGGTGATGCCGCCCGGGCCGCGGGTGGTCAGCACCACGCCGCGATGCGTGCGCTCGAGCGCGACCACGATGGTGTCGCAGCGCACCTGGGCGCCGCGAAGCGCCAGCGCGCGCTGCATCGCCTCGCACCACCGCGACATGCCCCCGACCACGGCCATGCGCGGCGGCGGCGTCGATCGGCCCACCAGCCCGTGCGCGCGCCAGAACGCCACCAGCGCGGGCAGCTCGAAGGCACCGACGTCGCCGCCGGGCATCGCGAAGCAGCCGCGCGCGCGCGGTCCGAGGTACGTGCGCACGAACGCGGGGTCGAAGCCGTGGCTGCGACAGAACCGCGCCAGGCTCCACCCCGCGCCCGGCGGCATCGCACCGGGCTGGGTGCACGTCTGCGAGAAGCGCTGGATCTCGGCCACGATCGCGGCGTCGCCGGTCCATACACCGTCGCGCGAGGACAGCCGCGTCTGCCCGTCGTCGTCGACGAACGCGGCATCTTGCGCGATCGGTGCCGCCGCGACCCCGAGCTGCGCGAGCAGGTCGACCAGGCGCGTGAACGTGGCCGCGTTGAAGTCGCTGACGCCGACGTCGATGCTGCAAGGCGCGTGGCCGGGCAGCCGCACGTCGAGCGCGGTGCAGTTGCCGCCCGGGCTCGACGCGGCCTCGAGCACCGTGATCGCCGCGGTGTGTCCGGCCAGTCGCCATGCCGCGGCCAGGCCCGCCGCGCCCGCGCCGATCACCGCCACCTGGGCTGTCGTGTCCATCCCAGGGGGAAACGACGGCGGTGCGCGGGCGGATCACGGCCGCGGCGGATCGGTCCGCGGCCCTACTGTCGCCGCTCGAGCACGTACGTCGCCAGCCGCGACAGTCCGAACAGCTGCGGCTTGCCGTCGAGCAGGCGCAGGTGCGGCGCCATGAGTTGCTGCGCCCAGCGGCGCCCGGCCGCGGTGCCCATCAGCGTCGCGAACGTGGGCAGGTTGTTGCGCGCGTCGCTGCCGGCGGGCCGGCCGAAGGTGTCGTTGTCGGGCGTCGCGTCGAGGATGTCGTCGATCACCTGGAACGCCAGGCCCAGGCTCGCGAGCACGCCGCGCAGCTCGGCGGCGTGGGGCTCGGGCACGTCCGCGAGGATCGTGCCGATGGTCGCGGTGAGCTCGAACAGCGGCACGGTCTTGCGACGGTGGACCTCGAGCACCTCCTGCAACCCGACCGCGGCGGTGCGGCGCGTGAGCAGATCGAGCGACTGACCGCCGACCAGGCCCTCGCCGCCGATCGCCGAGGCCAGCGCGCGCACCAGCTTGGCCGCGCGCGCGGGCCCGACCTGCGCGTGCTCGGCCAGCGCGGCGACGTCCTCGAACGCGAGCGCGACCAGGGCATCGGCGGCGAGCACCGCCGCCGCCTCACCGTGACGGCGGTGGGTCGCGGCGTCGCGGCGTCGCACGTCGTCGTCGTCCATGCACGGCAGGTCGTCTTGGATCAGCGACGCGGTGTGCAGCCACTCGGTCGCGAGCGCCGCTGGCATCGCGGCCTCGAGCGGCACGCCGTGGGCGCACGCGATCACCAGCGTCAGCACCGGGCGGATGCGCTTGCCGCCGGTGAGCGCCGCGTGGCGCACGGCCGCGAGGATCTCGGCCGGCAAGCCGCCCAGCGACGCGAGCCGGGCCTCGATCGCGCGCTCGACCTCGTCGGCGAGGTTGCACCCGCCCAGCGACACGAACGGATACGCGTCCGTGGGCTCGAGCCGCGCGGCCGCGGGCCCGAGCGACTCGAGCACCGTCGCGAGCACGTCGCGCGCGTGGCACTGCGGCACGCGCGTGACCGCGTCGAGCAGGTACGCGTCGAGCGACTGTCGCATCGCCTCGAACGAGGTCGATCGCCGGGGGTGGCCCAGCGCCAGCGCGGGATCGGGCCACAGGTTGCCCTCGCGCAGCAGCGCGAGCACCTCGGGGCCGTGCAGCGGTGCCCACGACGGCAGCCCGAACACCAGGTGCTCGCCGTCGAGTCGCTCGAAACGATGCTCGCGCAAGCCGTGGCGTTGCTCGAGCTGCTGCCACAGCCGAGTGTTGGGCACCGGCACGAAGCAGCGCGGCACGATCGCGCGGTAGCCCAGCTCGCGCAGCGCGAGCGTGCGGGCGCAGGCGTGCGGCAGGTCCTCGTCCGGCAGCGCCACCGGCACGAACGCGACGCCGGACGCGGGTGTCGGACCGCGCTCGCGCAGGGCCTGCATCGCAACCGCGCCGGCGTGCTCGCGAGCGAACCACGTCCACACCGGCACGCGCGCGCGCACGACCGCGGCCGGCCACGCGGCGTCGGCCGGGCCCAACCATCCGCCGAGCATGCCGCGCCGCGCCGCGCGTTCCGCCAGCGCCGCGGCGCCGGGGCCGTTGTCGACCACGAGCACGCCGCGCAGGCCCGCGCGCGCGTAGGCGTCGAGCAGGCGATCGCCCTCGCGCTCGGGATCGTCGATGGGTGCGCACGCCAGCGTCGACGGCGGCGCGCCCTCGTCGGCGTCGCCGAACAGATCCGCGAGATCGAGCACGCCGGGATCGGGCAGCGCCGCGCACAGCAAGCCCAGCCGCACGCCGCTGTGCCGCGGGTGCCACGACTCCGCCACGACCATCGGCTGCATCCACCGCTCGGGCAGCGCCACGCCGAGCTCGTCCAGCCACGGCAGCATCGCGCCGTCGAAGCCCGCGCCTGCGACCTCCGCGAGGTGCTGCGCGCCCAACCACCGACCGCGCACGACGATCGGTGGCTGACCCGCGGCCGCGAGCTGCGTGCAGGCGCCCAGCGCCGCCGCCAGGCCCTGCGCGCCGAAGACCGCGAGCACCGCGGCCGGTTGCGCGCGAGCGATGCGCTCGAGCTGGATCGGCCGCGGGTTGGTCTCGACGCGCACCGCGGGCAGGTTCTGCCGCAGCAGCGCCAGCCCCGGTGCCTCGAGCAGACGCAGCGGTGCCGTGGGCGAGGCCGCCGTGGCCTCGCGCCAGCCGATCACGACCGGAGCGCGTCGCATCGCGGCCTCAGGGATCCTGCTCGGCGTCGCCGGAGCCGCGCGGCGGACCCGAGGCGCGGAACATCTTGGTGCCGAGCTCGATCATCTGCATGGCCCACTGGAACGAGGTCGGCTGCAGCGCGCGCGCGGTCGGATCGCCGCGCGTCTCCGGCAGCGACGTGCCCTCGTGCGCGTCGCGGCCCTTCTGCTTGGCGTTGTTGTACAGCTCGAGCACCTGCGCGCGGACCGTGTCGGCGATGCCGATCGCCGCGTAGACCTCCGGGCGCGCCTCGACGAAGACGTTGGCCGAGGCGTTCTCGTTGCCGCCGCCGAAGCTCACGGTTGCGTCGACCTGGTAGGTCTTGCCGGCCTCGGCGTCGACCGGCTTGATCGCGAAGGCGCGCACGACCGTGGCACCCGCGGCGACGTTGCCGACGACATAGCCGCCCTCGAGGGCGCCGGGCAGGTACGCCAGGTGGCCGGCGCTGTTGGGCGTGATGGCGCCGCCGTGGGCAGCCTTGATCACGACGTCGTGCGCGACGGCGCCGGATTGGTTCTCGTAGGTGATGGTGAGCTCGCCGATCGCCCCGTCGACGACGGTGCGAACGATCTGGATCGTGGTGGCCATGGGCAGTCCTGCGGTTGTCGGTTGCGTTGCGGGGGAAGTCAGGCGCGCGCGTGCGCGGCGATGGATTCGATGCGAGGGAAGCCCAACGTCGGCAAGAGTGCGCCGACCACGAGCTCGCGCAGGCTCGCGATGTGCACCGCCTCGGACATGCTCAGCGACGCGACCAGTCGCGAGGTCCGCATGACGTCGGCGACGGCGCGACGGCGGCGTTGCTCGTAGCGCTGCAGCGCGGTCGCGACGTCGTCGCCCTCGCCGAGGCACTGCGCCAGCACCACCGCGCTGTGCAGCGCCTGGCCGGCGCCCTGGCCCAGATCGGGCAGACACGCGTGCGCGGCGTCGCCCAGCAGCGTCACGCGGCCGCGACACCAGTGGCGCAGCGGCGCGAGCTCGCCGAGCTCGACCGGACCGACCCGCTCGACCGCGGGATCCTCGGCCGCGCGCACCAGCGCCGCGACCGGCTCGTGCCAGTCGCCGAACACCTGCGCGAGCGCGACCACGCCGGGCTCGGACGGGCGCCGCGTCGCGTTGACCGTCGCGTACCAGAACACGCGCGCATCGTCGATCCGCGCGGCGCAGAAGCGCTGGCCGCGTCCGAGGCTGCCGATCGCCACGCCGTGCGGGATCGCGACGAGATCGTCGTGGGGCACGGTCGCCAACCATGCGAGCTGATGCAGCTGCGGTGGCGGCACCGCGCCGAACAGCTGCGCGCGCAGGCGCGAGTGCACGCCGTCGCACGCGACCAGGGCATCGGCGACGTGATGGCTGCCGTCGTCGAGCGTGAACTCGACCGCATCGGCGCGCGGCCGCGCCGACACCACCGCGGTGCCGGTCGCGACGCACTCGCACGGCAGCGCGTCGCGCAGCGCCTGCAGCAGCGCCGCGCGGAAGACCACGTGCACGTGTCCGAGCTCGGCCAGCGACCAGCGCGCGAGCGCACGCCCGTGCTGCGCACGGAACTCGACCTCGCGCACCGCGGTCGCGCCCGCATGCACGCGCGCGCCCACGCCCAGGGCCTCGAGCGCGGCCATGCCGTTGGGCCACATCATCATCGCACCGCCCGCGGGCGCACCGGCCTCGCGGCGCTCGAACACCTGCGGTCGATGACCGGCGCGCAGCAGCGCCGCGGCGGTCGCCAGTCCAGCGATGCCGCCGCCCGCGATCGCGACGCGAAGGCTCATGCGACGCGGACCATGTTCACGAAGAAGCCCTGGTCCTTGCCGCCGCGCACCACCGCGCCGGAGAGAATCCCGTCGCCCGAGCCGTGCAGCACCAACGTCGTGCCGGCGAGCGAGAGCCCGGCCAGGCCCGCGGTGTTGCGCGTGGGCGCGGGCCAACCCTTGGGCGTGGGCACGTCGGGCCCGGGCACGACGTCGAAGTCGAACTCGATCGCCTCGCCCTCACGCACGCCGAAGTACGCCGGACCCAGCAGGCTCTGTCCCATCGTGACGACGCGTCCGAACACCGCGCCCGAGGGCGCGCGGAACAGGTGCAGCTCGACCGCACCGAGCGCCGGGAACGACGTCTTCGCGAGGAACACGGCACCGGCCTCGCCGATCTCGAGCGCGGACTTGCCGTGCTTGCCGTGGCAGTGACGCAGCGCCTCGGCCAACCGCCGCGATGCGGCACCGTTCGCGATCGCGTCGAGCAACGAGGCGCGCGCCGGCCGATCGAGCGTGCGCAGGTGCTTGGGCAACGCCTGCGGGTGTTCGCTGGCGGTCTGCAACAGGTGCGAGAGATCGAATGCCATCGCGGTGGTCCCGGGCTCGGATCGCGCGCCGGCGCGATCGCGGCGCGCAGTCTAGCCACCGTCGGTGCGCGACCGACCAGCTCGCGATCGCCGGACGTGAACGCGCGTTCGCCTGGACTCGCGCACACGCTGTCCGAAAGATCGCGCGTCGCTCGGAGCCCGCGGCCGCGTTCGTCACGGCGCTGCGGGCAGCGACAGCAGCAGCACCACGAAGTAGCGCGGCTCGCCCTCGGCCCCCTCGCCGCGCGCGACTCCGACGCTGTAGTGCTGCGGCGTCTCGTCGAGCTGCAGGTGCTCGAAGAACCGCGGCAGCTCCTGGTCGCTCCACGTCAGTCGATACCAGCGCGGCGTCTTGGTCCAGCGCGCGGCGGCGGCTGCGGTCTCGTCGGCGATGGTCGCGTCCGACTCGGGCCCGCGCGGCAGCGTGGCCCAGCGGCTCGCGGCGGTGTCGAGCGCGGCGTCGACGTCGACGTGGGCCAGCGTCGGCCAGCGCTCCTCGAGGCCGCGCACCAGCGCGTCGCGCACCTGGGCCTCGGTGAGCGAGACGAACGCGCGACCCAATCGCACCGAGGTCGAGGTCGCGTCGCGGCGCACGTGCAACAGCTGCCACTGCGGCTCGATCAGCGACGCGAGCAGCTGGGGGTTGTGCGCGAGGTCGACGAAGCGCTCGGCGTCGTCGCCACTGGACAGCCACGTGATGCAGCGTTGTTGCAGCGTCACGGTCTGCTCACCGATCGTGCGCGCCAGCGTGCCGCACGGCGGCGCCTCCTCGCGACCGAGCGTCAGCGGCGCGCCGCCCCAGGCCGTGCGCGCGGCCAGCAACGCCTCGGGCAGCGACGCCGCGTCGTGGCCGGGCAGCTTCGGCGCGGTGCCGAGCTCGAGCACGCCCAGGGTCTCCTCGTCGGTGGCGATGCGATCGGGGCTCGGTCGCGCGGCCGCGCTCGCACCGACGATGGCGACCACCGTGCCCTCGAAGCCGCCGTTGCGCTCGACCACCCAGCTCGCGCCGTCGCGCCGCGCCGGCGTGTGCTCGGGGCCGCGTGGGCCCAGCACCACCGCCGCACCGGAGCGCGGCGAGTCGGGCGACAGCTCGAAGCGCAGCTGCGTCGCGCCGTGGCGCGGCACCGGCTGCGGCAGCACGAACAGCTGGCGCGCGAACACCAGCGCCGTGGTCTCGCGCGGGCCCTCGGCCACGCCCACGCGCAGCGGACCGCGCCCCGGCACCGCAGCGACGAGCGCGACGATGCGCTCGGGCGACAGCGGATGCGACACGATCGTCGCGGCCACCGGCGCGTAGGGCGAGCCCGCACGCAGCGAGAGATCCTGCAACACGTCGGGTTCGTTCGCGAGCTCGGGCGCGGCCATCACCACGGTCGCGACCTTCGACAGCGCAGGGTCGAGCACCAGCGTGCCGAAGGTGCCGGGCTCGTTCGCACCGTGGGTCGCGATCGGCAACCAGCGCTCGGCGACCGACGGCGGTGGATCGGCCCACGGATCGGTGCGGTACTCGGGCGCCTCGTCGAACGCGAGCTCGGGCGAGCGCGATGGGGCCGAGCGGTGGCACGCGGTGGCGGCGAGCGCGAACAGCAGCAGCGGTGCGAAGGCACGCATCGCGGGCGAACGTAGCACTGCCGGCGGAGGTTCAGTCGAGGGAGAGCAAGCGCCGACGAGCGCCCGTCAGCATTCGCCGCCGGGCTCTCAGCGCACCGTCGCACCGTGCTCGGCCAGCAGCCAGCGTCCCGCGATCGCGCACGCGCCGGTGCGCTCGAAGCCGTCGGCGTCGAGCTCGACCTGCGGGACGCCGCCGCCCAGGGCGATGAGCGCCTGCACCGTCGCCTGCATCGTCAGCGGCAGCGTCGGCACGCGCACGGCCGGCGGGCACCCCAGCAGTCGCACGCGCACGCCGTCGCCGTCGTCCTCGACCACGACCTGACCGTGCTCGCGCGTGGTGACTTCCCATGCGCGGCCCATCCAGCGCACGAGCCCGACCGGCGTGCGTCCGAAGATCCGCAGCGCGCTGGCGTAGAGCCCCTGGAAGAAGCTCTCCTGGTGCGAGCCCGCGGTGTAGTCGCGCCACAGCGCGAGGTAGTCCTGTTCACCGGCGAGCGCGAAGTACTTGAGGTTGAGCGCGTGCAGGCACTCGGCCGGGACCCAGCCGAGCTTGCTCGTCCGTTCGATGCGGTCGAGATGGGAGGGATCGAGCTCTGCGATCGCGCGCAGGCCCAGCGGCCCCGCGGCCCGCATCGTCGCGAGGCCGCCGTGGCAGACGATGCCGCGGAACGAGGGCACGCCCATCGGTGGTTTCGTAGCGCCGCAGGCCCGCGCGCGCCAGCGTCCCCGCGGCGCAACGGCTGCACGCGGCCCACGTGCGGACACCGACGCGCCGCGGCTCAGGCGAACGCGAACACGGCCCACAGCACCGCGATCGCGGCGCCGTAGAGCGTGTGTCGCGTCAGGCGTTCGCGCGCGTCGAGGCGCAGCGCGAGCGAGCGATCCTCACCGCGCACGTAGTGCTGCGCGATGCGACCGTGCAACACCTGCGCGCGCTGCAGCGCCTGGTCGGCACCGCGGAGCACCCAGCCCTGGGCGTCGGGCTCGAAGCGCGCGTCCACGCCGGCGCGCTGCAGCACCAACTCGACGCCCGCGGCCTCGTCCTCGTCCTCGCAGATCCACGCGAATGCCACACCGGTCTCGTGCCGTCGCGGCGGCACGAAGGCGAGGCCCGTGTCGGGCCGGGATCGCGGCCGCGGCGTCAACCGCTGGGATCGGAGACGGGGCTGTCGCCGGCGCCCGCATCGACCGTGGGATCGACCGTGGGATCGACCGTGGG
>JAIBBS010000216.1 GCA_019694555.1 Nannocystaceae bacterium
GCACCGCGCTCGACGCGGCGCTCGACGCCGGCATCACGGTCGAGCAGCGCGAGAGCATCACCACCGCCACCGGCGGTGCGGTCTCGGTGATCCTCAACGTCGCGCCGCAGTTCGACGCCGACGGCGAGCCCTCCGGTGCGGTCGCGGTGTTCACGCCCGCGCCGTCCGATCACGAGGTCGCACAGCAGGCCCGCATGCAGGCCGCGATCACGGGCGCCGGCACGGCGATGGTGATGATCGACCGCAACTTCGTGGTCACCTACGCCAACGCCGCGACGTTCGCGTTGCTGCGCACGCACCTGCCGGCGCTGCGCAAGGCCTTCTCGGGCTTCGACCCCGACAAGCTCGTGGGCATGTGCATCGACGGCTTCCACGCCGATCCGCGGCGCGTGCGGGCGATCCTCGACGATCCCGCGCGGCTGCCCCATCGCGCCGACATCCGCATCGAGGGCCTGGTGTTCGAGCTGTACGTCACCGCGGTGCGAAACCCCGCCGGCGAGTTCATCGGCCACTGCCTGGAGTGGCAGGACGTGACCGAGATGCGGTCGCGTGCCGAGACCGGTGACCGCCTCAAGTCGATGGTCGAGGCCGCGCAGTCGTACTTCATGATCGTCGACAACGATCTGCGCGTCACCTACGCCAACCCCTCCCTGATCACGATGCTGCGCAAGTACGAGGCCGACCTGCGGCAGCACTTCCCCGGCTTCTCGGTCGACAACATCGGCGGTACCTGCATCGACGTGTTCCACCGCAACCCGGCGCACCAGCGCAAGCTGCTGGCCGACGCCTCGCGGCTGCCGTTCTCCACCGAGATCAAGGTCGGCGAGCTCGAGTTCGGCATCACCGCGTGCGCACTGGTCGACGCCAACGGGCGTCGCCTGGGCTCCGCGGTGGAGTGGCGCGACTACAACGATCGCGCGTTGTACCGCCGCGAGGTCCAGCGCGTGTTCGAGGCCTGCCAGCACGGCGACCTCTCGGTGCGCGGGCGGGTGGCGTCGCTCAGCGAGGCGTTCCGTCCGATGATGCAGTCGATCAACGAGATCATCGACGCCGTGGTCGCGCCGATCGGCACGCTCAAGGAGCACCTCGACCGCGTGGCCCAGGGCGATCTCACGGCCTACATCGAGGCCGCCTTCGCCGGCGACCACGCCTTGGCCAAGAACGCGCTCAACGCGACGCTCGATGCGCTCAACGACACGCTCGGCAAGGTCCGCAACGTCTCGCGCTCGGTCGCCGCCGGCAGCCGGGAGGTCTCCGACACCGCGCAGGCGCTGTCGCAGGGCGCGACCGAGCAAGCGGCGTCGCTGCAGGAGATCACCGCGACCATGCAGCGCATCACCGAGCAGACCAAGCGCAACGCCGAGAACGCCGGTGTCGCCAGCGGCCTGTCGACGACCGCGCGGGAGACCGCGGTCCGCGGCGACGAGATGATGCGCGCCATGGTCGGTGCGATGCGCGAGATCGACGACGCGAGTCAGAGCATCCGCAAGATCATCAAGGTCATCGACGACATCGCGTTCCAGACCAACCTGCTCGCGCTCAACGCCGCGGTCGAGGCCGCCCGCGCCGGCGTGCACGGCAAGGGCTTCGCGGTGGTCGCCGAGGAGGTCCGCAGCCTCGCGGGTCGCTCGGCCAAGGCCGCCAAGGAGACCACCGAGATGATCGAGAACTCGATCGAGAAGGTGAACCAGGGCACCGGCATCGCCGAGCGCACCGCGGTGGCCCTGGGCGAGATCGTCGACGGCGTCGCACGGGTGACCTCGCTGGTGTCGGAGATCGCCACCGCCAGCAACGAGCAGGCGCGCGGCATCGGCGACGTCAACGAGGGCATCTCGCAGATCGACAAGGTCACGCAGACCAACACCGCCAGCGCCGAGCAGAGCGCGGCTGCTTCGCAGGATCTGTCGCGGCAGGCTCGCGAGCTCGAGGAGCGCCTGGGTCGCTTCAAGCTGCGCAGCCTCGCCGAGGCCGCGGCGCTGCCGGGTGAGCTGCCGCCCGAGCTCATGGCCATCATCGAGCAGTACATGCGCTCGCGCGCGGCCAACGGTGCGCCGGCCGAGGCGTCGCGACCCCGCGCGGTCGCGGGTGCGGACTTCGGCGGTCGCGGTGGTGGTGCCGTCATCGCGCTCGACGACGACGAGTTCGGCAAGTACTGACCGCGACCCCCGCGGCCGTCGCGACCCGCCCACGCGGTCGCGACGGCCGCGGCCCTTCCCTCCGAGCCGCCAGCCCCGCGTTCGACCATGACCGTTGCCATCAAGCTGATCGAAGATGCCGACTTCCAGGCGTTGCGCGCGTACGTCTACGACACCTGCGGCATCGCGCTCGACAACAGCAAGCACTCGCTGGTGAGCGGGCGCCTGCAGCCGGTGCTCGCGCGCGAGCACATCGCGACCTACCGCGAGTACATCGACCGCGTGCGCGCCGACACCACCGGACGGCTGCGCAGCGAGCTGGTCGACCGCCTGTCGACCAACCACACCTTCTTCTGGCGCGAGGCCGATCACTTCGACTTCCTCGCGCGCGTGGCCTTGCCCGCGGTCATCGGCGCCCGACGTCGCGCGCAGAGCAAGACGCTGCGGATCTGGTGCGCGGCGAGCTCGGCAGGGCAGGAGCCCTACACGCTCGGGGCCCTGGCGATGGAGGCGCTCGGCGTCGACTACGCCTCGTGGGACGCCGGCGTGCTCGCCACCGACATCAGTGCACCGGTGCTCGAGCGCGCGCGCGAGGGCATCTACGACAACGACGACGTGCAGCGGCTGCCCGAGCCGCTGCGCAAGCGGCACTTCGACCGCCTGCCCGACGGACGCTGGCAGGCGAATCGCCGCCTGCGCGACGAGCTGACGTTCCGGCGGCTCAACCTGATGAGCCCGCGGTTCCCGTTCAAGCAGCCGTTCGACGTCGTCTTCATCCGCAACGTGATGATCTACTTCGACATGCCGACCAAGCTCGCGCTCATGGATCGACTCGCGGCGGTGATGCGCTCGGGAGCGTTCATGTTCATCGGCGCGGCCGAGTCGCTGCCGCCGGATCAACGGCAGTTCGAGTCGGTGCGGCCGGGGGTGTTCCGCAAGCCATGACCCGCTCCGGCGCGCAACGGCGGCCCATCCGCGTGCTCGTGGTCGACGACTCGGTCGTGATGCGTCGATTGCTGGCCGAGGGCCTCGCGCGCGAGCCCACGTTCGAGGTCGTCGGCACCGCCGGCGACGCCTACGAGGCGCGCGACATGATCGTGGCGCGCAACCCCGACGTCATCACGCTGGACGTCGAGATGCCGCGGATGACGGGCGTCGAGTTCCTCAAGCGGCTGATGCCGCAGCACCCGCTGCCGGTGGTGATGGTCAGCGCGCTCACGCCCGCGGGCGGCGAGCTCGCGCTGGCCTCGCTCGCGGCCGGTGCGGTCGACGTCGTGCTCAAGGCCACGAGCGAGAAGCACGAGGACCTGGCGCGCATGCTCGACGAGCTGCGCACCAAGGTGCGCATCGCCGCCAGCGCCAACGTCAGCCGCTGGAAGCGGGCGATGTTGCCCGCGCACGCCACCGGGTCGTGCCCGCTGGTGGCGCGGCCCACCGAGCAGATCATCGCGATCGGGGCCTCGACCGGCGGCACCGATGCCACGCGCCGCGTGCTCGCGCGGCTGCCGTCGACCTCGCCGGGCATCGTCGTGGTGCAGCACATGCCCGCCGGCTTCACTGCGATGTACGCCGACCGCCTCAACCAAGAGCTGAACCTGCGCGTGGTCGAGGCCCGCGACGGCGAGGTCATCATGCAGGGCACCGCCTACATCGCGCCGGGCGAACGCCAGTGCGCGGTGGTGCGTAGCGGCGGCCGCTTCGTCGTGCGGACTCGGCCGGGGCCCAAGGTCTCGGGTCACTGTCCCTCGGTCGACGTCATGTTCGCCAGCGTCGCCGCGGTCGCGGGGCGTCGGGCGGTCGGGGTCCTGCTCACCGGCATGGGCCGCGACGGCGCCGACGGTCTGCTCGAGATGCGGCGTGCGGGCGCGCGCACGCTGGTCCAGAACGAGGCCACGTGCGTGGTCTACGGCATGCCTCGCGAAGCGTGGCGGCAGGGCGCGGCCGAGGCCCAGGTCGGCATCGATGCGATGGGCGAAGAGATCATGGCCCGCGTCGCGGCGCTCGGCGGCGACGGTAGTGGCCGTGCTCGCACCGGGACGTAGCCCGGGCGCGCAAACGCTTCGCTGGAGTCGCAGCGCGTCCGGCCGATGGAGCATCCGGAGCACGACGATGGCGTTTCTGAACTGGGAGCCGAGCCTGCTTTTGGGCGTCGACGACATGGACGGCGAGCACAAGGTCCTGATCGCGAAAATGAACGAGATCCACGACCGCGTGGCCGCCGGTGCGAGCAAGGCCGTGCTGACGCCGTTGCTCGATGGACTCGCCGACGTGACCAAGAAGCACTTCGCGCACGAGGAAGCACTGATGCGCGCGGCCAACTACGCCGGATTCGAGAACCATGCGTGGGTGCACAAGGACCTGCTCACGAAGCTCGACAAGCACCTGCAGGCGTTTCGCGCCGGCACCGGCACCATCGGTGACGACTTCTTCGCGTTCCTGCGGCTGTGGCTGACCGCGCACATCCAGGGCATCGACAAGAAGTACGCGCCGGTGCTGGGCAAGCGCGTGGCGTGATCGGGCGGCGCGCTCAGGGGCGCACGCGGGCCGGCCGCGCGAAGAAGTAGCCCTGCAGCAGATCGCACTCCAGTGCGACCAGGGTGTCGCGCTCGGCCGCGGTCTCGATGCCCTCGGCGACCACCAACGTGCCCAGCTCGTGGCACATCGCCGTGATCGATGCGACCAGCTTGCGGCGCATCGGATCGCGGTCGATCCCGCGTGTGAGGTTCATGTCCAGCTTCACGACCTCCGGTCGCAGGTGCAGGAAGCTCGACAACCCCGAGTAGCCCGCGCCGAGATCGTCGATCGCGATGCGATGCCCGCGGGTCCGCAGGCGATCGACGCGGGTCGCGACGTCGGCGATGTCGTCGAGCGCCGCGCGCTCGGTGATCTCGAGCACCAGCCCCTCGCGCAGGCCCGCGAGTGCCTGGCCGCTGAAGAGCGACGGATCGAGCAGGTCGTGGGGGTGGAGGTTGAGAAACAGCGACCACGGCGGTCGATCGCTGCCGAGGTCGGTCGCGACGCGCTGCCGGATCGTCTCGCTCAGCTGCGGCAGGCGACCCAGCCGTGACGCCGCGTCGAGGATGGCGCCGGGGTTGGGCAGCGCGGGTTCGTCGGAGCGCAGCAACGCCTCGTGGCCGTACACGCTGCCGTCGGCGCGGACGATCGGTTGGTACGCCATCCACAGCTGCGACAGCGCGCGCTCGAAGCTGGTCTCGAGCCCCGTGCGGTCGGAACCCTCGCCCAGCGGGCCACCCACGAGCGCCATCACCTCGCGCTTGGCGCGGGCGAGGCGGTAGAGGTTCATCGCTCGCTGCACCGAGTCGACCAGGATCGAGGTCTCGAAGGGTTTGGTGACGTACTTGAGCGCGCCGAGCTCGACCGCCGTGATCGCACTGTCGAGGTCGGGCGCACCGGTCATCAGCAGCACCGGTAGATCGAGATCGTGGGCTCGCACCGCGCGCAACAGGTCGAGGCCGTCGCGGCCAGGCATCGCGATGTCGGAGACCACGGCCTCGATCCCGCCGCGCTCGACGATCGCGAGTGCGGTCGCGACGTCCGTCGCAGCGTGGGTGTGGATGCCGCGCCGCTGCAGTGCGCGGCTGATCACGCTGCACAGCAGCGGCTCGTCGTCGACCACCAGCACGGTGCCGGGGGACGTCGTCGCGGTGTCGGTCATCGGTGTGCCATCCATGCTGCGACTCCAGCGATCCAGAGTACCCATGCTCGGACGCGTCGCGGGTTTCGCGTTGGGCCGATCGTGCGGCGCTCGGCGCGGCCCGACCCGACGTCCGCGGCCCAGGGAGCGCCCGAGGGCGCGCACCGGAGCCCGGCGGCAGTCGTGCCGCTCGCACCTGCATGTCCGGGGTGTTCGAGTCGCGTCCGCACCGCAGCGCGAGGGCCTACACTTCGTGTCGCCATGACCGTTGTCCATCCGATCATCGACGCGTGGATGCAGCACCCGACGCCGCGAATGGCCGCGCATCCCATGTTCGCGCCGCTGGTGCGGTGGACCGGCCGTGCATTGAGCGAGCCGCTGCCGGTCGCGGCCACGCTCGCGGCGATGGACCGCGCGACGGTCGGCCGTGCGCTCGTGTGCGCGTGGTGGGGCCCGCAGGGACCGCTGGCGGACAACGACGAGGTCGCGGCGGTCGTCGCAGCTGCACCCGAGCGCTTCGTCGGCGTGGCCTCGGTCGACCTCGACCGACCGATGGCCGCGATCCGCGAGCTCCGACGATGCGTGCGCACGCTGGGATTTCGCGCGCTGCGAATCTTGCCGTGGCTGTGGCGCGCGCCGCCCGACGATCGTCGCTACTACCCGCTGTACGCCGAGTGCATCGAGCTGGGCATCCCGTTCTGCCTGCAGGTCGGCCACACCGGCCCGCTGGGTCCGTCCGAGACCGGACGGCCGATCCCGTATCTCGACACCGTGGCCCTGGACTTCCCCGAGCTCGTCATCGTCGGTGGTCACATCGGCTGGCCGTGGACGCTCGAGATGATCGCGCTGTGCCGCAAGTACCCCAACGTCTACCTCGACACCTCGGCGTACAAGCCCAGCCGCTACCCCCCGGAGCTGGTCGAGTACATGCGCACGAGCGGCTGCAAGAAGGTGCTGTTCGGCAGCAACTACCCCATGCTGATGCCGCACGACTGCGTGGCCGAGCTCGACGCGCTGGGGCTCGACGCCGACGCGCGTCGACGCTTCGTGCACGACAACGCGGTGGCGGTGTTCGGACTCTCCGTGGCGTGAGCGCTGCGATCACGGCGCGCAGGCGCCGGGGATCTCGAAGTGCAGCACCGACTGCGCGACGCCGCGCTCGGCATAGAAGAGATCGAGCGCGACCTCCTGGCCGTTGACCAGGCCCAGCTCGCCCAGCGAGATCGCCAGGCTGGTCGCGGAGTGTCGGCCGCCCATGTCGACGACGAGCTGTCGGTCGAGGAAGACCCACAGGTCGTCGTCGGCGGTGAAGCCCAGCGACAGCGTGTCGTCGACGACGATGGTCGTGTGCAGCGCGGTGGTGAAGAAGTAGTTGTGCCCGTTGCCCTCGTCGCCGAAGCCCTGGCCGTCGATGGGGAAGTAGGCCTGGGCGTCGAAGACCAGCAGGCCATCGGCCGCGCCCGCGAGCGGCAGCTCGAGATCGAAGCGGACGTTGTTGCCGTCGCTGTCGTGGTACCACTGCGCGAAGCTGTCGACGCTGGTGATGGCGGCGATGCCCATGTACATGGGATCGAGCGTCGGGGTGTCGTCATCCCCCAGCGCCGGTGACACCAACCCCGGCACGACGCTGCCGGACGACGCGGCGCTCATGTCCGGGTGCGTACTGGGAAGGTCGCGGATCACCACCGCGATGCTCTCGCACGGTGCGACGCCGGTGTCGGTGCCGGTGCTGCTGCTGCCGCCGGTCGCACTGTCGGTGGTGTCGAGGCTGGTGGCGGTGGTGGTCGATGCCGTGGTCGAGCTCGTGACGTCGCTGGTGACCGTCGATGTGATCGTGTCCGGCCCACCCGAGCTCGAGCTGCCGATCGCGGTGCCGCTGCCCGCGGGGTCCTCGGCGCCGTCACCGAACGAGGCGAACGTCGCGACCGAGGTGCCGCTGTCGCTGCCGCCGCCGCGGGGCGCAGGCTCGCCGCACGCGCAGGACAGCGCGGTGCCCAGCAGGAGCGTGCGCCCACGGACTGCCACGATCGCGATTGTCGCCGCGGCGCGGTCGCGCGGTCAATCGCGCGGCGGCGGCTGGCGTGTGCGCAGCCTTGCCGCGGCGGCGCTGGCCCAGCACGCCGGCGACTCGCTGCGGCCGATGTCGTCGTGGATGTCGTCGAAGTCGTCGCGCCAGGCCAGCGGGGTGCTGCAGCCGGCGGCGGCGAGCTCGTCGAGCCGGGCGAGCGCGCGGGGGTCGCTCGCGTGCGCGAGCGTGCGGATGCCGAGGATCTGCATCACCGTCTCGGGCTCGCGTGTCCACGCCGTCGCGGTCTCCACCAGCGCCGGCGGCACGTCGCCCAGCGCGGTCGTGATCGCAGCGATGGCGTAGGCGAGGCCCAGCCGCAGCATCTTCGCGCCGATGCAATCGCCCTCGCTGCAGGCGACGGGCTCGCGGGAGAGCGCGGCCAGCAGCGTCTCGCGGATCTCCGGACTGTGGCTGTGCGCGAGCGCCAGCGCGGCGCGGGTGCGTTGCGTCTGTTCGCCGCGCTCGAGTGCGGCGAGCAGCGGCGCGCGCAGCTCGGCGTGGTCGCGCGCGATCGCGGCGACGCAGCGGACCAGCGGGGTCTCGTCGGAGGTCGCGAAGATCTGCGAGCCGGGGCGCACCAGCGCTGCGACCACGGCCTCGCGGAGCTCGGCGTCCTGCGGCTGGCTGCAGGCCCACGCGCGCGCGGCCGCGAGCTCGGCGACGAAGCGCTCGCGTGCGCGCGGGTACTCGCCGGGGACCAGGTGCAGCGTGCCCGTGCCCTGCGGTGGATCGGCGCTCGCGAGCACGTCGAGCGCGACGCGACGCGAGCTGGGCGCGCCCGCGAAGTCGTCGCCGGGGACGAAGTGCTCGTGGGCGCAGTACAGCGGCTCGCCCAGATCCAGCGCGACCAACTCGTAGCTGCTGCCGCCGTCGAGCGACAACGCCAGCGCGTGGCCATCGGGCGCGAAGCGCAGATCGAACGCGGGCTTGCGCAGCTGCTGCCAGCGCGCCGGCGAGGCGTCGCCGGGCTCGTCACCGCGCAGGGCGTCGTCGAGCTGCAGCTCCAGTGGCGGCTCGCCCTCGCGTTCGAGCACCAGTCGCAGCTGCACGTGCTCGGAGCTGCTCGCGTGCATGCCGTGGGTCGCGGGGATCCAGATCGTGTGCGCGCTGGCGGCGGTGTAGCGCGAGCCGTCCGGCGCGGTGACGCGGGCGGAGTCGTGCCGTTCGCTCTGGGCACTCTTGCAGCCGGCCGCGAGCACCAGCAGCAGCGCCATCGTGCCGGACGTCCTGCGGTGCCGTGTCCGCGTGGTTGAGCGCGGTGGGAGCAGCAGCGGCATGCGGTCCGCGGCAGTCTAGCAGCGTCGTGCGGGCGGCCGCGGCCTGGGGCCTCGCGCGCCCAGGGGTGCCGCCGCGCTGCCCCGATCGCGGCGCGCTCCGGTGCCACGAACGTGGCGCGGCCCACCACCGCGACCGCACGCGCATCGATCTCGCGCAGGCTCGAGCACGCCGCACGATTTTCTCACCCACCGCGACGAGGCTGCGTATCCGGTCTGCGCGATGCGAACCCAGCGAATGCTCCCTCGGCCGCGCGGGGTCTGGGCCACCGGCGGTGGCGCGGTCGCGCGACGGCGCGCACGACAACTGGCGCTGCTGTGCTGCTGCAGCGGTTGCTACCAGGGCCTGGGCGCGGGCGCCGACGGCAGCGCCTCGGGCTCCGCCGACGGGGGCGACGGCGGCGAGAGCGGTGCGGTCGATCCGTACTGCGAGGGCGAGACCCTGCCCGCGCCGATGACCCACTTCGTGCGGCTGACCCACGGCCAGTACGACAACAGCGTTCGCGATCTGCTGGGCGTGCAGGACCATCCCTCCGACGCGTTCCTCGCCGACACCGCGGTCAAGGGCTTCACCAACAACGCCGAGCAGCTCGTGGTCACCGATCGGCTCGCGCGCGACTACCGACGCGCGGCCGAGGCGATCGCGACCGACCTGCTCGCCGATGCCCCGCGTCTCGCGGAGGTGGTCGGCTGCGACCCCGCGCCCGACGCGATGGGCTGCGCGACCGAGTTCATCACCCGCTTCGGCCGCCGCGCGTTCCGCCGTCCGCTCGAACAGACCGAGATCGACGCCTTCGTCGCGCTGTACGGCAAGGGCGCCGGCTTGTACGAGGGCGGCAGCGACTTCGAGCAGGGCATCGCGCTGGTGGTCGAGGGCATGCTGCAATCGCCCAGCTTCTTGTACCGCGTCGAGCTCGAGGTGCCGCCGGCGGGCGAGGCCCTGGTCGCGCTCGATGGCTACGGCATCGCCGCGCGGCTGTCGTACATGCTGTGGAACTCGACGCCCGACGACACGCTGCTCGACGCGGCCGAGGCCGGCGAGCTCGACACGCCCGAGGGCATCGAGACCCACGCGCGGCGCCTGCTCGCCGATGCGCGCGCCGCCGACCCGGTGCAGGACTTCCACGCGCAGTGGCTGCGCATGGATCGCTACTCGAACATCTCCAAGGACCCCGACCTGTTCCCCGACTTCGGTGGCGAGACGCCGGCATCGATGGCGGCCGAGACCCGCGAGTTCTTTCGCAACGTGATCCTCGAGCAGGACGGCACCTTCGCCGACCTGATGACCTCGCGGACCACCTTCGTCGACGACGCGCTCGCGCGCATCTACGGCCTGCAGGGCGACTTCGGCACCACGCTGACGCAGGTCGAGCTCGATCCGACCACGCGCTCGGGCTTCCTGACGCAGCCGGGCTTCCTCGCGGCGAACGCCTACTTCGCCGAGAGCTCGCCGATCCACCGCGGCGTGTTCGTGCAGCGGCAGGTGCTGTGCGCCGACATCCCCGATCCCCCGCCGGGCGTGGACCTGCAGCTGCCGCCCGCGGACGAGAACATCCGCACCACGCGCCAGCGCGTCGAGCAGCACACCTCGCCCGATCAGTGCGCGCCGTGCCACTCGATGATCAACGCGCCCGGCTACGCGTTCGAGGGCTTCGACGCGATCGGGGCGGTGCGCACCATGGACAACGGCGAGCCGGTCGACACGGTCGCGAGCTTCGACAACCCCGACGGCACCGCGATGAGCTTCACCGGCGCGGTCGACCTCATCGGCCAGCTCGCGGAGTCGGACACCGCCAAGCGCTGCTACACCACGCAGTGGTTCCGCTACACCGCCATGCGGCCCGAGACCGAGGTCGACGCCTGCACGCTCGACGGCATCCACACCGCGATGCTGGAGAGCGACTACGACGTGCAGGAGCTCCTGGTCGCGCTCACCCAGACCGTCAGCTTCCGCTTCCGAGCGGCCGAGGAGGGCGAATGAAGATGAATCGCCGCAACTTCCTGCGCGGAGCCGGCGGTGTGGCCGTGGGCCTGCCGCTGCTCGAGTCGCTGCTGCCGCGGCGCGCCCGCGCCGGTGGCACCACGACCACGCCGCGCCGCTTCGTCGCGTTCTGCTGCTGCAACGGCGTCGAGATCACGCGCTTCTGGCCCACGTCGCCGTACGGCGCGCTCGCGGCCGGTGGGCTCACCGGCACCGCGCTCGAGCCGCTGGCGGGGCACGTCGGCAAGATGTTGGTGCCGCGCGGCATCCACACCGTGCCGCGCGGCTTCGGCTTCGATCCCGTGGCCGGTTGCGATCACGTCAAGGGCGCGGGCCATCGCCTGACCGCGCAGCAGCTCGACTCCGGCACGCTGTACGCGATGGGCCCGTCGCTCGATCAGGTGATCGCGCAGCAGCTCAACGACGGCGGTGCGCCGGCGCTCAACCTGCACGTGGGCTACCGCTACCAGGGCACCAACGGCGTGGTCTCCTACAGCGGCGCGAATGCACCCGCGGTGGGGGAGAACAACCCGTGGCTGGTCTACCAAGACCTCATGGGCCTGTCGAACCTCGACGACCTCGCGATCCAGCGCCTGACCGCGCGGCGCGAGAGCGTGCTCGATCTGGTCGAGGACGACTTCGCGCGGCTGAAGTCGATCGACCTGTCGCAGCGCGACCGCGAGAAGCTCGACATGCACCTCACCGCGATCCGCGATCTCGAGGTCGGCATGGGCGAGGCCGGGCTGATCCCGTGCATGCTGCCCGAGGCACGCGTGGCCGAGATCCAGACGCTCGAGGGTGCCAACGTCGACGCCGACAGCGAGTACAAGCGCATCGGCCTGATGCAGATGGACATCCTCGCGCTGGCGCTGGCCTGCGGTGCCAACCACGCCGCGACGCTGATGTGGGGCTCCGAGGCCGGCGGCCCGGTGTTCACCTGGGACGGGATGAACCACCAATACAACCACCACAAGCTGTCGCACGGCAACACCGCCGACGACTGCTCGGGTTCGGCGGTCGATGGTTACCTCGACATGTTGTTCGACATCGATCGCTGGTACGCGACGCAGCTCGCGTATCTGCTCGACCAGCTCGATGGCTACACCGAGGGCGACGGCACCCTGCTCGACAACACCTCGGTGGTGTGGATGAACAACCTCTCCGACGGCAAGGCCCACCACTTCATGGACATGCCGTACGTGATGTTCGGCAGCTGCGGTGGCTACTTCCGCACCGGCCAGTACATCAAGGTCACGGCGCAGGAGAACACCATGAACGACGTGGACGCGCCGCACAACAAGCTGCTCACCACCATCGCGAACGCCTGCGGCGTCACCGAGGCCGGCGGGGGACCGCTTTCGATCTTCGGCGATCCCGCGTACGGTGAACCCGGTGAGTTCGACCAGATCAAGGCCTGAGATGAGACCGTGCACGATCCTGCTCGTGGTCGCGCTGACCGGCGCGTGTGGCGGTGGCGACGACGGCGGCGGCGACGAGCACGTCGGCAGCGCGGACACCAGCGGCGGCGGTGAGACCAGCGCGGGCAGCACCGCGGGCACGACCGCGGGCACGACCGCGGGCACCAGCGCGAGCACGGCCACGACCGCGGGCACCAGCGCCAGCGACAGCGGTGGCAGCAGCGGCGAGACCGGCACCGGCTCGACCGGCGACGCGCCGCTGGGCTGCGCGAACACGGCGCTGCAGGTCTGCGAGGACTTCGAGACCGGCGCGGCCGGGGCCTACCCCGAAGGTTGGGACAAGCGCGCGACCGGCACGTGGCTCGGCAACGGCATGGGCATCGCCACCGACGCGGCCTATCGCGGCGCACAGTCGCTGCGCATCGACGGCGGCGACAACGGTGCGCAGTGGTTGGCATACCAGGGCGATCTCGGCGGACTCGCGACCGAACACTGGGGCCGCATGTTCGTGCGCGTGCAGACGCCGGCACCATGGCCGCAAGACGGTGTGCTGCACGGCGACTTCTTCGAGGCCCGCGGTCCCTACGGTGAGAACAACGTCAACAACGTGCGTTGGGGCATCGTCGAGAACACGCAGCAGTACTTCCAGTGGATCTACAACGTGCAGCGCTCGAGCGACGAGTTCGGCACCGGCACCGAGTACGTCTACCAGTGGGACGGCGAGTGGTTCTGCATGGAGTGGCACCACGATCAGGTGGGCCAGACCGCGACGCTGTGGCTCGACGGCGTCGAGGTCGAGGCCATCACGCAGGGCCCCGAGACCAGCCCCGAGATCCCGGTGTTCGACGACATCAGCGTCGGCTTCGCCAACTACCAGATCGCGAGTCCGCAGTTCGTGGTGTGGATCGACGAGGTCGCGCTCGACGACGCGCGCATCGGCTGCGACAGCGTCTAG
>JAIBBS010000386.1 GCA_019694555.1 Nannocystaceae bacterium
CGGGCGGTACTCGGGCGTGTCCGGCACCACGCGCGCCGCGACGTCGCGCAGCCGCGCGAGCGCGGCCGACGAGCGCGAGGCCTGCTCGTAGCCGCCCGAGGGGCCGTGCACGCGCGCGCGCTCGGCGAAGGCCGCCGCGACCGCGGCGAAGCGGCGCGGTGCGGGCTCGTCCGCGCTCGGCTCGGGCGGCGACGCGGCCGCGGTGGCGTCGTCGGGGCGCGGCGGGTTCCCCTCGGGCGGCGACGCAGCCGCGGTGGCGTCGTCGGGGCGCGACGGGTTCCCGTCGGGCGGCGGCGTCACGGTGGGGGGAGCGTCGTCGTTCATGCGCGCCTCGACCCGCTCGGCTGCACCTGCGCGGTGCGCCTCAGTTGCGCTCCGCCACCGCTGCGCGCTTCTTGCTGCGCTCGAGCTTCTCGCGCAGCGGTTCGGCGAGCGCTTCGAGCTCCTGGCGCAGACCCCCGAGCGCCTGCTCGACCGCGGCGGCGCGCTTGTCCGACAGACCGTCGATCTCCGGCAGCAGCTCGGCGAGCTTTCGCGCGAGCCCGCCGGCGCGCACGATGAGCTCGAGCTTCTCCGCGCCCTTGGGCTTGGGGTACAGCACCGGATCGAAGCGCTTGCGCAGCTCGGCGACGGTCTGGCCCTCGTCGAACACCGCCTGACGCAGCTCCTTGATCACCTCGCGCGGTGGTTCGGGGCTGGTGTCGCGGCGACGCGGCCGCTCCTGCTCGGGCTCGAGCCGCGGATCCGGCGGCAGCCGCATCGCACGCGAGAGGTAGTCGACGGCTTCGTAGCTGGGGATCGTCTTCGCGACGCCGTCCCAGGTCAGCACCTGCGGCGCGACCCGCTCCAGCGTCGAGAAGGAGATCGTCAGCTTGTCGACGGTGGCGCGACGCAGCTGCAGCTCCTCCGCGCAGTAGCGGTAGAAGTCGTCGTAGCCCCACGGCTCGAAGGCGCGATCGCGGCGCACCGCGACCAACTTGCCCGCGAGCTCGACCCAGCTGCGCTTGAACTGCTGTGCGCAGCGCAGTGTGTCCAGGCGCGCCGCTTCGGCACCGGAGCGCTCGAGGCGGCGCAGGAGGGCTTCGAGCTTGTCGGACGCGGCAGCCACGGCGCGAGGGCATCCGTATAGCACCCCCTGTCGCAGCGGTGGTATCGTGGAGCGGTGGGCGGCTCTGCACCGTCGGCGACGGCCCTGTGGATGCCGGGCGTGGGCCCGGGCGCGTCCACGGGCGCGCCCACGCGCCCGTTTCGCTTCGGTGCGGACGGGGGCGCGGCCGCGGACGAGGCGCTGCCGCCGGGAACCGTGGTCGGCGGGCGCTACCGCATCGTGGCCGAGCTCGGCCGCGGCGGCATGGGCCGCGTCTACGAGGCGGTGCACACCAGCCTGGGCACCCACGTCGCGATCAAGGTGCTGCGACCCGATCGCCAGGGCGCCGAGTACTTCGGCCGCTTCCGCACCGAGGCCGAGGCCGCCACGCGCGTGGGTCACCGCGCGATCGTGCGCGTGACCGACTTCGCCGGTCGCGACGAGCCGCTGGCGTACATGGCGATGGAGCTGCTGCGCGGCGAGTCGCTCGAGCAGTGGTTGTCGCAGCCGCGCGGCGCGGGCTCGCTGCGCGAGGGCCTGGGATTTCTCGCCGAGATCGCGCGGGGGCTCCACGCCGCGCACGGTGCCGGCGTGGTCCACCGCGATCTCAAACCTGCGAACCTGTTCCTGCACCGCGCGCACGACGGCCAGGTGCAGCCGAAGATCCTCGACTTCGGCATCGCCAAGGTCGCGGCCAGCGATCACACCGCGATCGCGACCGCCGCCGGCACGCTGCTGGGCACGCCGTACTACCTCGCGCCCGAGCGCGCGCTGGGGCGGCCGCTCGATCCCCGCGCGGATCTCTACAGCCTGGGCATCATCGCGTACGAGCTTCTGACCGGCAACGTGCCGTTCGTCGACTCGAGCTTCATGGGCGTGTTGGCCAAGCAGGTCAAGGCCACGCCGCTGGATCCGCGCCAGGCCGCGCCCGAGCGCAACATCCCCGACGGCGTCGCGCAGCTGACGATGCAGCTGTTGGCCAAGGATCCCGCCGCGCGTCCGCGCGACGCCGCGGCGGTCGCGGACGCGATCGAGGCGCTGCTGCAGCGCGACGGTGCGGCCATCGACGCGGTCTGCACCGGCGCACGCGAGCCCAGCAGCGACGCGCTCGCGACCGCGATGATCGACGACATCGCCGGGCGGCCGACCGCGGTGCCGGGCGCGTCGATGTCGGACGCGGCGACCGCTGCGATCGCCGCGTCGCCCGCGGCCTCGATGGTCGCGGCGGGGACGGTCGCGCTGGGCAGCGAGGCGATGCGGCACGATCCGCCGCCGGTGCCGGCACCGACGACCGCGCGCGGCGTCACGCGGGCGCTGGGCTCGGGCGGCATGCGTGCAGGCGCGGGTGCACCGCGTCGCGGCGGCGCGCTGCGCTACGTCGCGATCGCGGCGGTGGTCGCCGTGGGTGCGGCCGGCGTGGGGTGGACCGCGGCGCGCATGCGGAACTCCGCGCGACCCGAGGCCACGGTCGCCCAGGCGCCAGCGCCCGCGCGGATCGCCGACGCGAGCGCCGATCCGATCGCGCCCACGATCGCGCCGCCGCAGCC
>JAIBBS010000217.1 GCA_019694555.1 Nannocystaceae bacterium
CCGGCCAGCGCGGGTGATCCCACCGCCGCGCCTGCGAGCGCCGGCTCGGTGCCGGCGCCGCGCGTCGACGCGTCGACCGCACCCGGCGGCGCCGAGGTGCGTCGCAGCGCGCGAGCGTCGGCGCGCACGTTGCCGCATCGCGGCTTCTTCGTCGACTTCCGCTTCGGCACGCAGGGCTGCACGCGTCAGATCTGCAGCGGCAGCGGACACGGTGCCGCGCCGGGCATGCGACTGGACGGCTTCCTCGGCGGCAACATCCGCGGCTGGGTCGACTTCGGTCTCGCCGGCGGTTGGGGCACGATGAACGCGAACGTGCCCAAGGGCACCAACGTGCTCTCGCTGTACGGCGTCGATCCGTCGCTGCTGCAGAACGCGCTGACGCTGCTCGCGGGCCAGGCGCTGGGGCTCAACCTGCCGGGCTTGGCGGTGAACGACGCGAAGCTGCGCAACGCCCAGGGTGGACCGATGCTGCGCGTGCACTTCATCCCGCGCGGACGCTTCGCCGCGTGGGTCGGCAGCGGCGCGCAGTACAACCTGTTCCGCGCGCGCTACGACACCGCGATCGGTCCCGCGCGCGTGGACTTCCACGGCCTCGCGGTGCCGATCGAAGCCGGCTTCGCGGTGCACGTGCACGAGCACGTCGCGGTCGGGGCCCAGTTCGACTACTTGTGGACGTGGTACGCGCTGACCAACCTGCGTCAGGGCAGCCAGTCGTTCACGCTGCCGGTCAAGACGCTCGACGACGCCGCGCGCATGCAGGGCGCCGCGTTTCGCGACCAGCTGCCCCAGTTCTGGACCGTGGGCCTGACGCTGCGGGCGCGGATCTGAAGGCCCCCACCGGGCGGCTGCCCCGGCCTCGTCCGCGGCGCGGCAAACCGTCCCTGGTCGCTGCCTGCGTGTCGGATGCACCCAGGGACCGATCGCGGCGGCGTCGAAGCGAAATGGCCGCGCCCCAGCCGCGTTGACGCCCTGGCCGCACCGTCCTACAGTCCGGCCGCGTCGGGCGCCGACCCTGCCGGGTCGATGGCCGCCCCCGAGGAGCTCGAGGCCTTATGTCGTCGCGTTTCGCCGTTCCGCTCGCCATCGCCACCATCTTGGGGCTGTCGTCCTGCGAGAAGGACACCTTCAAGATCCCCATGCACAAGGACCTCAAGGCCGGAGGCGTGTACATCTCGTACAACCTCGGTTGCGAGAAGGGTTGCGATCAGATCGCCAAGGGTGACCTGGTCCAGTCGATCGACGGCAAGACCGTCAAGACCGGCGAGGAGTTCGACGCGGCCCAGGTCGCCGACGGCAAGCCGCACAAGCTCGAGCTGCTGTCCGCCAACAGCATGGAGAAGAAGTCGGTCGAGATCATGGCGACCGCCAAGGACAGCCTGCCGCCGCTCAAGGACGTGCCGCCGTTCTGGACCGTCAGCGCGGAGAAGCTCGACCTCGCGCCGGTGTGGGCACGTCGCCGCATGTTCGGCCACTCGAGCCCGATGGTGCAGCTGGTCAGCATCAACGGCGGCATCCTCGATGGCCGCCAGCTGGTCGGCAAGAAGCGCCTGCTGGTCTACTGGGACTGGGGTGATCGCGTGGAGGAGGGCAACGCCGTCGCGTTCATGCAGGTGCTGCAGAAGGCGATGGTCGACCTGCAGGCCAAGAACGTGGAGATCATGTTCACCCACGTGAAGTTCCCCACCGGTCGTAAGGAGCCCATGAACGACAGCGATCTGCGCGCGTGGGCGGACAAGTGGTCGGTCAAGGAGGGCGGCGCGAAGATGCCGATGATCCCGTTCTACCGCCGGCCCAACAAGACCGAGTACAACGCCGCGCGCGAGCTCGGGCTCGAGAACGCGTACACGGTGATGGAGAACCTGGGCCAGAGCCCGGCGATCGTGATGCTCGACGAGCGCGGCATCGTGCGCTGGCACTCCGAGGGTCTGACCACGCCGGACGCCTCGTCGAAGGTGACCAAGCCCGATCAGTTCACCGTCATCGAGGCGGTGAAGTTCGCGCTCGAGAAGCTCTGATCGATCGCACCTCGCGACGCGGGACGCCCCGCCGGGCCGGTCGAGACCGGGCTCGCGCGGGGCGTTCGCGCGTCGGGGGCACGGCGCGGTGAAAGCTGGTCTGCGTCCACACCGTTGCCCGGCGGATGTCCCGCGCACGCCGTTGCGGCTTGGCCCTGGCCACGTGGGCGTGCGCGTGCGCGCCCCGTGGATCCAACGGTATCGACACGTTCGATCAAAACGGCGTGTGGGTGATCTACAACCTCGGCTGTGAGCGCGGCTGCGATCAGATCGCACGCGGCGATCTCGTGATCGCGATCGACGGTCGACCCATCACCACCACCGCTGGGTTCGACGCCGCCGCGCTCACCGATGGCCGTGCGCACGCGGTGCGGCTGCGCGCGCGGCGAGATGGCGAGCTGCACACGGTGCGGGTGATCGCGCGACCACGTGACGATCGCCCGCCGCTGGTCCACGCGCCACCGCTGTGGACCGTGAGCGCGGCGGCGCTCGACCGCGCGCCGGCGTGGGCGCGTCGTGCCATGTTCGGCCACGCCAGCCCGATGGTGCGGCTGGTCGGCATCGACGGCGGCATCGTCGACGGGCGCACGCTCGTGGGCCGCAAGCACCTGATGGTCTACTGGGACGGGGCCGATCGCGTCGCGGAGGCCACCGCGGTCGCGTTCATGCAGGTGCTGCAGAAGGCCCAGGCCGATCTGGCCGCCCGTGGCGTCGACATCCTGTTCACGCACGCGGCGTTTCGCGGCGGGCGCAAGCAGCCGATGAACGACACCGATCTGCGGGCGTGGGCGCAGCGCTGGTCGCTGCGGGTCGACGGCACGCCGCTGCCGGCGATCCCGATGTACCGACGCCCCGACGCCACCGAGTTCGACGCCGCGCGCGAGCTCGGCGTGGAGAATGCGTACACAGTGATCGAGAACCTGGGCCGCAGCCCCGCGATCGTGATCCTCGACGAACGCGGCATCGTGCGCTGGCACTCCGAGGGCGTGCAGTTGCCCGAGGCCAGCTCCGCGCTCACGCATGCGGACCAGTTTACGATCATCGAGGCGGTGCGCTTCGCTCTCGACGCGCTGTGAGCCATCCGCGATCGGGATTGCGGCACGCATCCCCCGCGTGCGCCGATTCTGCGCCGTGCACCCGCGCGCGTCGGCACCACGCTGACAGCATGATGCGGACCATCGCGATGATGATCGGCGCGGCGCTGTTCGCCGCCTGCGGCGGGGACGACGGTGGCGCGAGCACGGGCGGTTCGAGCTCGGGCGGCGCGAGCACCAGCGGCTCGAGCAGCGGTGGCAGCAGCAGCGGCGGCACGGCCACCGGCTCGAGCAGCGGCGGCAGCAGCAGCGGGGCGGACAGCGGCAGCAGCGGCGGCTCGAGCGGAGGCGCGAGCAGCTCCGACGGTTCCAGCAGCGGCGGCGGCTCGAGCGGCTCCGATTCCAGCGGCGGTGGCTCGAGCTCGACCGGCGGCGGCGTCGTGGCGGTGTTCAGCTGCGACGAGACCTCGGTGGTCGAGCTCCCGCTGGTCGAGACCATCGCGGGCTCCTTCGACGCCGACGGCACGCCGCTCGACGTCAGCGCCAGCTTCGTCCTGTCGGGCGCCGTCGACTTCGCGGTCGACATGGCGGTGCCCGTGGCGGCCGACGACCCCTACGCCGCGGACGTCGCGTACTGGGAGCAGCAGCTGACCATGGTCGGCTGGGACGTGAACCCGCCCGGAGATCCCACCGGCGATCGCCGCTACCTCTTCATCCCCGACGGCGCGCAGGGCGTCGCGATCTTCCCCGCGTTCTACTATCACATCTACGAAGCCGGCGGGAACGGCCAGTTCGACTTCGACTGCACGACGATGTGATGATCACGCGGCGGTGATCTGCACCCACTGCGGCTACCTCGCCGACGACGAGCCCTCGCGATCTGCCGTCGCGCTGGCAGGCGATCCGCACCGACGCATCGAGCCGGTGTCGGTGCAGGCATCGCTGCGCGGTGCGTCGCGGTGCCCCGCCTGTGATGCGCGCGCGTGGGCCGATCCCACGCTCGAGGCGACCGCGCTGGCGCTGCGCGGCGTCGAGGATCGACCCGTGACCAGCGACGGCGCGACCGGCATCGATCGCGGCTCGGTCGTGCTGGGCGCGGCCTCGGTGTTGTCGCTCGTCGCTTACGGCGTGTGGCTGGGCCTGGGCGCGCTTCCGATCCTGGGCAAGCTCGGGGTCTTGCTCGCCGGGGCCGGGCTCGCCGCCGGCACGCTCGCGATCGCGAAGCGGCTGCTGCACGCGCGACCGCGACGGGTCACGCGGCCACCCGCGTCGCGCTGGCACCTCGCGCTGCCCACCGCGACGGCGATGCGCGGCCAGGCGGCGGGGCCGGTGTCGGCGCGCGACGGCCTGCTGCACGCACCGCTGACGCTGCGGCCGTGCGTGGCCTACGAGCTGGGCGTGCGCGCCGACGAGGCCATCACCGACGAGGCCGGCACGTGGTTGCTGCTCGAGCAGCGCTCGGTCGCGCTGCGCGTCGGCGATCGCACGTTTCCGGCGGACTGCGTGCGGCTGCTGTGGCCGCGCGAGCGCATGGCGCTGACCTCCGTGCCGGCGCAGCGACTGCAGCAGGTGCTGTCGTCGCGCGCCTTCACCGGCCGCGAGCGTGGCCTGGTCGTGGTCGAGTCGGTGGTCGCGCCCGGGCGCGAGGTCGAGATCGCGTCGGCCGAGGTCGAGCTCGCGGGCGAACGCTTCGCGATGCCGTGCCTGCGACCGCGCGAGCCCGCACCCGCTCAGGCCGCGAGCCGGCGCGCGAGCACGTAGGCGCGGCGGGCGGCGACGTCGACCGCAGGCGCGTCGCCGCGAGCCCACGCGCTGGTCCACGCGCGCACGATCGTGATCGCGCGCGCGCTGTCGCGGCTCGCACCGAGGAAGACCACGTCGGGTGGCGGATCGTCGAAGCGATCGCCGAGCACCGCGATCGGCAGGCCCTGCAACAGCGCCTCGAGGAAGGCGCGGTCGAGCGCGCGGGGATCCTGCGGACCCAGGAGCACCGCCTGCGCTGCGCGACGCAGCGCTGCGCGCTCGGACAGCGGTGCGTCCTGCTCGAGGTGCACCTCGATGCGCACCTCCGGCCGCGACAACGCCGGCAGCTCGAGCCGCAGGTACGCGCAGGCCGAGGCCTCGAGCCCGGCGCCGAGGCTGACGACCGCGAGTCGACCGCCATCGTCGGTCGCGAGCGGAATCGGCCCGCACGCGCGCGGCAGCAGCTCGGGTGCGTGGGGATCGATCACGAACGCCGCGGGCGCGAGCGCGGGCACGCCCAGCACCGCAGCGGCGGTGGGATCGCATCGGACCGGTCCGGGCCACGCGAGGGTGCGGCCGTCCTCGCGGGGCAGCGGCACCTCGCCGTGGACCACCAGCGCGATGCCGTCGAGCAGGGCGTCGCGCACCCCCGGCAGGCAGCGCAGGGCGACGCGCGGATGCACGCCGTGCAGATGGATCTCGTCGGTCGCATGCAGCACCGACGCGATCTCGGCGACGTCGCGCTCGGCGAGGCTGAGATCGACGACCGGGGCGCCGGGTCGGGGATCGAACAGCTCGAGCACGCGCGCACCGGTCGAAGCGCTGGCGCCGAGATCGCGCGCGGTCGCGCTCGGCGCGACGGGATCGGGCCGGGCCACGAGGTGGAGCACGCGCGTCACTGCTGCTCTTGGATACGGTCGCCGGCCCGTCGCGGCCACGCGGCCACCGGTCCGATCAGGGCCGTCGCAGCGGCTTGTCCTTGCGGCGCAGCGGGTGCTCCAGCGTCGGCGGCTTCTCGTGCTCACCGCGCTCGACCAGCAGCTCGAGTCCGTCGACCAGCAGATCGGGCGTGGTCACCTGCGCGTCCACGGTCTGGCTCAACGCACCATCGACGCCGACGTCCGCGCCGAAGCCACCGTAGGCGCCGACGGGGATCCGCATCGGCAGCGTGTGCGGCTGGCTGCCGATGGCGCGGATGCGTCGCAGCACCCGCATCGACGCGGGCGCCAGCACGGCGCCGCGGATGAGCGTGCGCTGGCCGCTGGCATCGATGCGAAACAATCGCGCCGGCAACGGCAGGTTCAGGTTGCCGGTACCGGCGTAGGCGGCCGCGCTCTCGCGCGGGACCGGACCCAACACGGTGCCGTCGCGCAGGCTCTCGATCACGTACGCGAACTCGTAGCCGTCCTCGGCGGCGCGTGCGAGCAGCTCGCGCTCGAGCGCCGCGCGCGACAGGCCCTTGCGGCGGCTGCTCAGCGTCAGGTTGCTGATGGTCGCGCCCGACTCGAGCGCAGCGCTCATGCGCGCGCGGCCGTTGCTGCCCGCGAGCTTGGCGTTGGGCACCCGCGTCATCAGCAGCGTCTCGAGCTTGCCGTCGCGCACCAGCGTGAGCCGGCCCGGGCGCACGCCCTCGGCGTCGATGTCGAAGCTGCCGAATGCACCCGGCAGCGTGGGGTCGTCGACGAGATCGAACTGCGCCGGCATGACCTGCTTGCCGAGCTTGGGTTGCCACGACGGCTCGAGGTCGACCATGCGCCCGGTCTCGCCCAGCGGCGCGGGCGTGCCCACGGCCTCGGTCGCCACCGTCGCGCCCAGCAGCTGCGCCGAGGCCTCGCCCACGAACAGCAGCGGGCCGTCGTAGTCCTCTTCGATCATCGGCGCGGCCGCCAGCTGCTCGAGCTCGAGCAGGGTCTTGTCGACCAGCGCCTCGCCGGCCGCGAGCAGGGCGTCGTCCGCCGCGGGCACCGACTGGAAGTGGATGGCGTAGCCGTGGTCGAGGTGCATGCCATCGGCGGCCTTGGTGTCGGCGACCACCGCCAGCACCGCGCGCTCGCGGACCCACTGCAGCGCCACGCCCTCGCTGTCGAGCACGGTCTCCTGCGTGCGCAGCACCTGCACGTGCACGTCGCCGTTGTCGATCTTGGGGTGCTCGCCGAAGCGTGCCGACAGCGATCCGACCATGGCCGAGAGCCCGTCGCGATCGATGCGTGTCTCGGTCAGCGGCACCAGCCGCACCGTCGGCGCGGGTCCGGGCGTGAAATCGGCGGGCTGCTCGGCGCCGGCGAGGCGCTTGAGCACGACCTGCTTCTGCGACCACGCCTTGCTCGCGCCGCGGAAGGCGTTGTCGAGCGCGAGCCACACCTTCTTGGCCGCGTACTTGGGCGTGGCCTCGAGCGCGACCTCGATCGGCGCGATGCCGCTGTCGCCACCGAAGAAGTTGGTGTTGTCGCGCGCAGCCGTGCCCACGCGGATCTCCGCCGCACCGGCCGACTGGCGGTCGAGCAGGTTCACGACCACGCCGCCGTAGCTGCCATCGAGGCTGAGCAACTCGGCGCGGACCATGCGGACCTCCGCGCGGTAGGGCGCGGGCGTGCCGTTGACGCGCAAGCCACCAAGGCCGCGGCGCAGCTCCGCGTCGATCGCCGCGAGCTCGGGGTCGAGCGTCTGACTCGCCGGCGGTGTCGCGCTCGAAGTCGGCGGTGCGGCCGCGGGCGCGAGCGCCTGCGAGGCCGCGGGCCAGCCGGCCGCCAGCGCGGTCAGCAGTGCGACCAGGGCGTTGCGCGTCGTCATCGCGTCACGCTCGCCTTCTTGCCGCTGCTGGGCGCCGTGCCGGGGGGTGTCAGCAGCGGTGGCTTGTCGCGGTCGTGTACGCCGCGCTCGATCTCGAGGTTGCGCAGCAGCAGCGACGGGCTCACCGCCGACACCGGCACCCAGCCCGACTCCGCACCGCACACGCCATTGAAGATGCCCGGGCGATCGTCGGTCGCGAGGATGGTCTCGAACGCCTGCAGCGGCGTGCCGACGATCTCGACCCCGCGCACGAGCTCGTCGGGGCGGCCGTCGGCGTACACGCGGTAGACCAACAGCGGCTCGACCTTGAAGGCCTGCGGTCCGCTGCGGTCGGTCAAGGTGTAGCCGCCGGAGATGTCGGTGAACCACAGCCCGTAGGGCTTGTCCTGGCGCTCGACCTCTTCGATCAACGCCGCGCGCAGCTGCTTGCGCGACAACGCCTTGCGCGAGCTGACGATGAGGTTGCCCTGCCGCGCGACCACCTGGTAGCCGGGCTCGCGACGACCGTGGCCGTTGCTCTCGAGGAAGGGTCGCACCGGCGATCGTCCGAGCAGGAAGGTCTTGAGCTTGCCGCGCTCGACGATGCTGGTGCGGCGCGCGAGCACACCCTCGTCGTCGACGAAGTAGTGCCCCGACAGCGGCTGACCGCCGAGCATGCTGATGGTCGGGTCGTCGACGACGTCGAGGAACTTCGGCAGCACCAGCTTGCCCAGCTGATCGGTGAAGGTCTGCCCCTCGGCGTCATCCTTCTGCCGATGGCCCTCGAGGCGGTGGCCGAAGATCTCGTGGAAGAACACGCCGGCGGCGCGGCCCTCGAGCACGGCCGGGCCGGTGTAGGGATCGGCGATCGGTGCGGACTGCAGGCTGATGAGGTTGCTGCGCAGCTTCTCGGCTGCCGCCAGCAACGTCGCGCGCGTCGGCAGCTGCGCGACCGTGTGCGCCTCGAAGGTCTCGGTCAGACCCAGGCGCATGCCGTCCTCGGCCTGGGTGTTGGCGTCGAGCAGGATGCGCAGGCGGACGCGGCCGCTCTGCACCCGCGTGCCCTCGGAGTTCACGAAGTAATGGTTGTCGACCGTCGCGGTGACCGACACCGTGCTGCCGAGCACGCGCGGGTCGTCGCCGAGCACCGCGGAGGTCTCGAGCGCGAGCGGTCGCAGCGCGGTCGCGGCCGCGGCGAAGTCGAACTCGACCTCGGGTTGGATCATTTTCACCGGCTTCTCGGTCGAGAAGTCGGGGTGCTGGTCCTCGTCGCTGCGCAGCTCCTCGCTGCTCTCGACCTCGCGCAGGGCCGAGACCGCGTTGTGGTACTGCGCCTCGGTCGCGAGCCACAAGCCCTGCGCCAGCGAGAGATCGTCGTCCTCGAGGCTGACCGACAGGCCCGAGCCCAGGCCGTTGCCGGGGCCGTAGTCACCTTCGCGGCTGTGGCTGTTGTCGAGCTGACGCGAACCCACGCGCACGTCGACGTCGACGGTGCGATCGCTGTCGAGCTCGTCGCGCACCAGCGCGCCGTCCTCGGCCGCGATCCACATCCGCTCCTGTGCGACGAGATCGTAGGCGAGAAAGTACGCCGGCTCTTCGATGTCCTCGTCCTCGTCGCCCTGGGCGGCCGCCGCCTTGGCCGAGAGCTGCGCGAGGTTGTTTTGCAGCTCGCGATCGAGGATGTCGAGCACCGGAGACGGGTCGCCGAGCTCGGGCTTGGGTCGCTCGACCTTGGGCTTGCGGCCCTCGCCACCGCCGCGGCCGTCACGGTCCGGCGGCTTGGTGCCATCGGGCCGGCACGCCAGCAGCGGCGCGAGCAGCAGCACCAGCACGCGAGCGCCGAAGCGACGAGGGACTGGACTCGACCGGGGCGGGGCGCAGCGACTCACGGGCCTGGTGAGGGTAGCGCTGCGCCGGCCGGGGCGCGACCGCAGTCGCAAGGCGACGCGACGGGTCGCAGGCCGGGGGCCGCGATCGCGGCCCCGACGGCTCGGGGGCGGGCGCCGATCAGAAGCCGAAACGGCCGAAGATCATGAACGCGATGACGAAGGTGAAGATCACCAGCGACTCGATGAAGGCCAGGCCCAGCAGCATCGGCGTGAAGACCTTGTCCGCGCTGTTGGGGTTGCGGCAGATGCCCTCGAGCGCGGCGCCGGCGGCCTTGCCCTGACCCATGCCGCAGCCCAGCGCCGCGATGCCCATGCCCAGGCCCATGGCGATGGCGTACACGCCGTCGTTGGGGCCGCTCTGCTGCGCACCAGCGCCGGCAGCAGCGGGCGCGGCGAACGCGATGGCGGGCGCGAGGAAGGCGGTGGCGAAGGCGACGAGCTTGGCGATGCGAGCGTTGTTGTTGGTCATGGCGGTCTCTCGTTGTTTCCGTGAAAGTCGATGGTCGGCGATCAGTGCTCTTCGGCGTGCTCGATGGCCATGCCGATGTAGATGATCGAGAGCAGCGTGAAGATCAGGGTCTGGACGATGGCGACCATGACCCCCAGCAGCAGGAACGGCACCGGCAACAGCAGCGCGATGAGCGAGCTGATCGCGATGACGACCTTGTGGTCGGCGAGGATGTTGCCCATCAGTCGCAGCGACAGCGACACCGGGCGCGCGAGGTGGCTGGCGATCTCGACGATGAGGAACAGCGGGAACAGCCACGGGAACCCGCCGATCTTGGGGCCCAGGAAGTGGGCCAGGTAGTGCATGCCGTTGCGGTAGACGCCGGCGACGTTGTAGATGACGAAGATCAGCGCGGACAGGGCCAGGTTGGTCTTGAGCGTGTCCGTGGCCGGCAGCAGGCCCGGGATCAGGCCCTGGATGTTGCAGCAGAAGATGAACAGGCCCAGCGTGCCCACCAGCGGCAGGTACTTCTTGGCGTCCTCTTCGCCCATCACGTCCGACGCGAGCTTGTACACCGCACCGACGAAGCCATCGATCATCGCGCCCAGGGTGAAGCGGCGCGAGGGCACCACACCCTTGGTCTCGTCGGCGAGGCTCGCGCGGTAGCGCACCGCGGCGACGATGATCAACGTCGCGGCGATCAGCGCCGCCATCACGTGGATCAGCGTGAAGTTGGTCTCCTGGAACATGAGCGCGCGCCAGTCACGGCGCAGGCCCTCTTCGAACATGTGCTCGAAGTCGTGCCAGCCAGGCAGAAGCGTGTACCAAGTGTCGTGGTCGCCCATGGAAGGTCGGCTCGTGGCCGTCGCGGTTCAGCTGGAGGGCGATCCCGACGGCTTGGATCGTTGCAGCGCCGCGATGGATGCTGCTGCCAGCGAGATTGCGACGCCGAGCGCGACCCCCTCTGGACGCGCCGGCATGTACCAAAGGATGGCCCCCAGCGCAAGCAGGATCAGGGGCCATTTCAGCAGCAATCCCGCGGGCAATGACCATTTCGTGCCCGGTGCTGGACGGTGTTCTCGTGGGTTCGAGACGATCGCCCGCAGCGCGCGCGCGGCGAAGTACAGGTTCGCGTAGCCGAGCGTCGCGCCGACCGCGATGCCCAGGGCCATCGCACCGCCGAGCCACAGGCCCAGGCCCGCGGCCCAGACCGCGGCGAGCGCGAAGGTCCACGTTCCGATGCGTCGCAGCAACCCGTCGACGTCGAGCGTCACGGACGAAGGCATGCCCCACTGCGCGCGGCGACTCAACCTCGCCACAAGTGATGTTGCTCCGCCCCCGAGCGCCGGCGTCGAGCGGGGGCGCGCGATCCGGTGAGCCGTACTACCGATGGGCCCCGGCACAGGGGGCGGCGCGATCGCCTCGCACGGACCCGCGCTCGGGCGCGCGAACGCGGCGGCCGCTCGGCCCGGGCTCGCGACCCCTGGGCGCGCCGCAGCGACCACCGACCCGGCGACGAGAAATAGCCCGCGCGGAGGCTTCGTTGTCCGAAACCAGATGACGGTGGACAACGCTGCACCGAAGCCGGTCGCGCGGCTGCGTTGGTTGACGCTCGCGATCAAGTGCATCGCGTTGCTCGCCGGTGGCACGATCACCGTGCTCGCGCTCGCCAGTGCAGTGGCACTCGCGAGCGAGCGCGTGTGGCTACAGTTCACCGTCGCGGTGATCGTCGCGATCGCGTTGCCGCTGGCGATCGCCGACAAGCTGCTGCCGCGCGCGGGCAGCTCGCGGCCGGGATTGGTCTCGGACGTGGTCGCGTCGTGTTGGATGATCGCGACCGCGGTGGTCGTGGCGCTGGCGCCCGCGCGCCTGCAGGCGCGCTTCGATGCGCAGGCGCAGGCGCTCGACGGCGCGGGTCTGCGTCGCGGTGCGTGGGTGATGCGCTGGCTCGCGGGCGTGCCGATCGCCGAGCCGGTCGCGGCCGACGAACCGGTGATCGCCGAGGCGGCGCCGACCGTGCCCGCGGTGGTGCCGACGCCTGCGGCCGGTGCCGAGTTCACGCCCGCACCGGCGCCCGGGGGCGATCGCACGCCGCTCGAGCCCGCGGTGCTGTTCGAGCGCTGGGCGCCGTCGGTGGTCACGCTCGAGGTCTCGGGCGCCGCCGGCGGGGGCCTCGGCACCGGCTTCGTGGTCGATGCCCGCGGCACCATCGCGACCAACCACCACGTCGTGGCCGGTGCGGAGAGCATCGCGGTCAAGCTCTTCGACGGCACGCGCATCGATCGCGTGGAGCTGCTCGACGGCAACGTCGATGCCGACCTCGCGCTCATCCGCGTGCAGACCGACCACGCGCTGGTGCCGGTGCTGCTGGGCGTGTCCGACGACGTCGTGGTCGGCGAAGCCGTGATCGTGATCGGCAACCCCATCGGGCTCGAGCACACGCTGACCGACGGCCTGGTCTCGGCGCGGCGGGTCTACGACGGCAAGAAGTACATCCAGATGTCCGCACCGGTCTCGCCGGGCAACTCCGGCGGACCGGTGTTCAACCGCTACGGTGACGTCGTCGGCGTCACCGTGGCCGGGCTGCAAGGCGAGAACCTCAACTTCGCCGTGCCCATCGATCAACTCAAGCCGATGATCAAGTCGGAGTATCCCGCGGCGCGGGCCGTGGGCCAGTCGAGGTGGTGATGCGTCGCGCGGTGATCACGGTGTTGCTGGTGGGCTTGCTCGGTGCGGTCGGGGCCATGGCCGCGGATCGTCCGCTGCCGCAGGTCGCGGCTGCGCCCATCGATCCGCGCGAGCAGGCGTCGCCCGACGTCGCGCCCTCGCCCGAGCTCGCGGCGCCGCCGGCCGCGGTGACGGTGCCGTCGCGCCCGCGCGCTGCGGTGCCGCTGCAGGTGGTCGCGACCGGCTGGGAGCTGCTCGCGCCGGCCGTGGCGATGCACGGCGGCGTCGGCGGGGCAGCCGCGGTGCCGGGCAGCCAGTTCGAGGCCGCGGGCGTGCGCGTGGGCCTGAGCGCGAGCGCCGATGCCACCGCGATCGAGGCGCGGTTGGGTCGCGGCGGCGAGGTCGGCGACGGTGCCGAGGTCGCGGTGATGCCGTTGCCGGTGTTCCTCGCGTCGTACGAGCGACTGCAGGCGCTCTCGCCCCAGGTGTTCGCGGTCGTCGGTTGGTCGCGCGGTGCCGACGTGCTCACGGGCTCGGCGTCGTGGTTGCGTCGACCGCCGCCGCGCGGTCGCGTCGGGTTGGCGGGCGAGCGCGGCAGCGCCCACGCGATGCTGGGTTTGTTCGCGCTGGCGCAGGCGGGTGTCGATCCGTCGCGCATCGATCTCGTCGACGAGGGCGGTGCGTTGCAGGCTCGCGCGCGCGGACGCTCGGGCAGCATCGACGCGCGGCAGGTCGTGCTCTCGACCGCGGATGCGGTCCACCTCGTGCCCATCGTCGCGGTCGCGCCCAAGGGTGTGATCGCGGCCAAGCGCGACGCGCTGGCGGCGTGGCTGCGGGTGTGGTTCGCGGG
>JAIBBS010000218.1 GCA_019694555.1 Nannocystaceae bacterium
GTTCGTCGACGCGGCCATGGCTCCGCAGCATCGCGCGGCGATCGTCGCGGCCGCGCCGGTGCTGGTGCGCTGGGCCGACGCCCTCGCGGCAGCGGGCCCGTCGCTGGCGGCGCTGCGCCTGTGGCTGCTGCTGCACCACGCCACCGGTGCGCCGGTGTTCGCGACGCGCGTCGCGATCGCCTACGACCGCCTGGGCGCGCCGCAGCACGCGGTGCGGTGGCTCGCGCGATCGGACGTGCCCAGCGCCGCGTTGCCGGAGCTGCTCGCGGGCGCGCGGTCGGACGCGCAGGCCCAGGCCGCCGACGAGACGCGGCTGCTGCAGCGCAACCTCGAGCGCGTGCGCGCGCGCTTCCCCGCGGCCGCGGACGCCCTCGCGGCCGCCGACGACACCGGGCTGAGCGTGCTGGCGTCCGACGAGCTGGCGTGGCGATGGACCACGCGCCACGGCTGTCGCCGCGACGGCTATCCGTTCGTGGTCCGCATCGACGCCTGCGAGGGCGGCGAGCGGGTGATCGCGCTCGATCACCCCGAGCCACCCGCGGCCCTGCGCGCGCAGCTGCTCGCCAACGTGCAGGCCAACGCGCGCCACGCCATCGTCGGCCTGCGCGCGTGGGCCAGCGTGTTGCTGCTGGTCAGCAACCGCATCATCACCACGGTGCCGAACTGGTCGCAGCAGCTCTACGGCGTGGAGTCCGAGCCCGCGGTGCTCCGCCGGCTGCTGCGCAGCGTCGACGTCGGGCCCGTGCTCGACGCGGGCTTCTTCGCGCAGTGGTTCGTGGGCGACGACGCGGACGCACAGGCGCTGGCGTTCTTCGAGCACCACCGGCTGCGCCCGGTGCCGCGGGTGCGCAGCGCGTGTCCGCCGGCGCTGGTCGAGGGCTTCGCACGCCTCGACGCCGCGCGCATCGACGGCTGGCGCGAGGCCACCGCCGCGCTCGCACGCCGCTACGATCCCGTGCGCCTGGCCGGCACGCTCGCGCGGCTCGACGCCGGCGCGCCGCTGCGCGTGTGGCTGTGGACCTCGATCCACACCACCGTGCTGCGCCACGTCGGCGTGGGCCTGCTCGCGGGCTTCGAGGCCGAGGGCCACGACGTCCGACTCACGATGGAACGCGATCCTGCCGACGCCTACGACCTGCCGGCGGTGGCGCGCGAGCTGCTGGATGCCGAGCCCGATCTCGCGCTGCAGATCGATCACCTGCGGCCCGAGTACGGCGCGCTGCTGCCCCCCGGTCTGCCGGTGGCGTCGTGGATCCTCGACGAGCTGCCGCCGCTGGCGGATCGGGCGATCATCGCGCGACTCGGCACGCTCGATCTGAGCTTCGCGTGGAGTCTGTCGCTGGCGCAGCGCTACGCCGCGCTGGGTCACCCGCACTGCAGCGCGCTGCCGTTCGCGGTCGACCCCGCGATCTATCACGCCGACGATCCGGTGCCCGCGACCGCCGCCGTCGCCTACGCGACCCACCTCGCGCGACCGATCGAGCCGCGCTTCGCCCCGGGTTTGTACGCCGCGCTCGAGCAGCGGCTCGCGGCGCTGCCGGTGCTGCCGCAGGGTCACGACGAGCTCGCGCCGGTGCTCGCGGCACTGCTGCGCGACACCGGCGTGGTGGTGCCCGCGGCGCTGCAGGCCAGCTTCGCCTACGATGCGCTGCTGCTCGCGCGCCACGTCGAGCGCGTGCGCGTGGCCGACGAGCTGCTCGATGCCGGCGTGCCGCTGTCGCTGTACGGTCGCGGCTGGGCAGAGATCCCCCGCTTCGCGCCGCACGCCCGCGGCGAGGTCGCGCCCGGACCGGCGCTGCGCGAGATGTACCAGCGCCACAAGGTCGTGCTGCACATCAACACGCGCTGCAACCTCCACCCGCGCGTGCTCGAGGCCATGGCCAGCGGCGGCTTCGTGCTCGCGCGCTCCGACGGCGACTACGACCACGCGCCCGGCGGTGTCGCCGAGGCGCTCGAACCCGACCGCGAGCTGTGCCTGTTCGTCGATCGCGACGACATGCTCGCGAAGATCCGTCGCGCGCTCGACGACGAGCCCTGGCGCCAGGGCTTCGTCCGCGCCGGCGCGGCGCGGGTCCACGCCGACCACACCTACCGCGCGCGCGCGCGCACCATGGTCGCCGCGCTGCACCAGCGCCTGCGGGCGCTGCGGTCCGCGACGCCGCGCGCGGCGTGATCCGGCCCGATCGCGGCGGTGCGATCGCGACCGCGGGCGCTGCTGCTACCCTGGGCCGCAGCGTCCGCCATGCAGACCCAGCCACTGCCCTCGATCGCCCAGAGCATCAGCGACGACATCGACGCCTTCGAGCACGACCACGCGCTCGCACGGCTCGCGGATCCCAAGGACGGCGGTGCGCTGTCGCCCGTGACCGCGGGCCTGCTGCGCGCGCGCGCGCAGGTCGGGCTCGAGCGCTGGCGCGCGGCCTACGACACGCTGCAGAGCGTTCGTAACATGCGCGAGCTCGGCACCGCCGATCGACTCGAGGCCCAGGTCGCGACCGCACGCGTGCTGCGGATCGGTTGGTGGTCGCTCGACTGGGCGCTCGAGATGGCGCTGGCCGCGGCAGAGCAGGCCACACGCACCGGTGCCCACGCGCTCGCGGTCGAGGCCCACCTCGAGGCCGCGATCCTGTTCGGCCGCAAGCGCACGCGCAAGCTGGCGCAGGCGCAGCTCGACGCCGCCGCGGCGCTCGAAGCCCAGCCCGAGCGCGTGTGGGCCACGCGCGGCGATCTGGCGATCACGTTCGACGAACGACCGAGCGCACGCACGGCGTTCGAGCGCGTGCTCGAGCACGGCGACGACGCGCAACGGGGCCCGCGCGCGCGGCGATTGGGTCGCCTGGGGCTGTCGCGGCTGTGCACGATCCTCGGCGAGTTCGACGACTCCGAGCAGCACCTCACGACGCTGGGCGAGCTGCGCCGCGGCGACATCGGTGCGCGCCGCGTCGCGTGGCAGCTGCACGCCGCACGGGCGCAGTGGCCCGCGGTCGCCAAGGTGCTGCAGGAGATCCTGCAGATCTCGCCCGAGGGTGATCCGGCGCGCGGGCTGATGCTCGAGGCCGCCTCGGCGTCGTACCGCGCCGCCGATCACGACGCCGCGCGGGCGGCCTGGACCCGCATCGCCGCGACCGGCGGCGGCGATCATGCCGCGCGCACGGCCGCGTCGGTGCTCGATCACCTCGCCGCCGGCAACACCCGTCGCACGCGCCTGCAGGCGTTCCCGTCGGTCACGCAGCTGCGCGATCACTGCGGCCCCGCGTCGGTCGAGCTGTGCCTGCGCTACTTCGGCACCAAGGCCGAACAGGTCGCGGTCGCGCGCGAGATCAAGCACCCCGACGGCGGCACGCCGGTGCATCGCATGCGCCAGTACATGATCGCCGCCGGCTTCCACACCCGCCGCGTCGAGGCCGACCTCGATCGCACGCGCGCCATCCTCGACGCCGGCATCCCGCTCATCATCGAAGAGGACTACTCGACCACGCGCCACGTCGCGGTCGCGATCGGCTACGACGACGCGCGCCAGCTGCTCGAGGTGCAGGACCCGATGACGCACGAGGTCCGCGAGACGCTGTACGCCGAGCTGCCCAAGCTGCGCGAGTTCTCCAACCATGGCGCGCTGGTGGCGGTGCCGTCCGAGCGCGCCGATCTGATCGCGGCGCTCGACGCCGCGGGCGCGCTCGAGTGCGAGTACATCAGCCGCACCGACCTCGCGTGGGAGGCCCACGATCAGGGTCGCGACGAGGACGCCGATCGCCTGGTCACCGAGGCCATCGCGCTGCACGAGCCCTACGAGCTGGCGTGGGTGCTGCGGTTCGTCCGCGCGCAGAACCGCCATCGCGCGGCGCCCTCGGCCGAGACCGAGGCCGCGCTGCAGCAGGTGCTCGACGCGATCGTGCGGCTGTGGCCCGACGACGAGTGGCCGCAGCAGTTCCTCGGTCGCGTGCGCGACGCCCAGGGTCGCACGCAGGAGGCGCTCGCCGCGTTCGAGCGCGCGCGCGACCGCGACCCCGACGACGCCAACAACTGGTGCGCGATCGGTGACTGCAAGCTCGCGCTCAACGACGGCAAGGGTGCGCGCGAGGCCTTCGAGCAGGCGCTGCGCCGCGACCCCGGCCACATCCGTTCGAACGAGAACCTCGCCGACATGGCCACCGACGCCGGCGACGCCGGCCTGGCCGCGGTGCTCAGCGACTGCGCGCTCGAGCTGGCGCCGAACAACGCCTTCAACTGGTACGTGCGCGGCAAGATCCGCAACCGCGCCGAGCGACTCGACGAGTCGATCGAGGCCTTCGCGCGCGCGCTCGAGCTGCGGCCCGAGTCGTCGGGCTTCGCCATCGAGCACGCGCGCGTGCTCGCCCGCAAGGGTCAGATCGACGAGGCCATCGCGGGCTTGCAGGCGCGCGTCGAGCAGCGCCCCGACGACGGCTACCTGCTGACCAACTTCGCCGACCTCGCGTACAACCATGGCCGCTGGGACACCTGCCTGGCGCTGTGCGAGAAGCTCGCCGCGGTCGATCCCAACTCGCCGACGCCGTTCGCGATCGGTGGCGCCGCGAGGTGCATGCGCGGCGAGCTCGAGGCCGGCGTGGCCGAGCTGCGCACCGCGCTGCAGCGGCGGCCGACCTACGCGTGGGCGTACCGCGAGCTGGGTCGCGCGTTCGCCAAGGCCGAGCGCTGGCCCGAGGCCATCCAGGCCGCGGCCGCGGGACTGGGCTTCGCCAACGTCGCCGAGGGCACGTTCCTGCTCGGCGACGTGCTCGCGCGCGCCGGTTACCTGCACGACGGCGTGGGCTACCTGCGCCGCGCGGCCTGGACCGGTGCGCTCGACGTGGGTCAGCTCGATCGCGTGGCCGAGGTCGTGTCGCAGCACGATGGCATCGGCGGTGCGCACGAGCTGCTCGGCGAGCTGGGCAAGGAATTCCCGCGCGCGAAGGCGCCGGCGCGCGCGCACGCGCGACTGTTGCTCGAGACCATCTGGGCGCCGGGCGCCGCGGTGGCGGTGCTCTCGCGGCTGTCCGAGCTCGCGCCGCAGGATCCGTGGGTGCTCGCGAACGAGGCCGACGATCTCATGTCCGCGTCGCTGGCCGACGAGGCTCGCGGCGAGGCGCTGATGCAGCAGGCGATCGCCGCCGCGCCTTCGCTGGTCGCACCGCGTCGCTTCTACGCGCGTCAGCTCAACACCCGCGGTCGCTTCGCCGAGGCGCTCGAGGTGCTCGCGCCCTGCCCCGCGAGCGCCGAGACCATGGCCGACCGCGTGCACGCGTGGCTCGGGCTCGAGCGCGAGGCCGACGCGGTCGCGGCGATCGACGCGTGGGTCGAGACGTTGCACCCCGACGTGCGCGCGGCCCGACGGCGCCCGCTCGCGTTCAAGATCGCCAAGGCCAACCGTCGCTGGGAGCAGGCGCTGGAGCTGGCGATCGCGCTGGGTGCCGACGCCGGCGAGCTCGACGACGACGGCAAGCTCAGCCGCTGGGAGCAGGCGCGCTTCGAGTGCCTGGTCGAGCTGGGTCGCAGCGAGGAGGCGCTGCGCTTCGGCGTGGCGCAGTGCGGCCGCGCCAGCGACTTCGGCGATCTCGCCTACGCGGCGCTGGGTGTCGACGATGCCCTGGCCAAGCAGCTGGCCGAGCGTTGCCTCGCGATCGATCCCAACGACGGCACTGGGCTCACCGTGCTCGCGCGCGTGCACGACGAGGCCGGCGACGTCGCGCAGGCGCGCGCGCTGTGGCAACGCATGAAGCAGGTCAGCAGCTGGCACATCCACGACGAGAACCTCGGCCGGCTCGCGCTCGCCGACGGCGACCTCGACGCGGCCCAGGTCGCGATCGAGGCCGCGGTCGCACGCGGCCACACCTGCCCGGTCGCGCTGCAGCTGCGCGCCGAGCTGCGGGTGCTCCGCGGCGATCGTGAGGGCGCGCGCGCCGATGCCGAGCGCGCACGCGCGTGCCTGCAGCTCGAGCGTCGCGGCCTCGCAGAGGATCTCGACGGCCTGGTCGCCGCGCTGCACGACCGCCGCGACGACGCGAAGGCGGCCTACGAGCGCTGGGCCGCGCGCACGCACGCCGCCAGCGACCGCGCCGTGGTCGCGAAGGTGCGCGAGGCGTTGGGGGTCTGAGACCGTCCGCGGCTGCTCGCTCCTTGCGCCGAGTCGTGGACGAGACGCGAGGCGTCTCATCCCGACTCAGCTGAGGTCGGCGAGATCACCCAGCGCGCGCACGACCGCGTCGCGGACCTCGGGCGGGAAGATCGCCCGGTAGTGCACGAAGCGCTCGCGCGACAGGCCGCGCAGCACCGGCGAGGCCTCGAGCAAGCGCTCGAGTCGACCGCCGCTGCGGATCATCAGGGTTTCGTCCTCGATGTACGCGTCGATCTCGACGCGATCGATGCTGCCCTGATCGGCGCCGCGCTGCGGGCTCGCGGTCCGCAGCACCTGCGCCAGGCGATCGCGCGCGAGCTCGACCGGCACGTCCTTGCGCAGGCGCAAGGTCTTGAACAATCGCCGCTCGCGCAAGCGCGTGGCCAGCTCCGCGAGCACGCGGTCGTCGGCGTCGGACCACATGCGCAGGCCCCACTCGAGCGCGTGATCGTCGAGATCGAGGTAGTGGCGCACGTCGATGCGTTCGCCCGACAGCAACGCCTGCAGCGGCGCCGGCGTGCCCAGCTGCGGCCCCAGCACCGCGAGGCGACGGAACAGCGAGCGCAGCACCGCCTCGGCCGCGCGCACGGCCTTGTGCAGGTACACCTGGCGGTACATGTACAGCCGCGCGAGGAAGAAGCCCTCGACCGCGGTCAGGCCCTTCTCGCCGTCGACCGTGAGCGTGGCCGTGCCACCTTCGCTGGGATCGAGCCGCAGCGAGCCCAGCAACCAGTCGAGATCGAGCAGGCCGTAGCGCACACCGGTCATGTGCGAGTCCCGCAGCAGGTAGTCGCAGCGATCGACGTCGAAGGTGCCCGAGACCGCGCGCGCCAGGTGGGCGATGGGATGCTCGCCGTGGATCAGCCGCTCGACCATCGCCGGCACCGAGGGATCGATCGCGCGCAGCACCGCGTTGACCTCGGTGCCGGGGTCGAGCAGGATCTTCGAGGTCCAGTCCTCGTGCGCGAGCGCGCCGGGCAGCACCGCCTCGAAGGTGTGGCTGTAGGGCCCGTGTCCGAGGTCGTGGAGCAGGGCCGCCGCGAGCGCCACGCGGGCGTCGTCGGCATCGATGCGATCGCGCGCGGGGATGTCGCCCGACAGCCGCGCGACGTGCTGCAGGTACCGCTTCATCACATGGGCCGAGCCGACCGCGTGGGAGAAGCGCGAGTGCTCCGCGCCTGGGAACGCCAGCGAGGCCGCGCCGAGGCTGCGGATGCGACGCAGTCGCTGCACCTCGCGGGTGTCGAGCAGTCGCACCACCACCGACTCGACCTCGCCTTCGAACGAGATCAGCCCGTGCACCGGATCCCGCAGGATCATCGGCCGGGCGCGCTGCGACGAGGTCCTGGCCGCTGACACGGTGTCATGAGTACCGCACGGCCACCCGGTCCGCAGCATGACTTTTGCCCGAGCACGAAGTGGGCCGCGTGCACCGCTTCGCCAGCTCGGGGCGCGCGGGCCGGCCGTGGTATGCTGCCGCCAACCCTCTCCGATGGCGACGTGCAGCAAGTGTGGCTTGGTAACGGACCCGCGACGGCCGACACCGCCGCGATGCACACGTTGCGGTACGCCGATGGCAGCGGCTGGTACCGCCGGCCCACCCGAGGTCACGCTCGACGATCTCGACGGCGTCGGTGCACCGCCGGCGTTCGCGGGTGCTTCGGGCACCGGCACCAGCTCGGGCTCGACGCTCTTCGGCACGATCCCCGACGAGGCGCTCGAGACACCGGCGCTCGATGATCCCGGCTCGTCGTTCGGCGGCGACACCTTCGGCGAGCTCGACTTGCCGATGCCCAGCGACGACATGCACATCGATCTGCTCTCGGGCACGCCCAAGCCCGTGGCGGCGCCGGCACGCACCGCAGCGCCGCCGCCACGCGCGGGCGCACCGATGTCGGCGCCACCGCCCGCGACCGGAGCCCACGCGGCACGACCCGCTGCGCCACCGGCCGCGCCGCGACCCGCTGCGCCACCGGCCGCGACGCGACCGACCGCGACCGGTGCACCGTCGAGCACGCGACCCACCGTCGATGCACCACCGCCGCGCGCGCCCGCGGCTGCACCGCCGCCGCCGCCACCGCGAGCACCGGCACCACCGCCGCGCGCGGCAGCACCGTCGGATCTGCCCACGCCGGTCGGACCCGCGGGGCCGCAGCCGTTTCGTCCCGCCGGCGGCACCGATCTGCCCACGCCGGTCGGACCCGCGGCACCGCAACCGTTCCGTCCGCCGCAGGGCGGCACCGATCTTCCCGCGCCGACCGATCGCGGCTCGGGCAACGCGTTCAAGGTGCCGTCGGTCGATCTGCCCACGCCCGCGCGTCCGGGTGCCGCACCGTTCCGTGCGCCCGAGCCACCGCCGTTCTCCGGCGCACCCGCACGACCGTCGTCGGGCGCACCGCGCTTCGGCACCGATCAGAACATGATCTCGGTCGCCGAGCTCGATCTGCCGTCGCCCGGCGACTTCGATCTGCCGGCGCCGTCGCAGGGGGTTCGCGATCTGCCCGCGCCGGTCGGCGTCTCGGATCTGCCGACGCCGCTCGAGACCGATCTGCCCACGCCGGCGGACACCGGCCTGCTGACGCCGGCGTCGCTCGACGTCGAGCCGGCCCACATCCTGCCGATCCCCGCCGATCAAGCGCTGACGCCCGCGGGCGAGCTGCCGCAGCCCAAGCGCGCGCCCGATGCCGCGGCCACGGCCGCGGGCGCTCGTGCGGCCGCGGAGCTCGCCGGCGTCGGCATCGATCCGCTCGGCGCACGGCGATCGCCTGCGCCGCGTGCGGTCTCGTCGGGCAGCGGCAAGCGCACGCTCGTGCTCGCGGGCATCGGCGTCGCGCTCATCGGCGGTGTCGCCGGGGGTGCGTACGCGCTGGGCGTGTTCGATCCGCCCGAGGACATCCCGATCGCGCCGACCAAGCGCGGCGGCGAAGCGAAGAACGGCAAGACACCGGCGACGCCGGCCGCGACCGCGACCGAACGCAGCGCGGACGTGCTGGCGCAGCTCGCCCTCGACACGCCCGCGGGCTACCTCGCGGCGATCGACGCGGCCGAGGCCACCGGCGATCGCGTGGGCCAGGCCGAGGCCGCGTTGATGCTGCACCTGCGCTACGGCCCCGACACCGTGCGCGCGGGTCAGGCCGGCGGTTGGCTCGAGCCCTACGCCAAGCAGAAGGATTCGTTCGTCACGCGCGTGTTCGGACTCGCGAGCCTGGCCGCCGGCGCGATCGATCGCGCCAACGCCGACTGTGCCGGCGAGGGTCCGCGCGCGCAGCTGTGCCGCGCGATGATTCGCCTGCGCGAGCGCAAGCTGGCCGAGGCGATCACGGAGGCGGATGCGGTGCTGGCCGCGACGCCGACCGAGCTCGCGGCGTTGGTCGTGCGCCACGACGCGAAGCGTCAGCTCGATCCGGTCGCGGAGCTGGCGGCGATCGAGGCGTCGCTGGTGAAGCACCCCAAGCATCCGGGTCTGCTCGAGGTGGGCGTGCGCGCGGCGTTGGCGGCGGGCATGCTGCGCAAGGCCCACGGCTGGATCGACGAGCTCGGACCTGCGGATCCCACCAGCAAGGCCGCCGCGGCGCTGCGGCTGCGGCTGCGCGCGGAGCTGGCCCACGCCAGCGGCGCGACCTCGAAGGCCGCGCGCCTGTTCGAAGAGGCCGCGGGGCTGCTGCCCGACGATGCGTCGCTGGGCGTGGCGCGGGTGCGGGCCCTGGTCGCGGCCAACCGCGTGCTCGAGGCCGAGGCGGCGTTGCGGCCGTTGCTCGCCGCGCGCCCGCAAGACATCGAGCTCGCGATGCTCGCGGTCGAGGTCAAGGTCGAGTCGGGCAAGGGTGACGACGCGCTCGCGGCGATCCAGGCCATCGAGAGCAAGTGGCCGGGCCGGGCCGACACCGCGCTGCTCATGGGCCAGGTGCAGGCCATGCGCCTGCAGAGCGAGGAGGCGCGGACTTCGTTCGCGTCCGCGCTCACGCGCGATCCCACGCTGGTGCGCGCGCCGATCGAGTCGGCGAAGCTGCTGGCGAAGCTCGATCGGTTGCCCGAGGCGCTCGCGACCCTCGACGCTGCGCGCAAGGCCGCCGACGATCGCAAGGCCCCGACCCAGGCGGCGGAGCTGCTGCGTGCCAAGGCGGCGCTGCTCGACGCAGCCGGTCAGAGCACCGGCGCGCTCGCGGCCTACGATCAGGCGCTCGCGTCGTCGCCCAACGACAACCTCGCCCAGCTGGCGCGCGGGCTGCTGCGGCTCGAGCTGGGTCAGAGCGATCCCGGCAAGAGCGATCTGCTCGCGGTGTACGAGCGCACCGGAAGCTTCGTGGGCCTGACCGCGCCGCTGGGTCGGATCTTCGTGCGCGAGGGGCAGTACGAGCAGCTCGACACGCTGGTCGGCGACGAGCTCGACGATCCCGATGCGCCGGGCGAGATGCTGATCGTCGGCGCGCGCCTGCGGCTGTGGCAGGCCAAGCCCGACGAGGCCAAGGCACTGCTGCAGCGCGTGCTCGTCAGCGTGCCCAACGACTGGGAGGCGCACATGCTGCTGGCGCAGGCGATGCTCGACTCGCGCGAGTTCGAGGAGTCGTTGGCACAGATCGATCGCTCGCAGCCGACCACGCCCAGCGCCGAGAAGCACCTGCTGCGCGGCAAGATCCTCGAGTACCTGCGCCGCCACGCCGAGGCGCCGGCCGAGTACCTCAAGGCCATCCAGATCGACCCCGAGCTCGACGAGGCACGCTTCCTGTACGGCCGCCACCTCGCGGTCACCGGCGAGACCGGCGGCGCGATCGAAGAGCTGAGCAAGGTCGTGGCCCGCACCGAGCGCTTCCCGGCCGCGTTCCTCGAGCTGGGCCGTGCCTTCCGCGAGAGCGGCGATGGCAAGAAGGCGATCGCGAACTTCGACAAGGCCATCGCGCTCGACCCCAAGCTGTACGAGGCCTACTTCCTGCGCGGCCGCGCGTACTACGATCTGAACGAGCTCGGCAACGCCGCCGACTCCTTCGGACAGGCCGCGGTCGAGGCCGCGTCGGCCGAGCCGTGGTACCCCGAGGCGCTGGTCTTCCTCGGTCGCGCCCACGCGCGCAACGGCAAGGCCAAGGCTGCACGCGAGGCGTTCGAGAAGTTCTTGGCGATCGCGCCCGCGAATCACCCCAGCCGCGCCGAGGCCGAGCGTCAGCTGGCGGATCTGCGCTGACGCAGCCGCGCCTGTTGGGGACGACGCGCCGCGTCGCTCAGCGTTGGAGCTCGGACGCCGCCGACGGCAGCGCGCGACGGTACTCGACCGGCGCCGCGCCGAACTGGCGCTTGAACGCGCGGCTGAAGGCCGCGTCGGAATCGTAGCCGACGCTGCGCGCGACCTCGGACACGCCCACGGCGTTGCTGCGCAGCGCGATCGCGGCGCGCTGGAGACGAACCCGCGTCACGTACTGGATCGGCGCCTCGCCGACCAACTCGACGAAGCGACCCGCGAACGCAGACCGCGACATCCCGCACCTGCGCGCCAGCTCGGCCACGCTCCACGCACGCGCGGGGTCGTGATCGATCAACGCGAGCGCACGCGCAATCGCGGGATCGGTCATCGATCCCAGCAGCGCGCGCTGCTGCTCGGGTTGCTGCTCGATCCACGCGCGCAGCACCTGCACGAACAGGATCCCGACCAGGCGTGTGACCACCGCGCCCGCACCGGGTTGCTGCGCGCCCATCTCGGCCTCGATCGCGACCAGCGTCGACGCGAGTGCATCGCCGGGCCGGCCGTGGCCGCGCACCAGCAACACCCGTGGCAGACGCGAGAGCACCGGCGGTCGCTCCGCGCGACCCACGAACGCACCGCACACGATCGAGGTCGCGGCACCGTGGCCGCTGCCCACGCGCATGATGCCGGCTGCGTCGAGCCCCCGCGCGCGCAGCTCGTCGAGAAACGGCACTGCGTGCGTGCCGGGACGATCGACGATCGCGTGACTGGTGCCGTGCGGCACCACGACCACGTGCCCGGCCTCGAGCGCGAGCGGGTCGGGCTCGCCGTCGACGCGCAGGAACGCCCGACCGCGGCGCAGCACGTGGAAGCTCGCGACGTTCTGCGGCTCGGCGGACATGCCCCACGGGCTGCGCGCCTCGATGCGGCAGTGGACCACGCCCCCGACGTCGATGGCTTCGACCAGCGCGCTGAGGGCGTCCACGGTCTTCGATGATGATCGGTCTTGGACGCACGAGCAACAACCCTGGCGTCCCGGCAACGGCGTGATCGCGCCTGCGCGCCTACGCTGAAGTGGAGATGACGACACGTCGTTGGGCGCTGGTCACGGGTGCATCCTCCGGAATCGGTCTCGCGTTGGCCGAACGTCTCGCCGCCCGCGGCATGGGCGTGCTCGCGGTGGCGCGACGGGCCGAGCGTCTCGAGCAGCTCGCGACGAGTGCTCGCGGCAGCGCCGGTGTGATCGTCCCGGTCGTCGCCGATCTGACCGAGGCCGCCGGAATCGCGGCCACACTCGCCGCGGCCGCCGGCGTCGCCGACGGCATCGATCTGCTGGTCAACAACGCCGGCTTCGGCATCGCCGGCGAGCACCTGGCATTGCCGCTCGAGCGCGAGCTCGCGTGCATCCAACTCAACGTCGTCGCGTTGGTGGAGCTGACGCGGCGGTTGCTGCCGGGCATGGTCGCGCGCGGCCGCGGCGGCGTGATCAACATCGCCTCGACCATCGCGTTCTCGCCGGTGCCGTACTTCGCGACCTACGCCGCGACCAAGGCCTACGTGCTGCACTACACCGAAGCGCTGGCGGTCGAGCTCCGCGGCACCGGCGTGCACGCGCTGGCGGTGTGCCCCGGGCCCGTGCGCACGGAGTTCGAGTCCGTCGCGGGCAACGGCCGCTTCCAGCGCTCGATCCCCAACCTCGCGGCCTCGCGCGTCGCGGACGCGACGCTGTCGGCGTGGGATCGCGGTCGCACGGTCGCGGTCGTCGGCGCCGTCAATCGTCTGATCACGTGGTTCAACGGCTTGCTGCCGCGCGCGATCGTCCGCTCGATGATGGGCAAGCTCGCGCGCCCGACCACCGTCTCGCTGCCCCCCGGCCTGGAGAGCCACCGATGAACCGCAAGCATCCGCTCGTCGCCGCGCTGCTCAACTTCTTCTTGTTCGGTGCCGGCACGCTCTACGTCGGTCGACGTCGCGGCTTCGGCCTCGCGATGTTGGTGGGTGGCACGGTCGCACAGACCGCGGAGATCGCCGTGTCCCCCGCGTTCACGAACGCGATCCCGTCGCAGTGGCCGTTCTTGCTCG
>JAIBBS010000030.1 GCA_019694555.1 Nannocystaceae bacterium
CACGCGGCGTCTGCGGCAAGAGCGGCGCTCGCGGTCGCAGCAGCGGCGCGAGCTCGGGCGCAGGCACGGCGATCGCAGCCACCGGGCTCGGCGGCTCGGCGACCTGCGGCGACGCGATCACGGCCGCGCGCGCATCCGGCCGCGGTGCGGCGTGATCGATCGCCTGCGACGGCGCGCGCTCGGCATGCCGCTGGCGTTGCAGCTGCGCGCGCCAGCCCAGCGCCACGATCAGCACCGCCGCGGCCGCGAGCGCGAAGCCGACGACCCACGGCACGATCGCGCTGCGCTCGGTGCGGTGTTGCACGCGGCGCCAGATCGCGCGCCGCGTCGGATCCTCGGGCGTGGTCGTGGTCGCGGCCCGGAACCGCGCCAGCATCGCCTGCGGTTCATCGACCACGTCGCACCCCCTGGTCCTGCTCGCGGCGCGCCAGCGCGGCGGCGAACTTGCCCCGCGCCAGCCGCAGGCGCGAGGCCACGGTGTTGGGACTGGCGCCGACGATCGCCGCGACCTCGCGTGCGGTCAGCTCTTCGATCTCCGCGAGCACGAACACCGTGCGCTGATCGTCGTCGAGCGCGTCGAGGAACGCGTTCATGAACGCCACCGCCTCGTCGCGCTCGAGCGCGGCCTCGGGCGAACCGCCGTCGTCGGGCACCGGTGCCTCGCGCTCACGCCGTTCGCTGCGCCCGTGGCTGCGATGGTGACGCCACGCGACCCGCCGCGCGACGCCGTAGATCCACGCCCGCGGCAGCTCGTCGAGCCCGCCGCGACGGTGGACCACGACGAAGACCTCCTGCACCGCGTCGTCGAGCGCGGCCGCGGGCACGCCCAGGCACGCCAGCGTGCGGCGCACGCCGTCGTAGTACCGGGCGTAGATGCTCGCGAAGGAACCATGCGCCATCGTCGGGGTCGGCCGGGGTCGGTCACCCCATCGCTAGCACTGCCCGGCCGGGGTCGTTCTCGTCACCGCGCATGCGTGCGCGCACGCAGCCCCAGTCGCAGCTCCACGCCGGCGAGGGCGGAAAGACCGATCCACGCGCTCTGGAACGGCACCAGGACCCCGTCGTCGGTGCGGACGCCGAAGCGTGGGCGCACCAGCGCGAAGCTGGCCGCGACGTCGAGCCGCAGCGCCACGCGAGGCACCGGAACCCACGCGAGGCCGGCGCCGGCGACCAGCGCGACCAGCACCGCGGTGCGTGTGCGCGACCGGTCACCGCCGCGACCGGCTGCGGTCAACGCCCCGAGCTCGAGCCCGGCGCCCAGCGGCAGCTCGACGCGGCGCAGCCGCGGAACCCACGAAGCGCGCGCCTGCACCACGCCCGAGTGCACGCGCGCACGCACCCGCTGGTACGGCGAGGGCAGCGGCTCGCTGCGCGTGGGCGTCGTCGCGAGGCCGCGCAGCTCGACACGGACGCCGCGACCGATCCACGCGACGTCCATCGCGATCGCCGGCGCGACGCCGGGCACGGTGCGCCAGCGCAGGCCCGCGTCCACCGCGAGGCCCAGCTGCGAGCGCACCGGCCCGCCGCGTGCGCGCACGACCGCGACGCGCGACGGCGGTGGCGGGGTTTCGCTCGCCGCGGTGATCGGCGGCTCGGATTCCTCCACCGGCGGCGCGGTCGGATCGTCGCGCGGCGCTGCGGGCTCGCGCGGTTCGGACTGCGGATCGGCGACCGCGTCGGGCTGCGGCGACACGCGGCCGGGCGCCACCGCGACGATGACCGCGACCGCGTCGGCGAGCGCATCGCACGACGCCGCGGTGACGCTGCGGCGCTGCATCTGCTCGCCATCATCGAGCTCGATGGCGGCGACGAAGCCCGCCTCGCCGCGATCGACCCGGACGCGCACCGACAGCGCCGCGCCACCGGGTCGTGCGAGCGCGGCGACACGCTCGCGCACGTGCTCGGCACTGGGGCACGTCGGCGGTGCCGACCACTGCAGCGAGGGCGTGGCCGCCCCTACGGGTTCGGCCGCCACCGGCGCCGCGAACGGCAGCAGGTGCGCTGCAACGACGATCCCTGCGACGACCATGCGCGGAGCCGACGACGTCCTTGTCCCAGCATGCCACGCCGAGGAACGCGTTGGCAGCCGGCGCCGGGCAGGCGCGGGCCCAGCGACGGCAGCCCGGAGCGCGCGCGCATGGTAGCTTCGGTTCGTGCGCACCCGATCCCTGGCCTGGACCCTGATGCTCGCCCTCGCCGCGTGCGAAGAGGGAACGCCGATCGACGCCGGCGGACCCGACATCGCGCGCAAGCTCATCGGGCCCGAGGGCGGGTCGCTGCAGTCGACCGACACCGTGCTCACGGTCGCGATCCCAGCCGGGGCGCTGTCGGCGAGCGTGGAGGTCACGATCCAGCTGACCAACACCGTGCCCGACAGCATCGGCAACGCGTACCGCGTGCAGCCCAACATGCCGCTCGCGGTGCCGGCCTCGATCACCTACTACTATGGTGGCGCCGACTACCAGTCGTATCCCGAGGAGCGGCTCGTGGTCGGCTACGCCACCGCGGATCGATTCGAGCCGCTGGGCGACACCAGCATCGATGTCGGCAGCAAGAAGACCACCGCCGCCGATCCGTCGCTGTCGTACGCCTACGGCCTGATCGTCGGCGACATCGACGACGGCACCTCGACCGGCACCGGCACCGGCAGCTCGAGCGACGGCAGCGGCACCGCGGACAGCTCGACCGGCGGCACCACCACCACCACCGCGGGCAGCTCGAGCAGCGGCGGCAGCAGCGGCAGCGACAGCAGCACCGGCGACACCACCACCGGCACGCCCGCGTGCGGTGACGGTGATCCCGTGCCCGGCGAGCTGTGTCTGGTCGAGGGCACGGCCGTGGTCGTGGGCATGGGCCCGCGCGCGGTCGAGCTCGCGGATCTCGACGGCGACCTCGATCTCGATCTCGTGGTCGCCAACGCCGGGGACGACGCGCTCAGCGTGCGCGCCGGCGACGGCATGGGCGAGTTCGGCCTCGACACCCCCTACGCCGTCGGCAACAACCCCGCCGATCTGCGCGCGGGCGAGTTCACCGGCGACGCCGATCTCGATCTCGTGGTCTGCAACGAGACCGCCGGCACCGTCAGCCTGCTCGCCGGCACCGGCGGCGGCGCATTCGCGGGCCAGGTCACCTTCGACGTCGGCAACCTGCCGCGCACGCTCGCGATCGCCGACATCGACGAGGACAGCCTGCTCGACGTGCTCACCGCCGACAACGGCAGCGACACCGTGAGCCTGCTGATCGGCGACGGCACCGGCTTCGCGGCCGCCACCGGCATCCCCGCGGGCAACGGTCCCGTCGCGGTCGCGGCCGGCGACTTCACCGGCGATCTCAACCTCGACCTCGCGACGCTGCAGGGCACGACGCTGTCGCTGCAGGGCGGCAACGGCAGCGGCAGCTTCGGCGCCGCCGCCACGACCGACCTCGGTGCCAACGGGGCCGCGCTCGCGATCGCCGACCTCAACGGCGACGGTGACCTCGACGCCGCGGTCGCGATCGAGGCCAACGACGAGGTCCACGTGCTGCTGGGCAACGGCATCGGCGGCTTCGGTCCCGCCGTGCCCTACGCGGTGTGCGACGGGCCCGGCTCGATCGTGGCCCACGATCTCGACGACGACGGCGACCTCGACCTCGTGGTCCCATGTGCCGGCGACGCGACCATGCTCGCGTTGCTGGGCAACGGCCTGGGCGCGTTCGACGACAACGCCAGCTTCGTGGTCGGCAACGGCGCGGCGGACCTCGCCATCGGCGACATCGACGGCGACGGCGCGGCCGACGTCGTGATCGCGGCGCAGAGCGACGATCTGGTCACGGTGCTGCTGTCCGATCCATGAACTTCCTGGGCCACGCGCTCGCGGCGACGTGGCGGGACCCCGAGCCCGCGTTCGTGCTCGGCGCGATGCTGCCGGATTTCGCTCGCGCGGCCGGGCCCGGCAGCCTCGCGACCGCGCATGCCCGCGTGCGCGATGGCATCGCGTGGCATCACCACACCGACGCGGCCTTCCACGCGCTGCCGCAATTCGTCGCGGCGTGTCGTCGCGCGCAGGCGCAGCTCGAGTCGGCGGGCGTGCGCCGCGGTCCCACGCTGGCCGCGGCGCACGTCGGCACCGAGCTGCTGCTCGACGCGGAGCTCGCCCGCGACGACGCGCTGCTGGCGGTCGCCGCGTCGGCGCTGGAGCTCGAGCTCGATCTGGGCCGGGGCATGCTCGCGGTCACCGGACGCGTGCGCAGCTTCGGCCTGGGCCCCGGACCCCGCGCGGCCGCGGCCGTGCTCGAGCGGCTGGTGCGGCTGCTGTCGCTGCACCCGCGGCTGGCGCTCGCGCCCTCGGAGCACGATGCGGTGCTGGCGTGGCTCGAGCCCGCGCAGCTCGAGCTCCGCGACGCCGCCGCGACGTGGACCGAGGCGCTGCGCGCACGGATCCTGTGAGCGCCGCCGCGGGCGATCAGAGCAGCTCGTCGAGGTGGCGCTCGACCAGCTCCCAGTCGGGACGCAGCTCCAGCGCGAGCTCGAGGTGCTCGATGGCACGCTCGTGGTCGCCCTCGCGTCCGCGCATCTGGTAGCACAGCCCGAGATCGACGTGGGCCTCGGCCGCGGTGGGATCGTTCTTCACCACGAAGCGCAGCACGCTGATGGCCTCGTTGTACTGCCGCGCCTCGAAGAACGCGGTCGCGAAGGCGCGCAGCAGCTCGGCGTCGAACTCGCCCGCGTGCAGGGTCTCGGCCAGCACCAGCCGCGCGTCGTCGTGTTCGCCCCGGACCAGGTGACCGCGGGTGCGATCGAGTGCCAGCTGGCCGGTCCGTGACAGCCGCACCGCCTGCTCCTCGAGCCGGGTGTGACACGCCGCGCACGGGCGCTCGGGCGCCGAGTCGAGCGCCTCGGTGGTCGGGTCCTGCCGCATCACGCACGACGGATCGTCGTGGTGGTGCAGGCCCAGCGCGTGGCCGACCTCGTGCAGCACCAGCTTGTGCAGCCGCCGACCGAGGCGCTTGCCGCCGTCGTCGTCGATGCGCGACAGCGACACCAGCGCGATGCGATCGGTCAGGCTCGCGAGCCCGAACACGTAGGGCTTGTCGACCTCGTAGATGTCGACGCCGGTGAGGTTGAGCTCGACCAGGGCCTCGCCGTCGCGGTCGCGGAAGAGCACGTCGAGCGCGGCGCGGGCATCGAGCTGGGCGCGGTCGACGTTCCACGCCGACCACGCCGGCAGCAGATCGCGGCCGGGCCGGATCTCGCAGCGTACCGGGTACGTTCGCAGCAGACTGCGGCAGGTCGCGCGCAGGCGATCGGGCGCGACCGGGCCCAGCGCGCGCACGACCACCAGCGGTCGCGGCAGCGCGGTGGTGACGACCTGGTCGCGCAGCTGCTCGACCACCCGCGCCGACAGCGGCGCGGTCGCAGCAGAGTGCGGCAACACCACCAGCATCGCGGCGGCGAGCAACAGTCCCAGCAAGGTCGACCCACGGCGTCGCATGGCAAGGCAAGCAGGGGCGAGCGCACCGGCGGGACCGATCCGGGTCGGGCCGCGGGGCGCGTGTCCTGCAGCTAGCCTACGCAGCAGCACCCGCGGCACCAAGCCCAATCGACCCGACCGCGCGCGGGTGCGCAGGCGCACGCCGCTGCGCGGCACCGCGCGACGCCGACAACGCCGTTGTTGTGGGCATCGCGGCCCGGGTTTCGCCACACTGCGGCCTGCATGCCGCAGCAGCCCCCACCCGCGCCGGGAACGCCGAGCACACCGCGAGGTCCCAACGCGGGTCCACCGGGCGGCGCGCGCTCGCAGTGGACCATCGGCGAGCTGCTCGATTGGACGCAGGCGCGCCTGTTCGAGCTCGGCGTCGAGCAGCCGCGACTCGATGCGGAACGTCTGCTCGCCCACGCGCTCGACTGCAACCGCCTCACGCTCTACACCGAGCGCGATCGTCTGGTCGAAGAGTCCGCGCGCGCGCGCTTCCGCGAGCTGGTGCGGCGACGACTCGGGCGCGAGCCGGTGGCCTACATCGAAGGCCGCCGCGGCTTCCATGCGCTCGGGCTCGAGCTGCTGGTCGATCCGCGCGTGCTCGTGCCGCGCCCCGAGACCGAGCACCTGGTCGACTGGATCCTCGAGGACGTGCCCGCGAGCGCCGAGCTCGAGGTGCTCGACGTCGGCACCGGCTCCGGTGCGATCGCGCTGGCACTCAAGCATGCGCGCAGCGGTTTCTCGGTGCGCGCGTGCGACGTCTCGGCCGACGCCCTGGCGGTGGCGGCGAACAACGGCGAGCGCCTGCGTCTGTCGGTCACGTGGCTGCAGTCGGATCTGCTGCAGCAGGTCACGCCGCCCGCCGGTGGCTTCGCGGTGGTGGCCGCCAACCTGCCGTACATCGCGAGCGATGCCCTCGCGGAGCTGCCCCCCGAGGTCAAGCACGAGCCCCGGCTCGCGCTCGATGGCGGCCCCGACGGCCTGCGCGTGATCGCGGCGTTGTTGCGGCAGCTGCAAGCGCCCGGCGTGCTCGCGCCCGAAGCCTCGGTCTACCTCGAGGTCGGCTTCGACCAGGCCAGCGCGGTCGCAGCGATGCTCGACGCGGCCGGGTTGCAGTCGTCGATCCGCAACGACTACGCCGGCATCGGGCGCATCGTGCGAGGCCGTCGCGGCGCACCGCCGCCGGCGTGAGCGCGCCGGCGCGAGCCCGGCGCGCGCGAAAGCGACGAAAACTGGCGGCGGCGGCCGTGCCCACCGTAGCGTGGGCGCGATGCCCACCGCCGTCCGTCGTCGCGTCGTGCTCCCCCTGCTCGTCGCCGTGGCTGCGCTCGGTGGCTGCGTCTCGGGCGACGGCATGCAGACCAAGCTGCGCGACGCCACCACCGACTACAACAAGGCGCTGCGCTGGCGCGACATCGATCGCGCCGCAGAGTTCCTGCCCGCCAACTCGCAGCAGGAGTTCCTCGCCACCCACGAGGACTTCGCCAAGGAGCTGGTCATCGTCGACTACGAGCTGACCCGGCTCGACCTCGACAAGAGCTCGGGCGTGGCCGCCTCGCGCGCGCAGATCTGGTGGCACGCCGACGACAGCACGGTGATCGAGTCCACCATGGTCGATCAGCTGTGGCAGTTCCACGAGGGCAAGTTCGTGCTGGTCGACGAGCGCCGCAGCAGCGGCGAGCGCCTGGGCATCTTCGGCGAGTTCGTCGAGGACGAGCACCCGTGGCTGCCGGGACTGCTGGCCTACCGCAAGAGCCACCACATCGGCGCGAACAACAAGCAGGGCGCGAAGCCCGGCCGGCGCAAGGAGCCGGCCGGGGCGCCGCCGAGCTGGGGGCCGGCCGGCGATCGCGGCGATCCGCTGGCGGCGGAGCGCGATCAGGCCGTGTCGATGCGCTGACGGAACCAACCCGCGCGTCGGTGCACGTCGTCGATGCAGGGCGTTGTGGACGCCCGCAGGACGACGACGATGCTGGCTCTCTCCGCCCCGATCCGCCGCGCGCGCTGGATCGCCGCTGCGGCGCTCACCGCTGCGACGCTCACCGCGTGCAACCACGACAACGAGGCCCCGACGCCGCGCTCCATCGAGATCGCGGAGGTCGAGCTGGTGCAGCAGCCCGCGAGCGCCTCGCTGCTCGCCCGCGACGACAAGGGCGCCGAGCTCTCGCGCGCATTGCTGGCCCGCGACCACGAGGTCGCACGCATCGAGCTCGAGCTCGAGGGCGATCGCTTCGTCGCCGAGCTCGATCCCCGCAGCGGCGAGCTGTCGATGCTGGCCGAGGTCGAGGGCACGTCGGTGACGTGGGCCGCGTCCGAAGGCACGCCGATGCCCGACGCGCTGCGCGAGCACTGGGGTGAGATCGCGACGCAGTGGCGGCACACGCTGCTCGATGCGAACGGCGACGTGAAGCCCGAGTACCGCGGCGCGATCAACGTGCCCGGCGACGTGTTCGCGCCCGCGGCCGACGTGCCGGTCGCGACCTCGCTGTGGTGCCCGCCCGAGCCGATCTGCTGGTTCGACGAGATCGAGGCCGTGTTCGTGTGCGAGCTGGCGACGGCGATCTGGTGCCCGCCGCCCCCGCCGCCGTGCCTGTACGGCAACTGCAGCCCTTGCGGTGGACTCTACTGTCCCGAGCCGTGTTGGGGCCTCGACTGCGGTCCGTGCGTGGGTCTGTGGTGCGATCCCTGCGGTCAGACGCCGTGGGATCCGTTCTGCGCGAGCTGAACGCCGACGGCGCCCGCGGTCGGCCACACCGGCCGCGGGACCGCTGGCCCCACACGCCGCTGCTGTTCTCGTCGGCGGCCTCACGCTCGGAGCACGCCCGCGCAATGGCCCGCGCGGGCGATGGATCGCGGCGGCATTCCGATCGTACGCTGGTGCGGTCGTGGATCGCGGGCGCGCGGATCGATCGTTCTCCAGCGGACTGCGCGTCGCGAGCCGCGGTGATCTGATCGCGGAGATCCATGCGAAGCAACGGCGGCGCGTGATCAAGCGTGCCGCGCAGTTCGTCGCGCTGGGCGCCGCGCTGCTCACCGCGGGCGTGTCGTTCAAGCTGTTCGCCGATCGCCGTGCGCGTGCGGCCGCGCTGCAGAACGCGCGCACCCACGCGCGCAGCGGTGACGCTGCCGACCTGCGCCTCGCCGGCGACCTGCTCGACGCCGCGCTGGTGCGCGACGCCGAGAACCCCACCGCCGCGGCCGAACGCGCGCTGCTGCGGGCACACCTGTGGCTCGAGTTCGGCGAGCGACGCGATCTCGCGGACGCGGCGGTGGCCGCCGCACCCGACGTCGTCGCGACCCAGGTGGCGCAGGCGCTGCTGGCCTTCGGCGACGGCGAGCGTGATGCCGCCGCGGCCACGCTCGAGGCGCTGGGCACGATCGACGACCCGCTCGCGCGCGTCGAGGCGACGTGGCTGGCCGCGCAGCTGGCGATCGCCGCACGCCCCGACGACGAGGACGCGCTGCGGGCCGTGCTCGCGCAGGTCGACGCCGCGCTCGACGACAACGCCGGCAACGCGGCGCTGCGGCGCGTGCGGGCGCGCCTGCTGCTGCAGCTGGGCGAGCCCAACGAAGCCCTGGGCGAGCTCGAGCGCGCGCGCGAGCTGGCGCGCGGGCACCTCGGGCTCGCCGCCGACGAAGCCCTGTTCAACGCCATGCTCGGCCGCGAGACCGCGGGCGTCGCGAGCGTGGCCGACCAGCTGCTCGAGGTCGGCGAGGCGCTGCCGCACCGCGATCGTCACAACACCCTGCTCGCGCGCGCGGTCGTGCACGTGCGCGCGGGCGAGATCACCGAGGGCATGGCGCGCCTGTCCGAGGCCCGCGAGGGCATCCCGCGCTGGGATCGCCTGGCGGTGCGGCTGGCGATCGAGACCGCGCTGGAGGCCGGCGACGCCGCCGCGGCGCGGCCGTGGCTGGACGACGCCGATCTGCCCGACGACGAGCTCGCGATCGACCACGCGTGGATCCGCTTCGTCGAAGGCGACGTGATGGCGGCGCTGACGGACCTCGCAGCGCTGCCGCAGGAGCGACCACGCGTGGCCTACGTGCAGGCGCTCGCACTGGTCGAGCAGCGGCGCTTCGAGGAGGCCGAGCCGTGGATCCGCCGCGCCGAGGAGCTGCTGCCCGGCCGCGTCGAGATCGAGGTCGCGCGCGCGCGCGTCGAGCTGCGCCGCGGCGATCCGACGGTGGCGCTGCGCAAGCTGCAGGCGCTGGCCGAGGAGGAACCGTTCGCGCCGCGGGCGTGGACCGGCCTGGGCGAGGCGCTGCTGCTGCAGCCCGAGCCCGTCGATCTGCGCAAGGCCAAGCTCACGCTCGAGCGCGCGGTCGAACGCGAACCGCTGGCGGCCGAGGCAATGCTGCTGCTCGCGGACATCGCGGTGCGCCGGCGTGCACGCGAACCCGAGGGCATCCGCGACGCGGAGACCTGGCTGACGCGCGCGGTGCAGACGCAGCCGTCGCTGCCGCGCTACCGCGAGCGGCGTGCCGCGTTGCTCGCGGACGCGGGCCACGAGGACCGCGCGCGCGCAGAGCTGGCCGAGCTGGTCGACGTGCCCGGTGTCACCGGCGAGTCGCTGCTGCGCTACGTCGAGCTCTCGGCCGCGGCCGGCGATCGCGACGTCGACAGCGAGGCGCTGCTCGAGCGCGCCGAGACCCTCGGGATCGAAGCCGATGCCATCGCGCGGGCGCGCGCGCGGGTGAAGCTGGCACTGGGCGGCAAGGACGGCGTCACCACGGCCCAGCGCGCATTGATCGAGCTGGTCGGCCGCAGCCCCGGCGACGTCGAGGCACGCGTGCTGCTGGCCGAGACCTTCGCGCGCCAGTTCGATCGCAAGGCCGCGGAGCTGGCGATCCGTCGCGGCTTCCCGCACACGCCCGACGCGCAACAGGGCCGGCTGTACCTCGCGTGGGCCGACATCGAAGCCCGCATGGGCAAGCCGCGCATCGCGGCCCCGCGCGCACGCTCGGCGTGGTTGAGGCTGCTCGACGAGGATCGCCCCGCGCCGGAGCTGCTGGCCGCGGCGGAGCTGGCCGCGCGCATGTGGGTCCGTCAGGACAACGAGCGCATCGCGTTGACCGTCACCGAGCAGCTGACGACGCGGCTGCCGCTGTCGGCCGAGGCGTGGACCATCCGCGCCAAGACCGAGCTCGCGGTGAACGAGGCCGCGTCGGCGCGCAGCAGCGCCGACCGGGCCATCGCGCTCGATCCCGACAGCGCGCGCGCGCACGAGATCCGCGGCCACTGCCTGCTGCGCTTCGGACAGAAGGATCGCGCGCGCGCAGCCTACGAGCGCGCGGTCGAGCTGGCCAAGGGCACGCGCGCCGAGAAGGACTACCGCGAGAACCTGCGCCGCCTGTGATCGCGGCGCAGACGGTGGCGAGCAAGCTCCGCGTGCCCGGCCGAGCCGGTCACGGGGCCCCGCGACCAGAGCCCGTCAGCATCGGCCGACAGTGTCTCAACCCGCGAGTCGGCGCGCCGTCGCGAGCACCTCGGCGTGGCCGCGCTCGCGCGCGCCGGCGTACTGGAACGCGACCCGGCCCTCGGCGTCGAGCACGATCACCGTCGGCAGCGTCGCGGCCTGCAGCCGGGCCGCGAGCGCGCCCTGGGGATCCCAGCCCAGCTGCACCGGCGGCGCATCGCCGTGCCAGCCGTCGGCATCGAGTGACACCAGCACGACCTCGACGGCGTCGCCCAGCTGCTCGAGCAGCGCGCGATAGTCGGCCTCGGCCGCGGCATCGCGGTGGGCCGCGTCGACGACCTCGATGATCACGACGCGGCCGCGCAGGCTCGCCAGCGGCAGCACGCCGCCGGCCTGCAGCGGCACGTTCGCGTCGATCTGCTCGCCCGCCGCGTGGCGGCTGGGCGGCAACGCACCGCTGGGCGCCGCCGCCGGCTGGGCGGTCGCGGGCGTCGCCGGCCGGCAGGCCGCGAGCAGCAGCAGCAGCGTGCGCGCGGCGGCGCTCATGCGCTGCGCACCGCGTCGACCAGGTGCTGCACCATCGCGGGATCGGTGTGCCGCGAGATGCCGTGGCCGAGGTTGAAGATGTGGGCCCGCGCCGCACGGCCCTGCTCGACGATGCGCTTCGCGGTCTGCTCGATGAGCTCGGGCGGCCCCAACAGCGTGAGCGGATCCATGTTGCCCTGAACCACGCGCTCGCGGCCGACCGTGGCGATGGCCTCGTCGAGCTCGATCGACCAGTCGATGCCGATCACGTCCGCGCCGAGGTCCTTGGTCTGACGCAGCAGGCTGGCGTTGCCGCGCACGAACAGGATCACCGGCACGCCCAGCGGCGCGACCTCCCGCAGCAACCGCTGCAGGTGCGGCAGCACGTGCACGCGGTAGTCCTGCGGCGCGAACGCGGCGCCCCAGCTCTCGAAGATCTGCAGCGCGTCGGCGCCGGCGGCGACCTGCTGACCGAGGTACTCGATCAGCAGCGTGGTGATGCGCTCGAGCATGCGCCCGAACAGCGCCGGCTCGCAGAAGGCCATGGCCTTGGTGTGTTCGAACTCGCGCGAACCGCCGCCTTCGATCATGTAGCTGGCGGTGGTCATGGGCGCGCCGCAGAAACCGATGAGCGGCACGCGATCGGCCAGCGCCTGCTTGCACGCGCGCACGGCATCGAACACGTAGCCGAGGTGATCGACCGCGCGGCCCCAACGCAGCGCCTCGAGCTCGGCAGCGGTGCGCACCGGCGTCGCGACCTGCGGCGCCGGGTTGAACGCCACCGGCACGCCGATCGCGTCGAACACCACCAAGATGTCGGAGAAGAGAATGGCCGCGTCGAAGCCGTAGCGATCGATCGGCTGCAGCGTCACCTCGGCGCACAGCTCGGGCGTGCGGCACATGGTCTCGAAGCTGACCTTCGAGCGCACCGCGCGGTACTCCGGGAGGTAGCGCCCGGCCTGGCGCATCACCCAGATCGGCGTACGTGCGGGTCGCTCACCACGACAGGCCTGCAGGAAGATCTGGTTTTGCGGCATCGACCGCGCGACTATACCGCGTGTCGCACGGGTGGGCCTGTCGGACGCGGTGGCTGCGGTGACGCGTCCGGTGCTCACGATCCCCGGACGCCCACGGCCGTGGATCATGGCCCACCGCGGCGCCTCGGATCTGGCGCCGGAGAACAGCATCGCGGCGTTCCGGCGCGCGCTGCAGGACGGCGCGGACCTGATCGAGACCGACCTGTGGTGCCTCGCGGACGGCGAGCTCGCGTGCATGCACGATCCCACGCTGGCACGCACGGTCGGCGACCCCCGCCACGTCACCGCGCTCGATCGACGCGCGCTCGCGCGGCTGCGGCTGCGCCCGCACAGCGACGGCAGCGCCGCGGACGAACGCGTGCCGCTGCTCGACGAGCTGGTGGCGCTCGCGCCCGCGCACGTGCCGTTGGTGCTCGAGCTCAAGGACCCGCGCCTGGGCGAGCCGCGACCGCTGCGACGGCTGCTCGAGATCCTCGGCGATCGTGCACGCGAACGTCGGGCCGCCGTGATCGCCTTCGACCTCGGGCTGCTGCTGCGGATCCGCGAGCAGGCGCCGGGACTGCTCACGGGGCACATCGCGTCGCGCAGCCCGTGGGGCAACGAGCACACCGACATGCTCGGTCCGTACTGGCCGCACCTGCTGCTCAACCCTTGCTACGTGCGCACCGCCCACCGCCGACGCCAGCGCGTGTGCCCGCTGGACCCCGGGCTGCACCGGCGGCTGCGCCGCTACCTCGCGCTGGACGTCGATGCCGTGCTGACCAACGACCCGGCTGCGACCCGGGCAGAGATCGAACGCGTGCGCCGCGAGCGATGAAAGCGCCGCGCGGCCGGTGTAGACTGCGAGCGTGATGAGGGCCTCGAGGCTCGCGCTCGCGCTCGCGCTGGGTTGCGCGACGGGCAACGCGTGTCTGCTCGAGCTCGACCACGCGCTGGCGTGCGGCGACGGCGTCGCCGATCGACTCGCGGGCGAGCAGTGCGACCCCGCCGACCCCTCGAGCTTCCTCGAGGCCTGCGTCGGCACCAGCCACCCCAACGGCGTCGGTGCGTGCGACCCCGTCACCTGTCAGCTCATCAACGACGACGCGCAGTGTGCCTTCTGTGGCGACGGCATCATCGACAGCGCCGCGGGCGAGGAGTGTGACGGCAGCAACATCGGCACGCCGTGCTGGGGCAGCGGCGAGCCCACCTGCACCAACACCTGCCGACTCGACTTCTCGACCTGCGACTCGTGCGGCAACGGCCTGGTCGAGCCCGGCGAGGAGTGCGACGAGATCGGCCACGGCGGCGACATCGTCAACCCGCGGCCGTGCGCCGGCGCCAACTTCGGTACGGCCGACGAGGTCGAGCCGCTGCGCTCGCCCTACCAGAACCTGCCGTACACCTCGGGGAACGCGGTGCGCTGCCTCGACAACTGCACCTACGATCGAACCAGCTGTGGCTACTGCGGCAACGGTGAACAGGAGGGGCCGTTGCGCGTCTCGATTCTCGACGAGGCGGTGAGCCTCGCCGAGGTCTGTGATGGCGACGACTTCGACCTACAGTTTCTCGACGAGGCGTTCCCGTTCTGCTCGCAGCAGGGCATCGCAGCCAACGTCGAGTGTCGCAGCGACTGCCTCGGCGTCACCCCGCGCGAGGGGCCACCGTGCTGCTTGCCCAAGGGCGACCCGTGCCCGCTGGACTCGGCGCCGCTGCGTTGCTGCTACGAGTACGCCCACCCCGGCGAGGACGCGTGCCTGCCGGTGCTGCTGCCGCCCGATGGCGGTGACAGCTCGGGTGACGGTGGCGGCAACGCGGTGGTGTGCCGGTAGTCGGGGATCGCCGGGTCGGCCCGTGCACCGCGATTCGCCTGCGTTCGCGGCGAGCCACCCCAAATCCCTGGTGTCGCCCCAGCCGCCTGCTACCCTGGATGTCACGGGTGCGCGCGCCCGAAGGTGCGACGATGCGTAGGCTCGCCTGGTTGGGGATAGGCTTCGCGCTGGCGTGTGGGCGCAGCGGCTTCGAGTTCCCCGAGGCCGGCACCGCGTCGCTCGGTGGTGATGGCAGCGACGGCGGCGGCGGTGGTCACGACGGCTCGGATGCACCGAGCGACGACGCACAAGACGACGGTTTCGTGTTCGTGCCCGAGCCCGATCTCCCGGCGATGGCGCCCAGCTGCGGCAACGGTGTCATCGACCCCGGCGAGCTGTGCTACCTGCCGAGCATCGAGTACGCCTCGCGCATCGACCCCTGCGCGCTCGCGCTGGGCGACCTCGACGACGACGGCCACCTCGACGTGGTCGTGCCCAACTCCGACTTCAACCACGCCGAGACCCCGAGCAACGTCGCCTCGGTGCTGCGCGGCGACGGCAAGGGCGGCCTGGGTTCGCCCGAGGCCTGGCTCGCCGGCGGCGACGTCCCGGTCGGCGTCACGATCGGCGACTTCGACGGCGATGGCATCGACGACCTCGCCGTGACCAACGCCTACGCCGCCAGCCTCAACGTGCTGCTGGCGGCCGCACCGGCGGCCTTCGGCGACGCGGTGCCATACACCATCGGCGACACCCCGGTGATGTCGGCCGCCGGTGACATCGATGGCGACGCCGACGTGGATCTGGCGGTCACCAACAGCGGCAGCGGCGACATCTCGGTGCTGCGCAACCGCGGCGACGGCAGCTTCGAGCTGGCCGCGAGCTACGACTCGCCCGGCACGCCGTGGGAGGTCATCCTCTCCGACCTCTCGGGCGACGGCGTGCTCGACATGGCGGTGGCGACCTCCGAGGGCGCGCAGGTCTTCGTGTGGCAAGGCCTCGGCGACGGCGCGTTCGCGACCGCGGGCTCGCTCGCGACCGGCGACGGCACGCTGGGCCTCATCGCCGTGGATCTCGACGAGGACGGCTGGCCCGATCTGGTCGCGAGCAACTCGTGGGTCTCGACCATCACCGTGTACATGGCCGACGGCGCGGGCAGCTACGTGCCGCACAGCAACGTCGCCGTCGGCACCCAACCGCGCTCGCTCGCGGCCGGCGACTTCGACAGCGATGGCCTCGTCGACATCGCGACCGCGGACGAGTCCGACAACGCGGTGTTGGTCGCGCTCGGCGACGGCGCGGGCGGGCTGGTGCCGGTCGCCAACTACCCGGTGGGGCTGCTGCCCTCGGCGGTTCGCGCCGGCGATCTCAACGAGGACGGCGTGCTCGACCTCGTGACCAGCAACCAGTCCTCGAACACCGTCGGCGTCTTGCTCTCGAACCCGTGACCTCGATGGGTCGCACGGTGTCGCACCTACGCCTCCGAATTTCGCGACGCGGACGTCGATCTTTGCACGAGCCCTGAATCTCGCCGGCACAGCGGCGTCGTGAGACCCTGCTGCCCATGCGAATCGCCGTGCTGCTCGCCCTGGTGCTCGCGTCCACGCCCCTGCCCGCGCAGGCCACCGGTGGAGGCCACCACGGCGGCGGCCATCACGGCCACGGCCACGGTCACGGCGGAGGTGGTGGCGGCGGTGGTGGCGGTGGGCCGACCGCATCGGTCACCGGCGCGGGACAGCGGCAGGCCTTCAGCTTCGGCGGCAGCGTGCGGCTCGCGGGCAACAAGGCCACCGGCGAGTTCGTGCTGGTGGCGCACCCGTTGTCGCCGGCGAGCACGACGGTGTCGGTCGCGTGCCGCTATCGCAAGTTCAACCAGGTCAGCATCACCGGCACGACCGCGACGTTTCGCGGCATGGGCAAGTGCTCGCGGCTGCTGACCAGCGGCGAGATCGAGAACTTCGAGACCGTCAACGTGTTCCAGATCGTCGACAACCCCGCCGGCGATCAGATCGACGTGAATTTCGAGGGCGCCTCGGGCCTGGCGATCCCGGCCGGCGCGCTCGACTTCGGCGACTTCACGGTCACGCCCGCGGCCTGAGCCGACGCCGCGCGGGTGCCCGCGTCGGCGTGCTCGTCTCGCGGCCTCGCCTCGCGCTCAGGCGCACAGGCCGTGGTTGTAGTCGGTGCAGGTCGCCGCGCACGCGTCCTCGCGGCAGGCATCGAGCGCCATCGCGGCCGCGACCGCCGCGGGCGCGAGGCCTTCGCAGCACGGGTCGATGCACAGCCCGTCGACGCCGCAGGTGGCCAGGCACGCCGCAGCCGCGGGACATCCCGCGAGTTGCTCGCAGCTGTCGGCCTGCGCCGCGCAGCTGCCGTTGCCGTCGGCGACGCAGTCGACGCAGGCACCGCAGCCGAGCTCGTCGCACGCCGGTGTTCCCTCGCCCTCGGAGCTGCTGCCACCGCCGTCGCTGCTGCCACCGCTCGAGCTGCCGGACTCGCTGGAGCCTGCCGACGTCCCGTCGCTCGAGCTCTCGGCGTCGGGCTCGTCGCCGGAGCTGGACCCAGCCTCGTCGGACGACGGGCTCGCGCACACGCCGGCCACGCACTCGAGCGACGCGTCGCAGCCCTGCTCGCCGCACACGCACATCGCATGGCCGGGCACGCAGCCCATCGGCACGCAGACGTCCGGGCCCGCGCACGCGAGGCCGGCGTCACAGGTGCCGTTGCCGTAGCACGGGCAGCTCGCGGATCCCGGCGTGCACGTCGGCTGCGGATCCTCGCCGCCCGTCACGGACAGCTCGGGCTGCTCCACGAAACAGGCCGCGGTGGCCAGCAACAGCAGCGAACACGCCAGGCGCATCGTTCGAACCCACATCGTCTGTGCGCGACCTCGAGGTTGCGCGGTGCTCTCGACCGCGCGCGACCGTAGAACGTTCCCGGCCGCCGAAACCAAACGCCTCGCGGGTGGTGATCGATTCACCGCGTCGACGTGCGCTCGGTCGGGTAGCGACGTCGGCGACCGTGTCGCACCCGTGGCCTCGGTGGGTCAAGCACCGCGTGGCAAGCGGACGATCGCCTCGCAGCCGCGCGCGTCGCCGCGGTTGCGCAGCGCGATCGTGCCACCGTGCGACTCGGCGATCTGCCGGCTCAGCGCCAGGCCGATGCCGCTGCCACCGGGCTTGGTGCTGAAGAACGGCACGAACAGGTTCGCGCTGTTGGCCAGGCCCAAGCCCTCGTCGACCACACGCAGCTCGAGCTGCCGTGCACCGAGACTCCACGAGACCCGCACCGCACCGCCGCCGGCCTCGCGCACCGCCTCGGTCGCGTTGGCCAGCAGGTTGAGCAACAGCTGCTCGAGTTGATCTGCGTCCCCCTCGAACTCGCCGTCTTCGCCGGGCTCGACCGTGACGCCCTCGAACAGGCCCGCGACGCGTTCGACCAGCGCCGCGACCGACAGCGCGCTGCGTTGCGGCGTGGGCAGACGCGCGAGCCGGGCATAGCTGGCCATGAAGCGCCGCAGCGACTCCGCGCGCCCGGCCACCAGCTCCAGCCCGCGCGCGACGTCGTCCTCGTAGTCGCTCGGGCGTGGACTCCGGGCTCCCAGCGATCGCAGGCTCGCGGCGACCGAGGCGATGGGCGACAGCGAGTTGTTGATCTCGTGGCTGAGCACGCGCACCAGTCGGCGCCACGCCTCGAGCTCCTGCTGTCGCAGCGCACGGCTGAGATCGGCGATCATCACGAGCACGTGCGGGCGCCCGTGTTGGCGGAAGTCGCTGCGCCGCAGCTCGCCGCGTCCGCTGGCACCGGGGAACGCGAGCTCGACCGTGCGCGGCGCGGGGCCGTCGAGCAGCTCGGCCAGGCCCAGCTCCGCCGCGGAGCAGCCCTGCAGCCGCTCGTAGGTGCGACCGAGCCACTGTTCGCCGGTGCGATTGACCAGGCGCAGCGCGCCGCGGTCGTCGAAGGCGAACAACGCGACGTCGATCTCGGCCATCACCTTGCGCAGCAGCGCGGTGGCCTCGAGTGCGCCCAGACGCTGCTCCGCCAGCGTGTCCGCCAGCGCGTTGGCCTCGCGCATGACCAGACCCCAGTCGTCGTCCGCGCGCGCCAGCGCCGAGCGCAGCGTGAAGTCACCGCGACGCAGACCCCCGAGCAGGTTCGCCAGCACCCGCAGCGGCCGCGCGATCGCACCGCGCAGCGCCGCGAAGGCCACCGCCGCGAGCACGGCCGCGAGCACCACCAACGCCGCGCGCACCGACGCTGCCGCGCCGGGCAGCATCGCCAGTGCGAAGCAGCAGGCCAACGGTCCCCCGACCAACGCGAGCGCGCGCAAGGCCAGGCGCTGACCCGGCGCCGCGCACGGCTGCGTCACGACGACAGCCCGTGCCGATGCAACCTGCGGTAGAGCGCGCTGCGCGACAGACCCAGCGCGACGGCGGCGTGGCTGACGTTGCCACCGTGCCGCTCGAGCGCGCGACGGATCAGCAGCGCCTCGGCGTCGTCGAGCGTCATGCCCTCGAGCCCGGCGGGGTCGCGCACCTCGGCGGGATACAGCCCGAGGTCGACGGCCTCGAGCCGCGGCCCCTCGGCGAGCAGCACCGCGCGCTCGACCGCGTGCTCGAGCTCGCGGACGTTGCCGGGCCAGCTGTGGTCCCGCAGCGCGCGTTCGGCCGCGCCCGAAAGGCCCTCGACGTGCTTGCGGTAGCGCGAGGCCATGCGGCGCACGAAGTGCTGCGCCAACAACACGATGTCCTCGGCGCGCTCGCGCAGCGGCGGCACCGCGATCTCGACGGTGTTGAGCCGGTACAGCAGGTCTTCGCGGAAGCGGCCGGCGCGGACCTCCGCGCGCAGATCCGCGTTGGTCGCGGCCATGACGCGCACGTCGACGCGACGCACCCGCGACGAGCCCACGGGGTGGAACTCGCCGGTCTGCAGCACGCGCAGCAGCTTGCCCTGCTGCGGCAGCGGCATGTTGCCGATCTCGTCGAGCAGCAGCGTGCCGCCGTCGGCGAGCTCGAAGCAGCCCAGGCGCGCGGCCTTGGCGTCGGTGAAGGCACCGCGCACGTGGCCGAAGAGCTCGCTCTCGAACACGCCGTCGGGCAGACCGCCGGCGTTGATCACGATGAGCGGACGATCGGCGCGCCGCGACGCGCGATGCAGCGCGCGCGCGATGAGCTCCTTGCCGGTGCCGTGCTCACCGGTGATGAGCACGTTGGCGTCGGAGGGCGCCACGCGCTCGATCAGGCGCAACACCGGCGCCATCGCGCGGCTGCGGGCGATGGGCTCCTCGCCGCCCTCGTCCCGCAGGCGCGAGTTCTCGTGCTCGAGCCGCCGCGCGTGTCGCAGCATGCGCCCGACCTCGGACTGCGTGCGCAGCACCGAGACCAGGCGGTCGTTGTCCCACGGCTTCTCGACGTAGTCGCGCGCGCCGGCGCGCACCGCCGCCACCGCACCGTCCACGCTGCCCCACGCGGTCATCACCACCACCGGCAGCGTGGTGTCGACCGCGAGCATCTGGTGGAGCAGGTCGATGCCCTCGTCGCCCGAGGTCGTGTCGCGCGTGTAGTTGAGATCGACCAGCGCGACGTCGAACTCGCGCTCGCGGGTGGCCGCCAGCGCGTTGGCCGGGGTCGTCGCGGTCTCGACCTGATACCCCTCCGACTTGAGCAGCAATCGCAGGGCTTCGAGCACGTCGGGCTGATCATCGGCGACCAGCACACGGGTGGGCGCGGAGATGTCGTTGGGCAATGTGGGCACTGTAATGCTGGAAGCGTGCATCGTGTTCCCCCCAGGGACGGATTGCGGCCACCGTCCGGGGCCGGAATCGCGATCCCAGGTGCGGACACGCCGACGATGGCGATGGTTTCACCCGGGCTCGATGATCGCTGCAGGACCATCGCACCCTCGCGCGGGCATGGTTCTTGCGACACCATGGGCTTGTGTTGCTCGACAACGCGACCGCGGCGACCGGTGTGCGGACCTCCAAGCAGCGTGAACCGCTGCTCGTGCTCGACGACGTCGGCAAGGTCCACGTCAGCGAGGACATGGAAACCCACGCGCTGCGGCACGTGGTGTTGTCGATCGGTCGGGGCGAATTCGTCGCGGTGGCCGGGCCCTCGGGTTCGGGCAAGACCTCGCTGTTGTCGATCCTCGGGCTGCTCGATCGCCCGAGCACGGGCACGCTGTGGTTCGGCGGGCACGACACCGCGGCGCTGGGGGCTGCCGCGCGCGCGCAGCTGCGCAACCGCGAGATCGGCTTCATCTTCCAGGGCTTCAACCTCATCGCGGACCTGACGGTCTACGAGAACGTCGAGCTGCCGCTGGTGTATCGCGGCGTGGCGCAGCGGCGGCGGCGCACGCGGGTGCTCGAGGTGCTCGAGCGGCTCGAGCTGTTCGAACGCCGCGCCTACCGTCCCAGCCAGCTCTCGGGCGGGCAACAGCAGCGCGTCGCGGTCGCGCGCGCGATCGCCGGCGAGCCGACCCTGCTGCTGGCCGACGAGCCCACCGGCAACCTCGACTCGGCCAACAGCGAGACGGTGATGACGCTGCTGCGTGAGCTGCACCGAGACGGCTCGACGATCTGCATCGTGACCCACGACCCGCGCCACACCCGCTGGGCCGAGCGCGTGGTGCGGCTGTTCGACGGTCGCGTGGTCGCCGAGGACGCGGCCGAGGACGCATGATCCACCTGTGGCTCGACCTCGCGCTCGCGTGGCGCGATCTCCGACGGCGGCCGGGCATCACCGCGGCGATCGTCATCACGCTCGCGCTCGCGGTCGGGGTCAACGCCGCGACCTACGCGGTGGTGCGCGCGGTGTTGTTCGGCGCGCTGCCGCTGGGTGAACCCGAGCAGCTCGCCGCGCTGTACACCGTCGACCCCGGCAACCCCGGGCACATGCCGGTGTCGGCCCCGACCGCGCTCGACGCCCGCGTGGCGCTGCGCGACGCCGGTACCGCAGAGCTGGCGCTGTCGACCTCGGTGCCGACCACCATCGAGCTCGACGGCGGTCCAGTGCGCGCGAACACCATGATCGTCACCGCGAACTACTTCGACGTGCTGCGTCTGCCGCTGGCGCTGGGCCGCGGCTTCGACCACGACGATCGCGGCCCCGAGGTCGCCGAGGTCGTGCTCGGCGACGCGCTGTGGCGCAAGCACTTCGGCGGCTCGCCCGACGCGATCGGCCGCGTGCTGCGGGTCGAGTCGCAGCCGCTGCGCATCGTCGGCATCGCGCCGCCGGGCTTCGACGGCACGTCGATGCGCGACGCCCAGCTGTTCGTGCCCTACTCCACCCACGCGACCGTGCTGCCGTCGCTGCCGTGGTTCGACGAGCGCCGCTACCTCGCGTTCGAGGCGATCGTGCGCATGGGCCCCGACGGCACGCTCGAGCAGCTGCAGACCGAGCTCGACGCGATCGGCGAGAGCGTGGCCGCCGCGCACCCGGCCGCGGTCGGTGCCCGACGTCTGCGCGCCGTGCCGCTGTCGCATGCGCTGGTCGGCCCCGATGCGCGCGCACAGGTGGTGCTGGCCGCGACCCTGGGTCTGCTCGCGGTCGGCTTCGTGCTGGTGGTCGCGTGCGCCAACGCAGCGAACCTGCTGCTCGCTCGTGCCTCGCCGCTGCAGACCGAGCTCGCGCTGCGCGTGGCCCTGGGTGCCACGCCGCTGCGGCTGGTGCGGCAGATCGCGTGCTCGGCAGCCATGCTCGCGACCGCTGCGGGCGCGCTCGGACTCGCGGCGGCGCCGTGGCTACGCGACGGCATGTGGTCGCTGCGGCCGCCGCTGCTGCAGCGCATCGCGGTGCCACCGCCCATCGATCTCGCGGTGCTGGGCTACGGCGCGCTGCTGACCCTGGTCACCGCGCTGCTGTTCGGCGTCGCGCCGGCGTGGCGTGCGGCGCGGGTCGATCTGTCGGGCTCGCTGCGTCATCACGCCGGCCACGGCCAGCGGACCCATCGCGGCCTGCGCTCGGCGCTGGTGGTGGTGCAGGTCGCGGTGTCGTACTGCGGCCTGCTGGCGGCGGCGCTGTTCGTCCGCAGCGCCGAGCACGGCAGCCGCGTCGACCCCGGCTTCGCCGTGCGCGACGTCGCGGTGGCGGAGCTCGACATCGGCGGCACCGCGGGCAATCCCAGCCTCGACTTCGCACGGCTGGACGCGTGGCTCGCCGCGATGCGGCGCCGCGACGACGTCGCGGCGGTCGCGGTCGCGACCCACCTGCCGTTCGGTCACAGCGAGTTCCGCCGTACGGTGAGCGCCGACGCGGTCGACGGCGTCACCATCGGCGCACCACGCCTGGTGCCCACCAGCGCGATCACGCCGGAGCTGCTGCCGGCGCTCGACATCGAGCTGCGACAGGGCCGCGGCTTCGATGCGCGCGACGACGTGGACGCGCCGATGGTCGCGATCGTCAGCGAGGCCTTCGCGCGCACGTGGTGGTCCGACGGTGTCGCCATCGGACGGCAGATCCGTTTTGCCGGCGTGCCGAGTCCCATCGAGGTCGTGGGCGTGGCCGAGACCATCAAGGTCATGAGCCCGACCGAGGCCGACGCGCCGTTCGTGTGGGTACCGTTGTGGCAGTGGCCGCAGCCCTCGCTCGATCTGGTCGTGCGCATGCGTCCGGACGACGACGACGACGACGGCGAGCTCGGCGTCGCGAGCTTGCGCGGTCGGCTGGCCGAGGTGCCGGGCATCACCGCGGCGCGCGTGCACGCGCTCGCGGACGATGTCGACGCCGCGCTCGCACCGACGGTGGTCGCGGCGCGGCTGCTGGGTCTGTTCGGCGGGCTCGCGGTGCTGCTGTCGGCGATCGGCATGCACGCGGTCATGACCGATGCCGTGCGGCAACAGACCCGCGAGATCGGGATCCGCATGGCGCTGGGCGCAACCCCTCGACACGTACGCGCGATGATCCTGCGTGACGCGCTGGGGCTGACCTCGATCGGCGTGGTCGCGGGGATCGGCGGCGGCCTGCTGCTGCAGCAGCGCCTCGCGGATCATCTCTACGAGGTCGCCGCCGGCGATGTGGTCGCGTTCGGCACCGTGGCGCTCTTGGTCACGGCCAGTGCGTTGCTGGCCACGTGGTTCCCCGCGCGCGCGGCGACGCGTGTCGAACCGGCTCGCGCGATCGATCGCGGCCGCGCGTAGCCGCGCGCAGCGTTGCATCGCGCCCACGTGCGCACGCCTGCTCGCGTTGCAATGTGCCCCATCGCCCGGCGCGTGCCGCGGGCCCGAATCGCCGTGCACCGGGGCCCGTCGATCCCGGCGTGAACGCGCGTGTGGGGACCGTGATCGCGCTGGTGGCCTCGCTGGGGTTGTCCGCTGCCGTCGGAGCCACCGTGGCGCGGGCGCAGCCGTTCGAGCGAGCGCTCGCGAGCCTGCGTGGCCCGCGACCGGTGACCGTGGTCCTGCGTCGCGACGGCGGCCACGTCACCGCCGGCAAGGATGATCCCCGTCGCCTGCGCTCCGGCGTGGTCGCGCGCAGCGGCTACGACTGGGTCGACGTTGCGCCCTACGCCGGCACCGACGAGCAGTGGCAAGCGCTCGTGCAGTGCGTGCAGTCGCAGTACGACGGCTTCGCGGTCGACATCGTCGACCAGGCGCCCGCGACCGGCGAATACGTGCTCGCGATGGTCGGCGGTTCCTCGCTCGAGCTCGGCTTCGACGACACCGTGCACGGCATCGCGCCGTGGAACGGTCGCGTCATCGACGACGCGGTGGTGTTCGTGTTCCAGTCGCCCGCCGACGACGGCCAGACGCTGTGCGAGACCGCGGCGCACGAGGTCGGCCACGCGCTCGGCCTCGATCACTCGCGCGACTGCAGCGACATCATGAGCTACGAGCTGTGCGGCCCCAAGCAGTTCCAGGTCGAGGCCAGCGTCTGCGGCGAGTGGGACGATCGCAGCTGCGGCAACGGCCGCGCGCGGCAGAGCTCCGATGCCGAGCTCGCGCGCAACGTCGGTCGTCGCTGACGGCGATCAGTAGAACGCGAAGCGCAAGCCCACGAGCAGGCTCTGCCGCGGGAACCGCGAGCCCGGCACGAAGCGCGCGTCGTAGGTGAGGCCCACGCCCATCGCGGCGGTCGCGTTGAGGAAGAACTCGTAGCCCACGCCGAACGCACCGCCCAGGCCGACCGTCAGCCCCTGGGCCTCGCGATCCTCGGGCCCGCGCTTGGGCACGCCGCTGGCACCCAGGGCGCCGCGCAGGTACAGCCCGCGGAAGAGGTAGCCGGTGGCTTCGATGTCGCCGCCGAAGCCGACGCCGCCGCGGCGCTGCAGGTAGGGCGTCACGTGCAGGTCCGCGCCGAGCGTGAAACGCTTGGTGACACCGCCGCCGATCGCGAAGTCGAGCCGCGTGGCCGGGATGAAGTCGTCGACCCAGAAGAACGTGCCGCCGAAGCCGAGCCCGGCACCGTAGTACACGCCCCGGCGATCGCGTGCGCCCTCGATCTCGTAGCCGCGACGACCGTAGACCGCGGCGTTCGCTGTCGGGGTCACGGCGGCGAACGACGCCACGCCAGCCAGGGTTGCAGCAGCGATCGAGAGCACGCCCACGTGTCGCGCGATCATGTCTCCACTATGGCACGTCCTCACCGCAGCGTGGTGACGTCGAGCACGACGAATCCGCCGGCGGGCATCGAGATCGGGACGGTTTTTCGCTGCCACCCTCCAGGACCGCGGACGGTGACCTCGACGCGGTGTTTGCCGGCCGGCACGGTGGCGCGCGCAACGTGGACGCGCGCGGGCAGCGTCGACCAGCTGCGGGTATCGGGCTTGTCCAGCGCCACCAGCGTGCCTTCGATGGCTGCGGCGGCGAGAAACCCGATGATGGCGCCGCCATTTTCGGACTGGTTGCCCGCCGCGCGTGCGCCCTCGGCCGCGGCGGCGCGGACGATCATGCGCGTGAGCGCAGCACCGATGATCTTCGGCTTGATGTCCTCGTACTCGCGCACGATCTCGTCGGTGACGTCGGTCGCCAGCTCCATGTCGAGCGAGCGGCCGTCGATCTTGGCCTCGGCGTCGTCGAAGAACGTGTCGTGACCGACCAGCTCCGGGTAGGTCACGACCTTGAACATGCCGTACTCGAGCAACGTGGTGTCGCCGGTGATGTAGGCGCCGGCGAGGCCGATCGCGAGGCCGATGGGGATGCGCTTGGGGATCTTGAACGGGACGCGCCCGGTCTTGGCGATCACGAGCAGCTCGCCGGCACCGCTCGAGCCGTCGGCGCCCGGCACCGCGCCCGCGATCACGCGCCACGACGCGTCGCCGTCGGTGCCCGGCAGCGACGCCAGCTGCGGCATCGCGGTCGCGGGCCGCTGCACCGGCGGCGTGGTCACCGGCGTGGGCGCGACGTCCGAGCTCGGCGGTGTCGCGGCCGGCGGTGCATCGGGTTGCGACGGCGGCGTGGCGTCGGGCTGCGACGGCGGCGGCGTGTCGACGCCCTGGGGCAGGTAGTCGCGGATGCGCTCGCCGCGGTAGCTGCCGCGTGCGGCCAGCCGCTCGATCGGCGCGCGCAGGCTCGCGAACTCCCGCTCCTGCAGCGCCTCGTCGTAGTAGCGCAGCGCCTCGTCGGACTGCCCGAGCATCTCGTACACGAAGCCGGCCACGTACGAACCGAACGCCGCGTGCTGGTGCTCGGGATCGTAGTCGCGCATGTAGTTGCGCATGACCGTGAAGCGCTTGGCCTCGACCTTGGCGCCCTGCAGATCGCCGCGCGCGAGGTAGTTGCACAGGTTCATCGCGTTGAGCGACAGCTTCTCGGTCGGCGAGGTCTTGTACTTGGTCGCGCTGTCGCTGTAGATGTACTTGCCGAGCTTGCCCGCGCCGTCGCGCGCGATGTCCAGCAGCTCGAGCTGCTTGTCGGCGGCCTCGAAGTCGCGCGCCGACAGCTCGTACTGGCCCGCGGCCTGCAGCAACGTCGCGCGCTCGAGCACGACCAGCTCGAAGTCCTTCTTCCACTTGTTGGGCAGATCCTCGGGCTTGCGCACCTTGAGGAACTTGTCGAGCTCGGCGATGCCGCCGGGCACGTCGCCGCGCTGCAGCGAGTCGCGCGCCGCCGCGGTGCGGTCCGAGTAGGTCGCGCAGGCGCTGCACGCCAGCAACGCCAGCCCCGCGAGCACGCGCGCGATCGGTCCGGACGCACGCCGCGAACCGAGCACCGAGGAGGGTTCCGCCCTCGTCCGCCGTCGGGCACCGCCCGCCGGGGCCTCCGCTTCGCTCATCGCTTCGCTCCTTGCCCTGAGTCGTGGATGAGACGCGACGCGTCGCATCCCCAACTCAGCGGATGATGGCCTTGCTGCGCTCGGACTTGGTCTGGAACTTCACGATGCTGGTCTCGACCTCGATGACCTGCATGAACAGCGTGTACTGCACGCGGCGCTCCTTGTTCATGCGCTCGTCGACAGCCTGCAGCTTGCCGGTGATGAAGTACTGCGCGCCGATCTGCTTGCCGATCTGCGCGGCCAGGGCCGGGTTGAAGTCCGCGGTCTGCTGCAGGTTCGCCTCGGCGATCATCTCCGCCTGGCGCTCGCGGCTGACGATGGCGACGACGCCACCGTTGATGAGCTCGGTCTCCATGTCCGACAGCAGCGTGAGCATCTGGTCGTCGAGGTGCTCGGTGGTGTCGTTCTTGATCGGCCAGATCGCGACCACCGGCTGCGACGACGTGCGCCACTGACCCCACAGCGGCGAGGCCTGCAGCGACGCGAGGTTCTTCTTCATCAGGTCGTCGAGGTCCTTGCGATCGAGCCCCGTGCTCATCGCGCCCTCGTCGAGATTGGGGTTGTCGGTGCCCTCGCCGCCGCGGATCGCCTTGGTCTTGCAACCCGCCAGCGCGCCCGGCAGCAACAGGGACAACAGGACGACGACGTGACGGGCTCGTGCGCGGGGCATGGTGTTTGGAACGCTCGCGCAGAAGGATGCCGACATCCCCGCTGCCGAGGCAGTGATCTCGCTCACAACAACATGATGAGATCAGGCACCGCCGCGATCTTCACGTAGACCCCGATGATGTCGTCCACGGTTTCGACCGACAGCGTGAGCGTGATGCAAACGCGGCTGGCGCTGCGGGTCGCGCGTTCGGCCGATCGCACGCGTGCGTGACCGACGACGGCGCCCGCGCAGGCATGGACGGCGTCGCGGAATTCCTGGGTTCCGGGGCCAAACGCCTTGACGATATACTCCCCCGGGAACGCGTGGGTCGCGAGCAACAGCTCGCGGGACGGCGCTGACGACGACGCGCGTTCGTTCATCCTGTCGTCGATCATCGCAAGAAGCGTCCTCGCCGTGAAGCCACCCCACTCACACCGCGCCGCCAGGCGGCCGGTCCACGTCCGCAGCGCGCCGCAGCGGCGACGCACCGCGGCGCTCGTCCTCTCGCTGGCGCTCGCGCTGCCCGCCGCCGCGTGCGGCGGGCCCGGCTCCAACAGCTGGGCCGCCGAGGGCAAGCGCGAGGCCGACGCCGCGCTCAAGGTCTCGGCGACCTCGCTGCAGCCGCGCTCGCTGGTCCGCCACTACCAGACCTCGGGCACGCTGCGAGCGCGCCGCGCCGCGGATCTGGTCGCGATGCAGCCAGGCCTGGTCGAGGCGCTGCTGGTCGAGGAAGGCAACCGCGTCTCCGAGGGCGACGTGCTCGCGCGGCTCGACGGGCGCAGCTCGGCGCTGCAGGCGGCACAGGCGGGGCTGCAGCTGCAGAACCTCCAACGCGAGCTCGAGCGGCTCGAGGCAGTGCAAGGCGGCGCAGTGTCGAAGGAAGAGATCGACAAGCAGCGCTACCTGGTCGAGGAGGCCCGCGCCGCGCTCAAGCTGTCGAAGCACCAGGTCGGGCTCACGGTCGTGCGAGCGCCCTTCGACGGCACCATCACCGCGCGCCACGTCGACGTGGGTGCGCTCGCGGGCGCGACCACGCCGCTGTTCTCGATCGCCGACCTGCGCGAGCTCGAGCTCGACCTGCACCTGCCCGAGCGCGACGCCGCGACGGTGCAGGCCGACGCCGACGTCGAGATCACGCTGGTCGACGGCAGCAGCTTCGTGGCCAAGATCGTCCGCCGTGCGCCGGTGGTCGACGCCGCGACCGGCACGGTCAAGTTCATCGCGCGCGCGCGCGAGTTCCCACCCGCGGCGGCGCCCGGCGCGTTCGCCCGCGCGCGGGTGCTGGTCGAGTCCCACGCCAACGCGCCGAGCCTGCCGCGCGCCGCCGTGTTCGAGGTCGAGGGCAAGCCGCACGTGTACGTGATCGAGGACGGCAAGGCCCGACGCCGCGCGGTCGAGGTGCGCATGACCGGCGAGGACGCGGTCGAGATCGCCGGCGGCATCGGCAGCGGCGACGTGGTCGTCGCCGATGGCAACGCCGGCATCACCGAGGGCATGCCGCTGCAGGCCGCGGGCGAGGCTGCGGCCGCGCCTGTCGCCGCGGGCGGCGGCTGAGGTCGCGTGCGGAGCTGGATCGGCCAGGCGGTGCTGCGCCCGGTCACCACGATGATGGTGACCATCACGCTGCTGTTGTTCGGCCTGGTCGCGGCGCTGCGCCTGCCGGTCGAGCTGCTGCCGGAGCTGTCGTACCCGACCATCACGGTGCGCACGACCGACGCCGACGCGGCCCCGCTCGAGGTCGAGGAGCTGATCACGCGGCCGATCGAGGAGCGCGTCGGCGCGGTGCCGGGCGTGGTCAAGGTCGAGTCGGTCTCGCGCGAGGGCCAGTCCGACGTCGTGCTCGACTTCGCCTGGGGCACGCCGATGGACCAGGCCATGGCCGACGTGCGCGAGAAGCTCGATCGCGTCACGCTGCCGACCACCGCCCAGCGTCCGCTGCTACTGCGCTACGACCCGTCGCAGGAGCCGATCATGCGGCTGGCGCTGCGCCCGGCGCAGGACGCCGCGCTGACGCTGCACGACCTCGCGGTGCTGCGCAAGGCCGCCGAGGACGTGGTCAAGCGCGAGCTCGAGAAGATCCCCGGCGTCGCCGCGGTGCAGGTCCACGGCGGCGAGCTCGAGGAGATCGCGGTCGACCTCGATCCCGCGCGGATGAACGCGCTGGGCGTCACCGCCGACCAGATCGTCGCGGCGCTGCAGCGCGACAACGTCAACCGTCCCGGCGGCGCGGTCGACGAGCGCGACGATCGCTACCTCGTGCGCACGCTGCACGAGGCGCGCACCCCCGCGGAGCTGGGCGCGATCATCGTGCGCAGCAGCGACGGCCGCGAGCTGCGCGTGCGCGACGTCGCCAAGGTCGAGCGGCGGCCGATCGAGCGTCAGGAGCTGTCGCTGGTGGGTGGCCGCGAGAGCGTCGAGCTCGCGGTCTACCGCGAGGGCGACGCCAACCTCGTCACGGTCGCGCGCGCGGTCGAGGCCGCGCGCGGCCGCCTGCGGCTGCCGCCGGGCCACGAGGTCGTGGTGCTGGCGGACCACTCGGAGTTCATCGAGTCGTCGGTGCGCGAGGTCATCGACAACACCACCACCGGCGCGATCCTGGCGGTGCTGGTGCTGTTGTTCTTCCTGCGCGAGCTGCGGTCGACGGTGGTCATCGCGATCGCGATCCCGATCTCGCTGCTGGCGACCTTCGTGCCGCTGCGCGCGCTCGACGTCTCGCTCAACATCATGAGCCTGGGCGGGCTCGCGCTCGGCGTCGGCATGCTGGTCGACAACAGCATCGTGGTGCTCGAGGCCATCGCGCGCGTGCGCGAGCAACGGCTGGCGCAGGGCCAGGGCCACGGCGCCGCGAACCGTCGCGCCATCGCCACCGCCGGCACCGCCGAGGTCGCGACCTCGGTGGTGGCATCGACGCTGACGACCGTCGCGGTGTTCTTGCCGATGGCCTTCGTCGAGGGCATCGCGGGCCAGCTGGTGCGCGACCTCAGCCTCGCGGTCAGCTTCAGCATCCTGTCGTCGATGCTGGTGAGCCTGACGCTGGTCCCGGTGTTGTTGTCGTTCGGGCCCGAGGACGACGACGTGCCGCAGGAGCGCCGTCGCTCGCTGTTGGCGTTGCTGGCGATCCCGGTGGCGCTGCTGTGGCGCCTGCTGGCCGCCATCGTCGCGCTCGCGGGCCGCGTGCTGGGCCTGCTCGCGCGTCCCTTCACCGGCGCCTGGGATGCGCTCGAGCGCACGTATCCGTGGCTGGTGCGCCGCGCGGTGCGGCGGCCGGGCATCGTCGTGCTCGCCGCGCTGGCGGTGTGCATCGTGACGGTGCCGCTGGCCGATCGCCACGGCCGCACGCTGGTGCCGGAGCTGGCCCAGCGCGAGTTCTTCGTGCAGCTCGAGCTGCCGCAGGGCACCAGCTTGGCGCGCACCGAGCAGGCCGTGCGCGCGCTCGGTGCGGTGCTCGATCAAGACGACGCGGTCGAGCTGCACTTCGCACGCGTCGGCAGCCTCACGCAGGCCGGCAGCGCCGGCGGCACCGTGACCGGCACGCACCTGGGCCAGATCGACATCCGCCTGCGCGCGCAGGCGCAGCAGGCCCGCGACGCGCTCGCGGGCATCGAGGCGCGCGTGCTCGAGCGCATGCGCGAGGCAGTGGCCGATCGCGGCGCCAAGCTGCGGCTGGGCCACCCGACCCTGGTCGCGTTCGGTCCGCCGATCGAGGTGCAGGTGTTCTCGGAGCAGCCCGAGCGCGGCGCCGCGGTCGCGCGCACGCTGCTGCCCGAGCTCGCCGCGATCCCGGGCCTGCCCGAGGTCGTGGCCGACGATCTCGAGGGCCGACCCGAGGTGCGCGTGCGCTTCGATCGCGAGCGCCTCGGTCGCATCGGTGTGACCGTCGAGGCCGCCGCGGCGGCGGTCGGGCGCGCGATCGCAGGCGAGGTCGCGACGCAGGTGCACGGCGCCGATCGTCAGCTCGACGTGCGCGTGCGCCTGCCGCTGGCCGATCGCTCGAGCGTCGCCGACGTCGCCGCGATCCAGGTCGCCGTCGTGGGCGGCGTGCCGGTGCGACTCGACGCGGTCGCCGAGGTCGAGCCCGGACACGGGCCCTCGGAGATCCGCCGCATCGACGGCCGCCGCGGGCTCCGCATCCGCGCGCGCGTCGACGGCCTCAACCTCGGCGGCGTCGCCGGCGAGGTCGACGCGGTGCTGGCGGCTCACGCCGCCGACGACGCCGCGGTCAGCAGCGTGATCGCGGGCCAGGCCGGCGAGATGGAGGGCTCACTGCGCAGCATCGTGTTCACCGCGGCGCTGTCGCTGTTCCTGGTCTACGTCGTGATGGCGGCGACGTTCGAGAGCCTGCTGCACCCGCTGCTGATCCTCTTCTCCGTGCCGCTGGCGCTCGCGGGCGTCGCGGTCGGCTGCGACCTCGCGGGGCTGCCGCTGTCGGCGATGATCGGCATCGGCGTGATCGTGCTCGGCGGCATCGTGGTGAACAACGCGATCGTGCTCATCGCCGCGATCAACGACCGCCGGGGTGCGGGCATGCCGTTGCACGAGGCCGTCATCGACGCCGGCCGCGTGCGCCTGCGCCCGATCCTCATGACCACGCTGACCACGGTGTTGGGCCTGGTGCCGATGGCGCTGGGCCTGGGCGACGGCGCTGCGCTGCGCCAACCGCTGGCGGTCTCGATCATGGGTGGGCTGTCGTCGTCGACGCTGCTGACGCTGGTGGTGATCCCGGCAATCTACGTGCTGCTGCCGGGGCCCGTGCGCGCGGCATGGCGCGCGCCCGCAACCGAGGGCGACGCGACGCCGGATCAGCGCTGAGCGTCGAGCAGGCTGCGCACGCGATCGAGCAGCCGGTCGCGGGAGAACGGCTTCTCCAGCAGCGACTCGTGCTCGCCGACGGCGCCGTCGCGCACGACCGCGTGCTCCGAGTAGCCCGACATGAACAGCACCCGCAGCTCGGGCCAGCGCCGACGCAGCTGCTCTGCCAGCTCGGGCCCGCTCATCTTGGGCATGACCACGTCGCTGACCAACAGGTCGATGCCGTCGCCGTGCCGCGCGAGGGTGTCGAGCGCCTCCATGCCGTGCTGCGCCGTGAGCACGCGGTAGCCCTGTCGCGTCAGCGTGTCGGCGACCACGCGGCGCACCATCGCGTCGTCCTCGACCACCAACAGCGTCTCGTGGCCGCCGCGCCGCGCCGCCGGTGCCGGACGTGCGCGCGGCTCGCTCGCCGGCGCCTGCGCGCGCGGCAGGTAGATCTTGAAGGTCGTGCCGATGCCGACCTCCGAGTAGACCCAGATGACGCCGCCGGCCTGCTTCACGATGCCGTAGCAGGTCGACAGCCCCAGGCCGGTGCCGCGGTCGCGGTCCTTGGTGGTGAAGAACGGCTCGAAGATGCGCGCGCGCAGCTCGACCGGGATGCCGCAGCCGGTGTCGGTGACCGAGAGCATCGCATAGTCGCCGGTCGGCAGCTCCACGCCGTGGGCCGCGGCGTAGGCGGCATCGAGCTCGACGTTGGCGGTCGCGATCGACAGCGAGCCGCGCTGTTCCATCGCGTCACGCGCGTTGACCACGAGGTTGAGCAACACCTGGCCGAAGTGCGTGGGATCGAGGCGCACCGCCCACGGTGCGGGCTCGAGATCGAGGTGGAACTCGATCGCCTCGCCCGCGAGACGACGCATCATCACCTCGGTGTCGCGCACGACGTCGTTCCACGACAACACCTTGGCCGCGACCGCCTGACGGCGGGAGAACGCCAGCAGCTCGCGCGTGAGTCGCTCCGAGCGCGACGCGGCCTTGAGCACCTGCGTGAGGTACTCGGCGACGTCGGACTCGGGCGGGCTCTCCTCCAGCGCCAGCTCGCCGAAGCTGCGCACGACCGTGAGCACGTTGTTGAGATCGTGCGCGATGCCGCCGGCGAGGCGACCGATCGCTTCCATCTTCTGTGCCTGCCGCAGCTGCGCCTCGAGCCGTTCGCGCTCGCTGGCGTCGCGGCACACCGCCAGGTAGCCCGTGGGCGGATCGCCGCCCAGCGGCGACAGCGACAGCTCGATCGGCAGGGTCTCGCCGCCGGGCAGTGCCACCGTCGCGTGCACGCGCGAGCCGCCGCTGCGCGAGGCATCGATGACGCCGTGGCTGGCCCCGGCCTCGTGCTGCAGCATCGGTTCGAGCGCGACCCCCAGCAGCGCGGCGCTGTCACGTCGCAGCAGCGTCACCGCGGCAGGGTTGGCGAACTGGATCACGCCGTGACGATCGAGCAGCAACATCGCATCGGCCGAGCCCGCGATGGCATCGGTCAACTCGATGCGGGGCGGCGCCCCAGCGAAGTTCACGGCCATGCTCGAACCCATGGCAACGACGTGTGGCCAGCATAGCAACCGCGCCAGCCGACACGGCGGCAGCAAAATGGGCCACACGATCGCGACTGCGCCCGCGGCGGCCCGTTCCGGAACACCACGGCGTGCCACGGCGGCTGCTGGCGGCGCGCTCGTCGGCCGCCGCGCGGGCCGACTGCTACCGTCGCGGGCGCCATGCAAGCGATCGTCCTGCGCGAACCCGGCGGCCCCGATCAGCTGCGGCTCGAGTCCCTGCCCGAGCCGCAAGCGCGCCCGGGGGGCGTGGTCGTGCGCGTGCACGCCGAGGGCGTGTGCTTCCGCGACATCGTCGAGCGCCGCGGCGGCTTCGCCTTCATCAAGCGCCCGGTCGTGCCCGGCCACGAGTGGGCCGGCGAGATCGTGGCGGTGGGCGACGGCGTCGAGGGCTTCGCGGTCGGCGACCGCGTGGTCAACCTGCACCGCGCCGCGTGTGGCCGCTGCGAGAGCTGCACCGCGGGCCACCAGATGCGGTGCCGCCGGGCGCTGGAGGTCTTCGGGCTCTCGGTCGACGGCGGCTACGCGCAGTACGTCCAGGCACCGGTGGGCTGCCTGGTCCCGCTGCCGGCAGCGATTCCCTACGCGCAGGCGTGCTTCCTCAATTGCACCGCCGGCGTCGCGCTGCGGGCGTTGCGGAGCGTGGCCGCGCTGCAACCCGGCGAGCGCGTGCTCGTGACCGGCGCCAGCGGTGGCGTGGGCATGCACGCGATCCAGGTCGCGCGGGCGCTCGACGCCCACGTGATCGCGACGACCAGCAGCGCGGCCAAGCGCGAGGCGCTGCTCGAGATCGGCGCGCACGAGGTCGTCGTGGGCGAGCCCGGCGAGCTGCACCGCGCGGTCAAGCGCGCGACCGCGGGCCAGGGCGTCGACGTCGCGCTCGACTGCGTCGGCACGCCCACGCTCAACGCCTCGCTGCGCGCGCTGCGAGCCGGCGGCCGCCTCGTGGTGGTCGGCAACGTCACCGGCGAGCGGTGGGCGGTCAACCCGGGCTTTCTGATCCTCGCGGAGCTGCAGGTGTTCGGCAGCGCCGGCTGCAACCGCGACGACCTGCAGCAGGTGCTCGCGTGGGTCGAGCAGGGTCGGTTGCGCCCGGTGCTGCAGCAGGTGCTGCCGCTGTCGGCCGCGGCCCACGCCCACCGCATGCTCGAGTCGCAGGCCGTCACCGGGCGGCTCGTGCTCGACCCGTGGGCCGACGCGGCGACGGTGAAATAGCGCCCGCGGCCCTGGGGTAAGCTGGCGCCCGCCCATGGAGCCGAGCGCGCCCCAAGCCCCGCCGCCGGTCGCGGGCGCACGCGGCAGCACCGCGCGCTATCCCGCGGCACCGATGCCCGCGCGCACGCGCATCCGCCACATGATCGTGCAGCTGTGGCGCGACGCCGCCGCGACGCCGCCGCCGTCGCGCGACGACGGCCGCGCGCGCTTCGTGTACGGCCTGCAGCAACCGCTGCTGGGCGTGCGCCTGCTGCTGCAGGATCGCGAGCTGCTGGGCCTCGCGTTGGCGCCGGCGGTGCTGCTCGCGATCGTCTGCGCGATCGCGGCGGCGGGATCGATGGAGGTGCGCAACGCCAACGGCCAGCAGTGGTGGTCGCTGGGCCTGGCGGGGCTCGAGGGCAGCGCGATGTTCGTGGTCGCGTTCTTCACCACGTTCGCGGCGCTGGCCCCGGTGCCGCCGTTTCTGTTCGCGCGGCACTACGCCAAGCTGGCCGCGCGGGCCCGCAACGCGCTGGGCCTGGGCCCGCGCGCGCCGTGGCTCAAGTCGCTGTCGCAGTCGATCGGCGAGACCGTCGCGCAGGTGGTGGTGCTGACCTTCGGCCTGCTGCCGCTCACGCTGCCGCTGGCGCTGCTGGGCACCACCGGCGCGCTGGTGGCCTTCCTCGCGCAGCTGTTGTGGACGATGCACTGGATCGTGGTCGAGGCGCTCGACAACGGTCGCACGCTCGCGCCGGGCGAAGAGGTCGCGGTGGTCACCAAGGCCGAGCTCGACGCCGCGACCACGCCCTGGTTCGCGCGGCCGATCCATGCGGTGCGCCACGCGGGCGCGCGACGGTGGTTGTCGCCGGTGCGCGGCTTCACCGAGGTGGTCGAGTCGCTGGTGCGCGGCTGGAGCCCGGAGCTGCGCCTGGTCGAACACGAGCGCGCGCTGTCGGCCGGCTTCGGCCTGGGTGCGTTCGTGTTGCTCGCGATCCCGGGCGTGAACCTGCTGTTCCGGCCCGCGCTGGTGGTCGCGGCGGCGCACCTGCGCGGCCAGCTCGAGCGCGAGGCCGAGGCCGAGGCGCTCACGACCGCCGACTACGCCGGTGGCTCGTAGGGGAGCCAACCCAGCGCACGCGTCGCTCCGCCCTCGCCGCGCACGCGGTGCACTGCGCGCTTGAGCCACGCGTACGCCGCGAAGAAGCGCTCGACGCCGGCGCGCTCGCGCGACGACAGCGGTGCGTCGCTGCACACGAGCTTCGGATCCTCGACGCCGGCGTCGCAGAAGCCGAACACCGCGCGCACCGTGGTCGCGACCAGGGTGCCCGCGACCAGGCGCGGGCCCAGCACCAGCGCGTCGAGCGGATCGCCGTCGGAGCCGCGCGCCGCGGTCTCGACGCGACCGTCGGGCCCGACCACGCTGCCGTAGTTGTACGGGCACGGCAGCGGCGAGATGAAGTCCAGCGCACCCGTCGGCGTGCGCTTGACGAAGCTGCCGCGCGGCACCTCGATGCGGACCCACTGCTGCGACGGCAGCCCGCGGAGCATGGCGAACGACACCGCCGGGGATGCTACCATCGCGTCCGCGATGGATGCTGCCGCGGTGTTCGCCCTGGGTGCCGGTCTCGACCGAAGGGACCCGCGCGTGCCCCGTGCGATCGAGCGCGCACGCGTGCGCGCCGGCGAACGCGGCGGCCTGTGGCCCGCGCTGGTGGATCACGAGCGGTTGCTCGACGACGCCGCGGCGCTGGCGGTGTTCGTGCTCGACGGTCGACCGCAGGCCGACGACGACGAAGCCCTGCAGCTGCTCATCGCGGTCGCGACGCTGGCGCTCGCGCTCGATCGCGCGACCTCGTTGCTGCTGGGCCCCACGCCCGAGGCCTCGCTGGGCAACGGTCGCCTGGAGTCCGCGCTGCGCGGCGAGTTCGACGGCCTCGACCCCGACCTGCCGCAGCTGCTCGCGGGGCTGCGCCAGGCGCTGTCGCAGCGACCCGGCTGGCCCTCGGGCTGCGCCGGCTTCTGCGCCGCGCTGGGCAACGCGGTCGAGGGCATCGCGCGCGAGCAGACCCTGGGAGGCTTGGGCACCACCGTCGCGGTGCGCGACGCGGCCGAGACCGCCGGTGTGGATCTGGTCGCGGCGACCGCCGCGATCGTCTGCGACGACCGCACGATGATGACGCACCCCAGCGAGTGCGAGCTCGCGCTGCGGCTGGGCAACGGTGTGGTCGGCCGTGCGCGCGACGTGGTCGCGTTCGCCGGCGGCTTCGGGCCGCTGCGGCCCGAGCAGCTGGTCGCGCATCGCTTCGGCATCCCCGCGGGCGTGATCCGGCTGGGCCACGCCGAGATCGAGCGTTGCCTGCGGGCGCTGTTCGCCGCCGAGCTGCTCGATCTCGCAGACCTGTTGCGCGGCATGGACCGCAGCGAGCCGCTGCCGCACGTGGTCGCGCGCGCGTGCCAGGGTCTGCTCGAGCTGCACGGTTGCGACGAGGAGCTGGTCATCGCCTCGGTCGCGCCCGAGCACGACGCGATCATGAACGAGCTGCGCGTGGTCGCGCGGCTCGACGGCCGCATCACCGCGGACGAGCGCGCGATCCTCCGCGGCATGGATGCGCACCTGCACGCGTTCGAGGAGCTGTTGGGTCGCATCGCCGAGGACCGCGTGCTCGACTTCGAGGAGTTCGGCCAGCTCCGCACCGCGCGGCAGGCCATCTTGGACGACCTGCTGCGCATCGCGTTGGCCGACGACGTCGTCACCGACGACGAGCGCAGCCTGCTGGTGCGCGCGCTCGAGCTGCTGCCGATGCTGCGGCCGCTGCGACCGCGCTGAGCCACCATCACGGCTGCGGTGCGGACGCGGGCGGCACGATCATGCTCGTGCCCTCGCGCGCCAGCGGGTAGCGCACGAAGCCCTGCGGCGTCGCGAGCAGGAACACCAGCGAGGGATCGTCGAGCGGGACCGCGGACTCGAGACCCAGGCGCAGCGGAAAGCCGTCGTCGTCGACCGCCTCCACCACCAGACGCAGCGCGCCCGAGGTGACGCTGCTGCCGACCGCGGGCAGACGATCGGGGCGCCGGAACAGCTGCTCGACCTTGCCGCGCAGCATCGCGCCGCCGGTGACCGTGAGCGTGGCCGTGCGCGCGCCGGTGCGCTGCAGGCGATGCGGTCCCGGTGCCAGCGACAGCACGGTCCACGCCGCCGGCAGCGGGTGGCCGTGGGCCTCGCGCACGCGCGGGGGATACAGCAGCGTCATCGGGTCGGCCGCGGCCAGCACGATCCACTGCTGCGACGGCGCGGCCGCGTCGTCGACCGGCATCGCCAGCGCACTGCGATCGCCGGCGGCTGCGAAGTGGCGGATGTCGAGCAGCTCGCGTCGTCCCCACACGCTCGCGAGCCCGACGTGGGCGATCAACAGCAGCGCGGCGAACCACGGCCCGCTGCGACGCCACGATCGCGGCGCCGGGCCCAGCCCCTCGAGCACGAGCCCCGCGACGATCACGTGACCCGGGATCGCGGCCAGCAGCAGCAGTCGCGCCGACGGAAACGCCGAGACCACCGGCACGAGCGCGATGAGGGTCGCCGGCACCGCCCAGCGCAGCGCGGGCAGTCGATCCGCGCGCGCCCGCAGCAGCCACAGCAGCGCCAGCGCGCACGCGACCCCGACCGCGGCCTGCACCGCGGCCGCGCGCGGCGAGAACGCGACCAACCCGGTCGGGATCGCCAGGCCGAGATCGGCCAGCAGCAGCGGCACGCGCTGCAGCGCCGCCGCGGTCCACACCCACGGCTCGCGCAGCGGGTCGACGTAGACCGCCGAGTGGGCGCCGCCGTAGCCCCACGCGCGGTGGCACAGCGCCCAGCCGAGCAACGCCACGATCATGCCGGCCAGCGCGCGCGCACGCGGGCGATCGCGCGGCTGCGTCGCCGCGATCGCGATCGCGATGCCCACGGCACACAGCGCATACTCGCCGGCCGCGAGCGCGAGCGCCCAGCTCACGCACACCATCGCGTGATCGGACCACGCGCCGCGCTCGTGGGCGCGCAGCTGTGCCAGCAGTGCCGCGACCGCGAAGCAGGCCGCGACGATGGCGTTGCGGTTGGCCAGCCACGCCAGCGGTTGCGCGTGGCACTCGTCGAGCACCCACAGCGCCAGCGTCAGCAGGGCCCAGCGCGCCGGCAACAGCCGCCGCAGCAGTCGCGACAGCAGCAGCGCGAGCGCGGCCCACCACAGCAGCGAGTGGGCGTGGTGCAGCGCCGCGCGATCGCCCAGCACGCGGAAGTCGAACCACGTCAGCGCGCTCGACAGCGGCCGCATCGCCGCGAGCCGCAGCTCGGGATCGGACCACCACGGCAACGATCCGCTGGCCTGCAGCGCCGCGACCTCGGCGGGCGAGCCGTCGACGAAGCGGAACAGATCCCACGGCGCACGCGCGACGGGATAGGTGCCCGCCAGCATCGCCCGCTGCGCGAGGTCGTCCATGACCCAGCCGGTCGCGAGCACGTCGAGCCGCAGCAGCAGGCCCACCGCCACGATCGCGAGCACCCACCGCGTGTGTCGATCGCTCACCGGGCCGCGGCCATGGTGGCGCAAAAGCCCGTCGCGACCCACCGCGGACGTGATCGCGCGAGCGCAGCGTGCGCCCGCGGGGGTGCTCGGGCCCGGCCGGCACCCGGCCGCGGGCCCGCGCGACTGGGCCCGAGGTCGCGAATCCGCGGGCGCAGCCGGCCCTGCGCGCGTATCCTGGGAGACGGTGGCCGATCGCGAGGACGCTGGAACTCCCGGCCGGGGCGGCCGTGCAACCGACTCGGTGAGCGTGGCCGCACCGATCCCGCCCGACAGCGCGAAGGACCGGTTTCCCGAGCTGGACGAGGTGACGATCGCGAGCGCGCAGCGGGGCAGCCTCCGCGCCAAGCGTGCGCTGGTCGATCGCTACCAGCGGCCGGTGCTGGCCCTGGTCTCCCGCTTGTTGCGGGGCTACGGCGACTCGGCGCTGGTCGAGGACGTCGCGCAGGAGACCTTCTTGCGCGTGTTCCGGGCGCTGCCGCGCTTCGATCGCAACGGGCCCGCGCGGTTGTCGACGTGGATCCTGACCATCGCGTGCCATCGCAGCATCGACGAGCTCCGGCGGCGCCGCATCGAGTCGAGCCCGCTCGAGTCGGGCCCCGGCGAGGTCGCGGCCAACGATCGCGCGGACGAAGACGCCGAGCGCCGCCTGCTGTCGCGCGTGCTCGATCGTGCGATCGACGGCCTGTCGCCGGAGTACAAGGCCACGTTCGTGCTGCGCGAGGTCCACGGCCTCGAGTACGCCGAGATCGCGCAGATCCTCGAGATCGATCTCGGCACGGTGAAGTCGCGGCTCAACCGCGCGCGCACCCGCCTGCGCGAGGCCCTCGCGGAGGTCTACCGTGCGTGACGACGAGACCCGCAGCGGCGCCGCGCTCGACGAGCTCGAGGCGCGCGCGCTCGCGGCGTGGCTGGGCGAGGACGCCGCGGCGGACGGCGACGATGCCGACGCGCCGCTGCCCGGTGGCGTCGACGCGGGCTTCGCCGAGCGGGTGATGGCGGCCGAATCGACCGTGCTGCCGATCCCGGTGATCGTCGCGGTCGAGGCCGAGCCCGAGCCCGCACCGCAGCCCCGCGGCGGCCGCTGGTCGCTGCGCTTGGGCGCCGCGGCGCTGACCGCTGCGCTGGGCGGCGCGTGGTGGTTCGGCGCGACCGCACCGGGCCGCGACGCGATGACCACCACCGACGGCGCGGCCGCGGCCGCGGGCGAGCTCGCCGCGCTCGACGTCGCCGAGCCCGCACGGCTGCCGATCCCGCAGGACCTCGAGCAGCAGATCGCCGACTACATCGGCGACTACGGCCATCACTTCGGGCCGACCTTCGAGTTCCACGGCGCGATCCTGGTCGCGCGCGACGGCAAGGTCCACTACGCGCACGGCTTCGGCAGCGCGGACAAGGCCCGCGAGCGCGCCAACACCCCGGCGACGCAGTTCCGCCTGGGCATGCTGACCGAGCAGTTCACCGCCACCGCGATCCTGCAGCTGCGCGACGCCGGCATGCTCGAGCTCGACGACACCGTCGCGCAGCACCTGCCGGGCTTCCCCAACGGTCGCCGCATCACGATCGAGAACCTGCTCGATCACACCTCGGGCCTGCCCAACTACACCGAGCTGCCGAGCTTCCACCGCTGGAAGGCGCTGCCGCACCGCACCGAGGAGATGCTCGGGCGCTTCTCCGAGCTGCCGCTCGAGTTCCAGCCCGGCGCCGACTTCAACCCCACCAACTCGGGTTACTTCGTGCTCGGCGCGATCATCGAGCGCGTCAGCGGCCTGAGCTATGGCGAGTACATGCAGCGGTACGTGTTCGCGCCCGCGGGCATGACCTCGACCGCGTTCGGCGATCAGTACGAGTACGGCACCGAGGCCATGGGCAACGTGTGGAACGCCGAGGAGCAGCTCGAGCCACCCGACCCGATCGACATGTCGGTCTTCGGCGCCGCCGGCGGCCTGGTCTCGACCGTGGAAGACATCGCGCGCTGGGACACCGCGCTGTACCGCGGCGAGGTGCTCGCGCGCACCAGCGTCGAGCAGATGCTCGACCCCAACCGCTTCGGTTACGGCTTCGGCTGGCTCGTCGGCGAGGCCTACGACCAGCGCGTGGTCAGCTTCCCCGGCGCCATCGACGGCTTCAACGGCGCGGTCATGCGCTTCACCGACGACCGCACGCTCGTGGTCGTGCTCGCCAACACCGAGGTCGTGCCCGCGGGTCGCATCGCGCAGGACATCGCCATGATGATCTACGGCGAGCGCCCGCCGCCGCGCATCGAGTACCCCGAGGTGCAGGTCGCACCGGGCACGCTCGCGCGCTACATCGGCGAGTACGGCGTGACCGACGAGACCATCCGCGTGTTGGGTGACTCGGGTGACGACTCGCAGTTCGACCCGCTGCAGACCGTCTACGTCAAGCAGATCGGCGACCGGTTGTACTTCGACGTGCCCGGCCACGGCTCGACGTGGATGCACCCGATGGGGCGCCACCGCTTCTTCTTCAAGGACAACAGCGGCAACTACGTCACGTTCGTGCCGCGCGGTCGCGAGGGTGCCGAGGCCGGTGCCGCCGAGTCGGAGCAGGCCGGCGCGCTGGTGGTGCACTTCGCCGACGCGGAGCTCGAGCTGCAGCGCAAGGACGGCTGAGGCAGAACCCCAGCCCGGCCTCGCGCTCGAACGGCTCGACGTGCGCCGCGGCGCCCGGCGCGAGTTGACGGCCCGCTCGGCGCTGCCGTAGCGTGGCGGCGATGCGATCGACACCCGTGCCGGCGCTGCTGCTGGTCGCGGCCTGTGCGGGCGGCACCGGCGTGCGCTCGCCCGCGGGCGAGTCGGGCGACGGTACCGTCGGCGACAGCTCGAGCACCATCGACACCATCGACCCCACGCACTTCTCGAGCACCGGGGCCGACGGCAGCGACGACGCCACCGCGACCGGCGCGAGCGCGAGCAGCAGCACCGCGTCCGCGACCGAGGGCTCCAGCGGCAGCTCGAGCGCCGCCACGACCGCCGGCGACGGCCCGCAGGTCACCGCGATCAGTCCCGACGACGGCGCGACCGGCGTGGCCGCCGACACCACCATCGCGATCGACTTCTCCGCCGCGATGGCCGCGGCGAGCCTGGTCGCGGACGATGGCAGCTGCAGCGGCAGCGTGCAGCTGTCGACCGACGACTTCGCGTCGTGCGAGGCCATCGCCGACGTCGCGCTGCAGCGCGGCGACACCCGGGCCGTGATCACGCCCGCGGCCGCGCTGCCCTCGACCGCGAACGTGCGCGTGCGCGTCACGCCCGACGCGACCGCGGCCGATGGCGCGCCGCTGGCCGCCACCTACGAGAGCGCGGGCTTCGTCGTGCGCTACTTCCACACCATCGCGATCGATGGCGTCGACGACTGGCACGGCGACGAGACCTTCGCGACCTCGACCATGGGCCACAGCGCCTACGTCGCATGGGACGACGCGTACGTGTACCTGGCGATGCGCAGCCCCGACGTCGCGGTGCCCAACGATCAGGTCTGGGTGGTCGTGTACTTCGGCGGCGCGGCCGGCAGCAGCGATGGCGTGCTGTACAACACGCAGCAACCCGCGCTGCCGTTCGCGGCGCAGTGGCACTGGCGCTGGCGCGCGAGCAACGACTTCACCGACGTGCTCGAGTTCGACGGCATGTCGTGGCAGTCGGGCGGCTGGGCCATCGCGATGGGCGACGTGTGGCAGAGCGGCGAGCTGCTCGAGCTCCGCGTCGCACGCAGCGACCTCGGCGACCCCGACCAGCTCGAGCTGCACATGGGCATCGTGCGGGAGCAGGCGCTCGACGAGGCCAGCTGGGCGGCGTTCCCCTCGGGGTCCTACGTCGACGGCTACGACCCCGACTACGGCGAGTACTGGTCCTTCGACCTGCAGGGCTCGGTGGCCCCGGGCGCGCACGTGCCACTGCCGTGATCGGGGCCGAAGATCCCACCATCGTGCCTGCGCCGGCGTCGGCCCCCAGCGACGTGCCGACGCGCACCGGCGAGGACTCCGAGCCGAGTGAGACCGCCGCCGCGCCGCTGCAGCCGGGCGCGACCGTCGGGCGCTACATCGTGATCGAGGAGCTGGGCGCGGGAGCGATGGGCCGGGTCTACTCGGCCTACGATCCGCGGCTCGATCGACGCGTCGCGCTCAAGCTGCTGCGGCACGGCGTGGTGCCCGGCGGCGCGGATGCCCGCCACGCCGCTCGCCTGCTGCGCGAGGCCCAGGCCCTGGCCAAGCTGGCACACCCCAACGTCGTCGCGGTGCACGACGTCGAGCAGCTCGCGCAGGGCGTCGCGATCGCGATGGAGTACCTCGGCGGCGGCAGCCTGCGCAGCTGGATGCAGCGGCCACATGCGTGGCGCGAGACGCTGGCGGTGTTCGTGCAGGCCGGCCGCGGCCTCGCGGCCGCCCACGCCGCGGGTGTGATCCACCGCGACTTCAAGCCCGACAACGTCATGCTCGGCGACGACGGGCGCGTGCGCGTGGTCGACTTCGGGCTCGCGCGCAACGACGCGCCGACCTCCGACCCGCGCGTGCCGCTGCCCGATGGCGTCACCAGCGACGCGGCGATGCAGACCCACGCCACCGTCGGCATCGCGGGCACGCCGGCGTACATGGCCCCGGAGCTGTACGGTGGCGCGCCGGCGGACACGCGCTCGGATCAGTTCTCGTTCTGCGTCGCGCTGTACGAGGCGCTGTACGGCGAGCGCCCCTTCGCCGGCAACTCGCTCGCGAGCGTGGCGGCCAACGTCGCGCGCGGACAGCTGCGCCCGGCACCGCGTGGCACCGCGGTGCCGGGTTGGGTGTACCGCGTGCTCGCGCGCGGGCTCGCGGCCGAGCCCGCCGCGCGGCACCGCGACATGGATCAGCTGGTCGCGGCGCTGCTCGCCGATCCCAGCGCCGCGCGGCGCCGCGTCGCGCTCGCGGGGGTGGCCGCGATGGCGATCGGCGGCGTGGCGGTCGTGGTCGCGACGCGGCAGCCGCCGGTCGAGGCGCCCTGCGCCGGCGCGGGCGACGATCTGCAGGGCGTGTGGGACGACGAGGTGCGCAGCCAGGTCGAGACCGCCATCGTCGCGACCGGGGCGAGCTGGGCACCGACGACCGCGGCGGCCGTGCGTCAGCGCGTCGACGCGTGGGTCGGCGAGTACCGTGCGATGGCGCAGGACAGCTGCCTGGCCACGCGTGTGCGCGGCGAGCAGTCCGAAGCGCTGCTCGATCTGCGCAGCGGGTGCCTGGCCGCGCGCCGCCGCGAGCTGGTGGCGGCGAAGCAATTGCTGGTCGCGGCCGACCTCGACGTCGCGCGCGAGTCGGTGCGACTGGTCGAAGGGTTGCCACGGGTGGCGGGCTGCGGCGACGTCGATGCGCTGCAGCAGGCCGTACCGCCGCCGGACGATCCCGCCGTGCGCGCGCAGGTCGAGACCCTGCGGGGCGAGCTCGCCGATGCGCACGCGCGCACGCGCGCCGGCAAGTACGACGACGCGGCCGCGCTCGCACGCGCGGTCGCCGAGACCGCCCGCGGCCTCGACTACGCGCCGCTGCGCGCCGCTGCCGATCACGCGGTCGGCTACATCGCGGACAAGCAGGGCGACTTCGAGCGGTCGGCCAAGACGATGGCCGACGCCGCGTTGCTGGCCGTGCGCGCCGGCGACGACCTCATGGCCGCGCGGGCCATGGCCGACGTGGTCTACGAGATCGGCGCACAGCTCAGTCGCGTCGACGAGGGCCTGCTGTGGGCGCGCCACGCCGAGGCCATCGCCGCGCGCACCGGCGATCCCGTGCTCATCGCCCGCGTCCACACCAACCACGGTACGGTGCTCTCGACCGCGGGTCGCCTCACCGAGGCCGAGGCCGAGCTGTTGCAGGGGCTGCAGCTGCGCGAGCGCGTGCTGGGCAGCGACCACTCCGACGTCGCGATCTCGCTCGCCAACCTCGCGTCGGTGTACGAGAGCCTGGGCCGGCTCGAGGAGGCCCGCACGGCGTACCGGCGGGCGCTCGCCATCGACGAGGCGCAGTTCGGCGAACGCCACCCGCGCGTCGGCGCGCTCTACAACAACATGTCGCAGCTGCTGCTCGAGCTCGGTGCGGTCGAAGAGGCCCGCCGTGCCTCCGAGCTGGCGCTGTCGATCTTCCGCGAGTCGTTGGCGCCCGATCACCCCAACATCGCCGCGGCGCTGGGCAGCGTCGCGATGGCGCAGCGGGCCCAGGGCGACTTCGAGGGCGCCCGCACGAGCGCGCGCGCCCAGCTCGATCTGTACCGTCGCCGTCTGGGCGACGACCATCCCGACCTCGCCATCAGCTACCACAACCTCGGCGCGCTCGAACACGAGCTGGGCGACGACGTCGCCGCGCGCGCGAGCTTCGAGAAGGCGATCGCACACTACACCGCCGCGTTCGGCGAAGACCACTACGAGATCGGGGGCAGCCTCGCCGCGATCGCGGAGCTCGACATCGACGCGGGCGCCTATGCCGACGCGCGGCCGCGACTGCGCCGGGTCATGGCGCTGTTCGAGCACGCGGACGCGAGCGCACGCGTCGAGTACCTCATCGCGATGCGATCGCTGGCCCAGTGCGACGCGGCGCTGGGGGACCGCGCGAGCGCACGCGCCGGGCTCGAGCGCGCGTTGGCCGGTTTCGGCGCGCGACCGGAGTGGGCGTCACAGCTGGCGCAGACGCGGCTGCGCCTGGCCGAGCTCGACCGCGACGAGGGCCGCAGCGAGGCCGCCCGCGCGCTGCTCGAGCAGGCCGCCGCGACGTGCCCGAGCGGCGATTCGATCTGCGACGAGATCGACGCGGCCCGTCGCGACCTCGGCAGCACGGCCGCGCGCACGCGCCCGGGTGCACCGGGTTGACCGCGGTCGTCGACCCCGCCACGCTGCTGCTCGCGTCATGACGCTCCCGCCGACCCGGCTGCTCCGCGATCCACCGCTGTGGCACCTCATCGAGCGGCCGCGCGCGCCGTTTCGCTGCGACGTCTGCGGCCGCGCGATCCCGGATCAGGAGTCGTGGAGCTTCACGACCCTGCCGAAGATGTTCTACGACACACCGCCCGCGGGCATGATGCCGTGCAACCGCGCGCGGGTACCGGCGACGACCACGTTCGATCATCTCGCGCCCGCCGGCGCCGACGCGGCGGCCGTGCACGACGTGCTCGCCGCGACACCGCAGGAGGAACCCGAGTCGTGAGCGACCCGCATCCGCACCACGGCGGCCGTTTCCTGTTCGAGCGCGTCGCGACCACGCCGCTGCAGTACCGCGTCGCCGTGCTGCTGCCGCAGGCGCGTCGACTCGAGTGCACGCTGTCGTGGGACGCCGACGCGCACGTGCGGCTCGAACCGGACCTCGACGACGCCTGGGCCCGTGGCGAGGTCGTCAAGCTCGCGCGCGTGGTCCATCGTGAACGTCCCACGCGCGTGAGCCGCTGGCGCGGCCCGGCCGGTGACGCCGCCGAGCCCGACGACGCCGGCTGACACGTCGCCACGGCGTGAGCTCCGGCGGTGCGCACGCGCGCGCGGGTTCAGCACGCGGCGCGGACGGTCGATGCATCACGGTGATGTTCGCGTCGCTGCTCGCGCTCGCGTTGGCCTCGTCGAGGGCCGAGGACCCCGAGCAGCCCGAGCACGACGCGCCGCAGGCCGGACACGGCGACGCGCACGAGGGCGGAGACGAGGGCGGACACGGGGCCGCGCCGCCTGGCGAGCACGAGGGCGGACACGGCGATGCGCACGAGGGCGGACACGGCGATGCGCACGAGGGCGGACACGGCGATGCGCACGAGGGCGGACACGGCGATGCGCACGAGGGCGGACACGGCGATACGCCGCAGCCCGCACGCGACGCCGACGCCGAGCTCGACGGCGACACGCCCGAGACCGACCGCACCGGCCCGCAGGGCCGGCCGGTGCCCGGTCACTTGATCGAGACGCTCGTGCGCGTCGATCCGCTCGACGTGCGCAGCGAGATCGACCTGCTGCCCGGCGAGGTGCGCGAGTCGGCCGGCGTCGTGCTGACCATCACCGCCGAGTTGAACCACGACTTCGACAGCGAGATCAGCGAGCTCGAGCTCGGCTTCGCGGTGTCCTCGACCGAGCCGGTGGAGTTCGCGTGGACGCGGCTGCACACCGCGCCGCTGCACCTGCAACGCGCGCAGCTCGAGCGCAAGATGCCCTACCCCACTGCCGTGCTGACCTGGACGATGCCCGAGGACACCGGGCTCGCCGCCGGCACGGCGATGCCGATCACGATGCGCGAGGAGTACGAGGAGCTCGAGCTGCCGCGCCTGGGCGGCTTCGCGTACCTCGCGGCCATCGGTGGGTACGTGCTGGTCGCGCCCACCGAACGCGACGTGCTGCGGATCCTCGAGGGCGGCGGGCCGGTCGATCACGCCGCGCTCGCGGGCTGGGCCGGCAACGCCGCGGCCGAGGGCGCCACGCCGTTCGACGACGCGACGCGCGGCCGCATCATGGACGCCGTCATCACCAAGGTCCAGCAGATGCGCGCACCGCCGGGCTTCGGCGACTTCCAGCGCCTGGTGGCCCTGACCGCGCTCGCGCAGCTGTGCGTGCGACCGGCCGACCTCGAGCGCATGCTGCTGCTGCAGCGGCCCATGACCATCCTGCTGGCCTCGGCGCAGGTGTCCTACGACGGCGCCGCGAGCGAGGAGAGCGTGCTGGGCGTGTCGGTCCACGCGCTGCGACGACTGCAATCGCGCTCCGACTCCGCGCTGGCGTGGGAGCAGTCGCTCGCGCGCCTGCGCACCCTCGCGCTCGATCGCGTGCTGCGGCTGGCCGCGGACCCGCTCGACTTCGGTGGCAAGGCCGGTGACGTCGCGCCGCGCACCAGCGTGCAGGTACAGGCGACGCAGCTGCTCGAGCCGCTGACCACCACCCAGGCCGCGCGGGTGCTCGCCAGCGCCGGCGATCGCCCCGAGGTGCAGCGCGAGGTGCTGCGGTTCTACGTCGAGATGCGCTTCGGTCCCGCGGTCGAGCCGCTGCTGGACTGGCTGGTCTCGCACCCCGGTGAGATCGAGGACGTCGGCGTGTTCGCGATGGAGCGCATGGGCGACGCGATGCTGCCGGTGTTGCTGCGCCGCTTCGACGAGATCGACGCGTCCATGGCCGAGCGACTGGTGGTGTGGCGACTGCTCGCGGCGCTGCCCGAGCGCTGGGCACCGGCGCTGGCGGCCGCGTGCCGCTCGCTGGGCGTCGACGTCGGACCCGAAGGCGCGACCCGCAGCATCCCCGAGCTGCTCGACGCGGTGCGCGACCACGACGTCGCCGCGCAACAACGCCGCACCGACGAGCTGGTCGAGCGCATCCAGAAGACCGCGACCGATCGCATGGCGCTGCGGCTGCAGCTGCAGGCCGCGGGCACCCTGGCGGAGACCGCACCGGCGGAGCTCGAGCCGCTCGCAGACGCCATCATCGCGCAACACGTCACCGCTGCGCGCGAGGCCGACGCCGACGCGCCGGGCGAGTCGCGCGCAGCGTTGCGCCGACTCGAGCAGCTGCCGCTGGGCTCGCGTCAGCGCGACGCACAGCGGGCGGTGGCGATGACACGCAGCGAGCTCGCAGAGGCCCACGACGACGTCGACGGCGCGCTGGCCGAGCTCGAGCGCCACGAGCCCGAGCTCGAGCACCCGCAGGTCCGCGGCCGCTACATCGCGATCCTCGGCCGCGAGTACGACCGACTGCTGGCGGCGCGCGCATGGCCCGAGCTCGATGCACTGTTCGAGCGCGCCGAACCGGTCGCCGACGACTTCGAGCTCGAGCTGCGCCGCGAGCACGTCCAGGATCTGCGGCGACGGCCGCTGGTGATCCTCGGCATCGTGCTGGGCACGGTCGCGCTCGCAGCCGGCGTGCTGATCGCCCACAAGCGCGGCTGGCTGACCCGCGCGGAGGCGACCACCGATGCGGCGACCACCGACCCGTCCGCGTCCGCGGACGCGCGCGCCGGGCACGAGCACGACGACGACGACGACGACGACGACGAGATCGCAGCGGCGTCGGCCCAAGACCAGCGTCCGACCACCGACTCGGGTCTCTCGGTCGGCGAAGACTTCGAGCCCCGCGGCGCCGATGGCCTCGCCGATCCGCTCGATGCGGCGATCGACGCCGACGATCGCGATGCGGCCGCGAACGAACCCGGTGGTGATCCCGCGGGTGACGCGGGCGCGGCGTGGACCGACGACGCGTCGCCGCGTTCGCCGCTCGACGACTTCGCGGCGTGAGTACGGCCCCAACGCGGCCCCCGAGCTGGTCCCGACGTGTCCAGCCACGCCATGGCGCGCCCGGGCCGCGCGGCCCACAGCGATCGCGCGCGAGCATGCCGGGCCCTCCACGTGATGATCCGCGGCCCGCCACGCGATCGCGCCGGCTTGCGAGCGTGCGCGAGTTCTGAAACCATGCGCCGTTCCGTGAAGGCGCCCCTGCGCACGTTCGAGTACATGGCATGGGCGAAGTCCGTGCCCCAAGGCGCCCGGTTCGATCTCACGGCGAGCGGTGTTCCCGATCTGTTCGGGCCGCAGGCGGATCCCGAGAGCCTGCCGGACTGGGCCGCGGAGCTGTCGGTGCCGCAGCTGTGCCGACGCGACGAGGCCGACGCGGCCAACCGCGAGCTGGTCGACGCGGTCGCGCGGCGCTACGACGTCGAGCCCGCTTGCGTGACGGTGACGATGGCCGCGAGCACGGCGATCACTCACGTGCTGATGGCGCTCGTGCGCGCCGGCGATCACGTGGTGGTCGAGCGCCCGACCTACGAGGCGCTACGCCGCGCGCCGGAGATCTTCGGCGCGATGGTGTCCCGGCTCGAGCGCAAGTACGAAGAGGGCTGGTCGGTCGTGCCCGAGCGGCTGGCGCAGCTGCTGACGCCGCGCACGCGCGCCGTGGTGCTGTCGAACCTGCACAACCCCAGCGGCACCGCGGTCGACGCCAAGACCATGCTCGCGGTCGCAGAGCTGGCCTCGCGCGTCGGCGCGATGGTGCTGGTCGACGAGGTCTACCTCGACCACGTCTGGCCGCACGGCGACGGCACGGTGCTGCCCGCGGCCAAGATCGCCAAGAACGCGGTCAGCTGGAGCTCGGCGACCAAGTGCTTCGGGCTCTCGGCGCTGCGCGCCGGCTGGATCGTCACGCCCGAGCCCGATGCCGCCAAGGCCATCCGCGCCGCGACCGACTACCTGCACGTGCTGCCGCCGGTCGCGAGCGCGCGGCTGGCCGCACGCGCGCTCGCGCAGGGCGAGGTGCTGGCGGCCCGCGCCGCCACCATCGCGCGCGAGGGTCGGGCGGTGGTCGAGCGCTGGCTCGCGGGCGAGCCGCGGGTGAGCTGGGTGCCGCCGGTCGCGGGCATCACCGGGCTGTTGCGGCTGCCCAACTTCGTGCAGGACGCGGCGTTCTGCGAGCTGCTGCGCCAGCGCTACGACACCCAGGTGGTGCCCGGCGCGATGTTCGAGATGCCCGGCTTCGTGCGGCTGTCGTTCGGACTGCCGCCGGCGAAGCTCGAGCAGGCGCTGGCCCACGTCACGGCCGCGCTCGACGAGCTCAGACATTGAAGCGAAAGTGCACGACGTCGCCGTCTTGCACGATGTACTCCTTGCCCTCGAGCCGCAGCAGGCCCTTCTGCTTGACCGCGAGCTCGCTGCCGAGCTCGACCAGGTCGTTCCAGCGCTGCACCTCGGCGCGGATGAAGCCGCGCTCGAAGTCGGTGTGGATCTTGCCGGCGGCCTGCGGCGCCGCGGTGCCGCGACGGATGGTCCACGCGCGGACCTCCTGCTTGCCGGCGGTGAAGAACGTGACCAGATCGAGCAGCGCGTAGGCCTTGCGGATGAGCTTGTGCAGGCCCGGCTCGGCCAGCCCGACGCCCTGCAGGAACTCGCGCTGGTCGGCCTTGTCGAGCGTGGCGATCTCGGACTCGATCGCGGCGGAGATGACCACGACCTCGGCGCCCTCGGCCTTGGCGCGCGCGAGCACCGGCTTCACCGCGGGCTCGTCGAGGTCGCGCGTGACCGCCGACTCGGCGACGTTCGCGACGTACAGCACCGGCTTGCCGGTCAACAGGCTCAGCGGCTCGAGCACCGCGAGATCGTCCGCCGACAGTCCCTGCGCGCGCACGGGCACGCCGCGCTCGAGCGCGGCCCAGACCCGCTCGGTCACGTCGAGCGCGTGCTTCTCGTCGGCGTCGCCGCCCTTGGACTGCTTGCGCGCGCGGTCGCGGCGGGCCTCGACCGACTGCAGGTCCCGCAGCATCAGCTCGGTGTCGATCACCTCCATGTCGGAGGCAGGATCGATGCGACCGTCGACGTGGATGATGTTGTCGTCGACGAAGCAGCGCACCACGTGGCAGATCGCGTCGACGCTGCGGATGTGCGCGAGGAATTGGTTGCCCAGGCCCTCGCCCTTGCTCGCGCCGCGCACGAGCCCCGCGATGTCGACGAACTCCATCGTCGTGGGCACGACCGACAGCGGCTCGTACAGCTTCACCAGCGCGTCCATGCGCGGATCGGGCACCGGCACCACGCCGACGTTGGGATCGATGGTGCAGAACGGGTAGTTGGCGGCCTCCGCCCCCGCGTTGGAGAGCGCGTTGAAGAGCGTCGACTTGCCGACGTTGGGCAGACCCACGATCCCGACGGACAGCGCCATGGCGGATGCGCACGTATCACGCGGGCGGGTCCGAGGTCCGCGCGATCAACCGTGAGCTTTCCAACGCAAGCGACCACGCCGCGCGAGCCCAGGCCTCGGCGCCGGCGTAGACTGCCGCCGACGACGTGGGCCGCGAACGCGACAACCAAGGACCAGCGACGCCGCCCGACGCCGAAGGGCGCGACGAGGACGTCGTCGAGCTCGACGGCGGCGACGAGGCGCCCGACGGGCGCGCGCTGCGTGCGGAGCGACGCCGTCACGAGCGACGCGAGGCGATCCTGCAGGCGGCGCAGCGGGTGTTCCGCGACAAGGGCTATCACCAGGCGTCGGTGCACGACATCATCGACGAGGCTCGCATCGCGCGCGGGACCTTCTACCTGTACTTCACCAGCAAGCAGGAGATCTTCAGCGTGCTGGTGGACGAGTTCCTCCGGCTCATCCGCACGCAGATCCACCGCATCTCGCTCGAGCCCGGCGCCGATGCCCCGCTCGATCAGCTGCGCGCGAACTTCCGCCGCATCGTCATGACCGTGGTCGCGCACGAGGAGCTCGCGAGCATCATCTTGCGCGACCCCACCAGCTTCGACGAAGAGAGCCGCGCGCGCGTGAACCTGTTCTTCGAACAGGCGCTCACGCTCATCGAGGACGCGCTGCGCGTCGGTCAGGGCCTGCGGCTGGTGCGGCAGTGCGACGTGCACACCGTGGCCGTGACCGCGCTGGGCGGACTGCGGCTCGCGCTGGTGCACATGCTCGCGGCCCACGGCGAGGACGCGGGCCTGCGCGCGCGCGAGCGCAGCTTCGCGCAGCCCGAGGCGGTCGCAGAGGAACTGATGGCGTTCTTCCTGCGCGGCATGACCCCGGGCCCCAGCGCCGCGTGAGGCGATGACATCGTTCACGCCCGGTCGCGTGAACCGATTGCGAGCCCACGACACGCGCGACGACGGGGTGAATTCCTGGCCTTGCGCCCAGGAACCATCGCCAGCGCGCGCGCACGGTGCAGGGACATCGAGTCCACGCCATGCCGCACACCTCGCTCCGTCCGTTCTCGCTGCTCTCGCTCGCCGCCTGCGCGGCCCTGCTCGCCTGCGACGGCGATGACGACCCGGGCGGCGGTGGTGCCGTGACGAAGCAGGACGCGGGCCAGGCCGACGGCAAGAAGGATGCGAGCGACGATCTGTGCCAGGAGATCGGCAAGCCCGCGGGCTGCGATCTGTGCGGCGAGCTGGGCTGGTACGGCGACGGCGCCTGCGACGACTTCTGCAGCCAGCCCGATCCCGACTGCGGCGGCGTCGCGCAGCCGTCGGCGTCGTGCCGCACCGCCGCGGCGGCGCTGCTGGCCGAGCTGGGCCCGCTGTCGTCGAGCGCGGGCACGGTCGCGTCGTTCGAGCTGGTCGACGCGTTGAGCGATCACGAGCTCATCCGCGCGACCATGACGCCCGATCCCGACGCCGAGCCCGGCAGCGAGCCCGAGCAGTGGATGATCAACGCCGAGACCCTCGGTGGCGACCCGTGCCTGATCTACGGCGCGCAGCTGGTGTCGCAGGAGATCGATCTGCAGGACCAAGGCGGCGCGCCGGTGGGCAAGCCCAGCGCCGCGTGCAGCGACGCGGCCAAGGCGGCCATCACCGCGGTCGCGGACGTCGACGGCCAGTCGCCCGCACTCGGTGCGGTCGAGCTGGTCGACGGCTTCTCCGACCGCGAGCTGCTACGCGTGTCGCTGACCGACGACGACGGCGACGCCGACAGCTACCTCGTCAACACCGAGAGCCTCGGCGGCGATCCGTGCCTGGTCTACGGCCTGCAGCTGCGAAGCCAGCAGATCGACCTGCGCGTCGGCACGCGCTGAGCAGCCGACGGCCCGTGACCGGCTCGGCCGCGCATCCTCGCGACAGACCGAGCCCTCACGGGCACGCGACGCCGCCCTGGTTGCCGCAGACCGTCCGCGTCCCCCACACGTCGATGCCGGCGGCGAAGCCCTGCGCCTCGCTGTCGAGCATCGCCGCGTGGTTGCTGATCTCGAAGTCGCCGCGGACCTGCACCAGCGGCATCGCCAGCAGGCTCGCGAGCGCCGCGTTGTTCTGGAACCGCACGTCGGCCCACGCGTAGGTGAGGTTGCCCAGCGCGCCGATGTCGACCAGCACGTCGTTGTTGCTGATGACGATGTTGCCGTAGAAGGTACCGCCGGGATCCTCGGCGCCGCCGGTGTCGCCGCCCGCAGGGTCGTCGACGCCGGTGGTGCCCTCGCCCTCGTCGCCGCCGGAACAGAACGCGCACTGGCCGATGAAGCCCGCGCCCGCCAGCGACGCCAGCGCGTCGTTGTCGTCGATGATCACGTCGCCGAACACGCTCATGTACGGCTGGAACGCCAGCGTCGTCAGCTGGGCGTTGCCGGCGATGGTGAGACCGGCCCCGATCTCGCCCAGCTGCTCGAGCCCGGTCAGGCTCACCGCGTCGCTGGCCGAGATGTCGACCATGCCGCCGACGAAGGTCAGCTGCGCGAGCGGCCGCAGGTCCGCCGCGGTGCCGCTGATCACCAGATCGCCCATGATCGAACCCACGCACGCTTGCGCGTCGACCTCGGCCTGGGTCGCGAGCTCGAGATCGCCGTCGACCACGGTGCGGTTGTCGACCTCGACCATCAGCGCGCCGTTGTCGCAGCGGTACGTGACGCAGCCATCCGCGGTCTCGTAGCTCTCGCCGTGCGCCACCGGCTGCTCGCCGTAGACGCAGTCCGCGGGCGGCAGCTCCATCGTGGTCGCCGACGTGTTCGTCGCCGAATCCGAAGCGTCGCCGCTGCTGCTGCCGCTCTCGCCTTCGCCCCCTTCGGCGCCAGGATCGATCGCTCGGCCGCAAGCGACCGCAATCGTCAATGCACTCAGCGACAGACCCTTCGCAACCCAACCAACTCGTTGCATGACTCGACCACCCAACCGTTCGACCATCGGCCCGTCCACGGGCCAGCCAACACCAACAAATCCCAGTCTACGGCAGGCGCGCACGTGCGGCAAGGCTGACACGGGTGTCAGGCCGGTGTGAGGCCGGTGTGAAGGCCGGTGTCAGGCCGGTGTGAAGGGTGGGAGCGTGGGACGCAAAACGCCGATCGCGATCCGCCCGCGGTGCCACCGCGCTGGCCCTGCGGGCCCGATCCGTGCTTCGATGCGTGCTGCGATGCACGGCGACCCCCCGCGCCCCACGCCCCGCCGCCGCGGTTTCGCCCCCCGGCGAGGCCTCGCCTGGGCCGCGGCGCTGCTGCTGCCGCTGCTGCCCGCCTGCGACGACGAGAGCTGCACGCTCGAGCGCGGACCGCTGTTCGAGCTGCACCTGGGCACGACCGACAACACTGCAGTCGCGCGCGTGCACGTCGAGGGCAGCTTCGAGGACACCGAGCTGCCGATGTTCGGCTGCGGCGACCCGGACATCACCGACACCGGGTTGAGCGAGACGTGCCTGTACCTGTGGGTGCCGCTGCCCGAGAGCACCCGCGACGGCGTCGTGCAGCTGGTCATCGAGGCCGAGGGCTACGAGCCCAAGAGCATCGAGCACGAGGTCCTCAGCGATGGCTGCCACCTGCGGCCCGATCAGCGACTCGAGGTCCCGCTCGTGCCGCAGGGCTGATCAGATTCCCGGCGCCGGCGCGAGCACGTCGCCGAGGCGGCGCTCGATCTCGGCGACCGGCAGCGGCGGCTCGTCCTCGTCCAAGGCATTGAGCTCGTCGACGATCGCCGCGATGCGCTCGCGCGCCGCGTCCTTGTGCGCGTCGTGGACGTAGCCCGAGAAGATGGTGTCGCCGTTGGCGGCCTTGGCGATCTCGCGCTCGCGCTCGTGCTCGTCGAGCTCGGTGTAGAAGATCGACCGGTAGCTGCGGTTGTAGTCCGACTCGCGGTAGATCTCGAACATCGTGCGGTCGTCGACGGCCATGGCGTGCGGACCATGCCTCAAGCCGAGCCCGCCTGGAAGGCCCGCGCACCGGCGCGCAGTCGCACGTCGGACGACGCACGCCGGCGGCGCTGGCCCCACCGCCGGGCACTCGCCTATGCTCGCGCCCCGGAGAGCCCGCGGATGTCGAAGCAGCCCACGTTGTTGCGCCTGTTGGGGCGCGCGCGCCAGATGGCGGAGCAGGCCCTGCCCGACGAGGTCAAGGACGCGGCCTCGCGGCTGCGCGATCGCGTGGTGCAGGCGGCGCCCGCACCGCTGGCGGCGGCGATCGAGCGCATCACCGCACGGGCCGAGGCCGAGCCCGACGCCGCCGCGGCGCCCGAACCGGCGCCCGCCGTCGAGCCGAGCGCGACGGTGACGACCGCATCGGCGGCGACGCCCCCGGCACCCGAGCCGAGCCCGCGCAGCGATCGCGCCAGCGTGCTCGAGCGCGTGCACGCCCGCGCCGAGCACGGGCTCAAGCCCGAGGACACGATGGTGGTGATCTACGCCACCGAGCGCGAGGCCGACGCGGTCGCGGCCATCGCCGCGCTGTTCGATGGCATCGAGACCACCGTGCGCGTCATGGATCTGGATCGCGAGCCGCCCCAGACCAAGCGCCAGCTCGCGGGCCTCACCGACGTGATGGTGCCGCCGTACGTCTACATCAACGGGCGCTACTGGGGCGGTCAGTACGAGCTCACCGCGCTGGCGGGCGACGGCGAGCTCGCGCTGGTGGTCAGCAACCGACTCGACGAGCTGTCGGCCGAGTCGCGCCGCATCGGCAAGCTGCACGACAGCGTCTCGGACGACATCACCGTCGACAACATCCTGCGACGCTGGCACGCCGGGCACATCCTGTGCGTCGACGACCTCGACGCGTGGCTCGAGCGCGACAAGCACGGCCACGAGCACTTCTACTACCAGGGCGGCGAGCACTCGCCCGACGAGATGCCGCGGGTCGCGGCCGAGATCGTCGCGTCGGTCGAAGCCGGACGCTACGAGGCCAAGTGGTTGTTCGACCCGATCGTGCACGTGCACTGAGAGGCTGGCCGCGAATGCTGACGGGCTCCCGTCGCGAAGCGACTGCAAAGAGGGGTCCCGTGACCGGCGTGGCCGGGCACGGGCAGAGGCAGCGGAGCTTCCTCTCCAGAGACTGAGCCGACCGTGGACCCGCGACGACGCGAGCGACTGCGCGGCCACCTGCGCCTGATCGACGACGGCGTCGCGCCCGTGGTCGCGCGCTGGCGCGAGCACATCCGCTGCGCGCCCGGCTGCGGTGATTGCTGCCACCAGAGCTTCCGCGTCAGCGCGCTCGAGGGCGAGCTGCTGCGCGAAGGCTTGGCCGCGCTCGCGCCCGCGGTGCGCGACGACATCCTCGCGCGCGCAGCCGCGTGGCAACCCGAGCGCCGCATGCCCTGCCCCGTGCTCGACGAGCAGGCGCGCTGCCGCTTGTACGATCACCGTCCCCGGATCTGCCGCAAGTACGGCATCCCGCTGTGGCACCCCGATCGACCCCACGAGGTCCGCACCTGCGCGCTCAACTTCCGCGGCGTCGCCGACATCGATGCGGACGCGATCCTCGAGCCGCAGGCGGAGTGGGCGCGCGACTGGATCCGTCTGCGCGATGCCCTGGGGATCGCGCGGGGGCCCGGAGCCACACCGGATGATTTCATCGCCGCGCACCTGGGCGCAGGCGCGGATCCGCCGCGCGGCGGGGATCCGCTGCCGGGTCTGTAGTCGCAGCCACCGCGTGCGCTGCCACGGGCCCGCGATCGTGCACGGGGGGTCACCTCGCTCGCGAAGATCGCGGCGTGCAACCCCTTCCATGCGCCGCCGTCGTTGCGTACGGTTTGCTCGGGGGTCGAGGGTTCATGGCACGACGCGCATGGGCGAGTTCGCTGGGGTCCGCAGGGCTCCTCGCGATGCTCGCAGCAACCGGCTGCTACACCGGGCTGGGCGGTGGCACCGCGGGCGCCGACGGTGACGGCGGCAACGATGCCGGGGACGCCGGCACCACCGACGGCAACGATGGCGGCGACGCCGGTCCGGCCGACGAGCTGCCGGCACCGACGACCCGCCTGTTCCGCCTGACCCACGTGCAGTGGGAGAACACGGTGCAGGACCTGCTGTATCTGCCCGAGCCCACCGGGCTGTCGGCCGACTTCCGCACCGATCCCAACGTCGGCGGCTTCCTGTTCGACAACAACGCCGCCACGCTCGAGGTCGATCAGGCGCTGTGGCAGAGCTATCAGCGCGCCGCGGTGCAGATCGCGGAGATGGTCACGGGCGACCCCACGCTGCTGGCCGCGATCGTGCCGCCCGACGGCGGCGACCCCGACGCGCGCGCGCTGCAGTTCGTGTCCGAGTTCGGTCGCCGCGCCTATCGCCGTCCGCTCGCCGACGACGAGCGCGACGCGCTGCT